>NZ_JBEHWS010000010.1:0-152675 GCF_040239565.1 Fulvimarina thalattae
CGGCGATCTGTTCTCTTTCGAGAGATGAAAGATGGACGTAGGATGGCAACGCAACACTCCAATTGGTCTGGACAACCGAGCCGATCATACATCGGCTCTGGGGTGTTGCACTTCGCGCTGGAACTCAGGCTCTCGCCGTTCATAGCTGCGTAAAACCGAACGATAGTCGCGCTCTACGCGATATCCACCGCTCAATAGGAGCGGATTGGCCGCCTCCCCCTAGCCGTTCAGCATCTCCATCGCCGCCGCATGCAGTTCCGGCGTTGCTGCGGCGACGAGATCGCCGCCCTCTTCCATGCGCCCGCCGCTCCAGTTGCTGACGACACCGCCAGCCCGTTCGATAATCGGGATCAGAGCGACGATGTCGTAGGGTTTCAGATCCCGTTCCACCACGAGATCGGCGTGCCCTGCCGCGAGCATGCAGAAGCCGTAGCAGTCCGTACCGAAGCGCGTGAGCTTCGTTCTCGCTTCCAAGGCCTCGTACCGCTCGCCAACCTCGCCAGTGAAATGGCGTGGCGTGGTCGAGAACATCACCGCGTCCTCGATGCGCTTCGTAGCCTTCACCGTAAGTCGCGTGACACCACCTCCCCGCAAATGCTCCGCGCCCCAGGAACCGGCTAGGTAGCGCTCGCCGGTATAGGGCTGGGACATGATGCCGGCTGTCGCCTGCCCGTCTTCCGTCAGACCGATCAGCGTGCCCCAGAGCGGAACGCCGGTGATGAAGAGGCGCGTCCCGTCGATCGGATCGATCACCCATTTGCGCGATCCTCCGCGATCCTCCCCGTATTCCTCGCCGAGAATCCCATCGTCGGGAAAGGTCTTTCGGATCAGTTCGCGAATTGCGCGTTCGGCACCGCGATCGGCCTCCGTCACTGGATCGAAATCCGTCTCCAGCTTGTTGTCGATCCCGATCTGGCGGCGAAACAGCGGCATCGTCACCGCATCGGCGGCATCGGCCAGTGCGAGCAGAAAATCGCGGTCGGAGACGGTGGTCATCAGGTCAGCTTTCCTTTGCGATCGATATCAATCCAGCTTTGAAGTCGGCCCTTATCGGCCCAGAACAGGACGCACTTCGCCGACTTCGATCTTCTCCCAGTTCTTCAGCACAGTGCGGCCGAGCGCGTCATAAGTTTGAGCAAGAGCCGCGTCCTCCGCACGAAATGCCTCGGCGATTACGGCAGCGGCCAGCGACTCGGCCGCCCGCGTTGCCCCGTCGTCGATCTTGAGGGCAAATCCCAGCCCGAGTTCTGGGATCGCGCCGCAATAGACGCCGTCGGCTCCGGTCTTCGCCAGCACGCGTCCGGGCGCGGCTTTCATCAACCGAAGGCAGGCGCGCTTGGTGCCGGACATCTCCCATGGATGCGCCATGCAGGCGTCGATCAGCCGCTGTCCGGCCCTTGCCCTGCCCGCATCGACTCCCTTGCCTGAGACGAGTTTGGCAAAGCCATGCGCGAAGGAGCAAAGCGGCGCTGCATAGGTGGGGATCGAGCAGCCGTCCGTGCCACAGACATCGGCGCCGAGTTCGGCTCCCGTCAGATCTTCGATGACCTGCCGCCCCCGCCTCTGCACAGGATGTTCTGCACCCACATAACCTTTGGGGTCTTCGCCCAGATGGGTGGCCGTGCAAAGGAAACCGGCGTGCTTGCCCGAGCAGTTGTTGTGCAGCGGTGTCGGGTTCTCGCCCGTCTTGGCGAGATCGATCGCCACCGGGAAGTCCAGCGGCCAGTGGCACCCGCATTCGAGCCGCGAGGCATCGAGCCCCGTCTTCGCCAGCATTCCTTCGGCGCGAACCACATGACCCGGCTCTCCCGAATGCGATGCACAGGCAAGAGACAGCTCGGCATCGCTCAGGCCGAAGCGATCCGCCGCGCCGGTCTCGACCAGCGGAATCGCCTGGAACACCTTGATCGCCGAACGCGGAAACACGAGCCGCTCGACATCGCCTTCGCTGCGAACGATCCGGCCATCGCCGTCGACGATCGCGAAGGCCCCGCGATAAAGGCATTCGGCGATTGAACCGCGTGTGGCTTCGACGAGAACGGGATTGGTCACTGGGCTTTTCGCCTTTCCTGGTCTTTTCTGTCAGTGCGGCGATGCGCCGGCGGGGGCTACTGCGTCATCGGGTCCGGAAGCTGCGATACGCGGCACGGCGCCCCATTTGCAACTCACTGCGCAGCTAGCAGGATGAACTCCGATCCGTATATCCTCGGCTGCTAGACGACTTCGCTTAAGCCCGCCACCGCTTCCACGCCGACATGAAAATCCTGCGAACCCTTCTTATTCTGTTTCTCGTCATTTTTGTCCTGCCCTCCGCCCTGTCGGCGGCGATCTGGTGGGTCGGGGACAATCCACGCTCCTGGCGCGAGGCAGACTGGTCGTCGGCCCGTGTATTACCCGCTGCGAGCGAAACGCCCGAACCTGCCGTCTATGTCATGGCCGCGCGAACGGGCGGGCTGAAAGGCGCAGTCGCGGAGCATTCCTGGCTTGTGCTCAAGGATGCCGGCGCATCGCGCTACGAACGCTGGGACGTCGTCGGCTGGGGCAATCCGGTGCGCCAGAACGCCTACGACGCGGACGGACGGTGGTATTCCAACGTCCCGCGCATCGTGGCGGAAGTTCACGGCGATGAGGCGTCCGCGCTGATTCCCCAGCTTCGCAAGGCGATCGGCGAATATCGGTTTTCCAATCGCGGCGATTACACGATCTTTCCGGGCCCGAACTCCAACACCTTTGTCGCGACGGTCCTGCGCGACGTTCCCTCCTTTCGCGTGATGCTCCCACCGGCCGCTGTCGGGCGGGACTTTCCCGTGGACGGATCGCTTGCCTCCTTTGACGAGGATCGATCGGAATTCCGCGCCTCGCTCTTCGGCTATGCAGGCCTTGTCGTTGGTCCGGAGGCCGGTCTGGAGATCAACCTCTTCGGTCTCGTCGCGGGAATCGACCCGCTGGATCTGTCCGTGAAGATCCCGGCCTTCGGCGCCTATTCCCTCTCCTGATCGGCTTGCGAGAATCCCCGACTTTCTTCCTCACTATGTCTGGCCTATCCATCCGGCTGCGATAAGGTGCCCGAAGAATCGGGAAGGAATGGCATGATGTATCTGTCCTGTGGCGACGCGTTGTTCGATCTGTTCGGTGGAAACGAGGGCGACGACATCGCCGCGATCGAACTCTCCGGCCGGGTGGGCGGATCGCCTCTCAACGTCGCCCTCGGCATTGCGCGTCTCGGCCATCCCGCCGGTTTCTTCACCAAGATTTCCAGCGACGTTTTCGGCAAGCGGCTCGCCGGCTTCATGGATCAGGAAAAGATCGACCGGCGCTATTCGATCCCGACCGAACGTCACACGACGCTCGCCGTCGTCTCGCTCGATGAGAACGGCACCGCCGTCTACGACTTCTACATCGAAGGCACCGCGGACCGGTCGATCGAGCCGAATGAACTTCCCGAAAACCTCGACGATGTCGTCGGCATTCATCTCGCATCCTACGCCACCGTCACCGAGCCGACTGCCTCGGCGCTCTCCGCCCTCGCGGAACGCGAAAGCGCGGCCAAGTTCATTACATATGACCCGAATATCCGGCTTTCGATCGAGCCCGACGTCGAGGTCTGGCGAGAGAAGGTTCGCCAACTCGTCCCCCATGCGACCTTGGTGAAGGCAAGCGAGGAAGACCTCGAAATGCTCTATCCGGGCCGCACGATCGAGGATGTTCAAGCCGACTGGCTTTCCATGGGGCCGGAGCTGGTCGTCATCACGCTTGGGGGCAAGGGCGCCAAGGCCGCATCACGCTCGGGGCTCAAGACCTTCGAGGAAAGCCAGCGAATCACCGTCGTCGATACGGTCGGCGCCGGCGACACCTTCCAGGCCGGACTGATTGCATGGCTGATGGAGAACGATCGCCTTTCACGCAAAGGCCTCGCGAACTGCTCCGAAGACGACATCCACGCCATGCTGAGCTTTGCCATGAAAGCCGCAGCCATCACCTGCTCCCGGCAGGGAGCCGATTTGCCGCGCCGGTCGGATCTCGGCCTTCCGCCGCTCTGACACGCTGGCTGTTAGCGGCCCCGGCCGGTGCATTTTTCCCGACTCTTGAGGCTTTTCTTAGTTTCTACTCTGGAACAATTGTAAACGGACCGCTTTGTCACATATGACTAACCTCGGCGGGTACCAAGCCACCACTATCGGGAGGACAATATGCGTTATCTCACTCTTTTCGCTGCAAGCGCCGGACTTGCCCTGGCGCTCGGTGCGCCGGCAAAAGCGCAGGATGCCGAAGCCGGCGAGCAGATCTTCAAGCGCTGCCAGGCCTGTCACAAGGTCGGCGAAGGCGCGAAGAACGGCATCGGCCCCGAGCTGAACGGCGTCTTCGGCGAGAAGCCCGGCGAGGTCGAGGGCTACACCTTCTCGTCCAATTTCAAGGAGTGGGCCGCCGACAAGGAGCAGTGGGACGACGAGCTGATGACGACCTGGCTCACCGACCCGCGCGGAACCGTGAAGGGCACGAAGATGGCCTTCGCCGGTCTGAAGAAGGAAGAAGAGGTCGCGAACGTGATCGCGTACCTGAAAACCTTCAACGAGGACGGCACGACCGCACAGTAAGCGGCTTTCTCTGATCGTATGACTTGAAAAGGCGTGGGCCCATCAGCCCGCGCCTTTTTCGTATGTCCTGCGGAGCGTCCCAAAGCTCCTATTCGGGAGCTTCAGTCTTCGCGCTGTTCTCGAGCCTGTCGAGCATCGGCTCAATTTCGCCGTAGAAATAATTCCGGCCCGGATAGCCCTTGAGGCGCCCCACTTCCTCGCCCGCATCGTTCATCATGACGAAGGTCGGCGTGAAGACGGCCGGTGCGATGTTCTCGTATCCGCCTTTGCGGTCGTCGGTGATGTCCACGCGCTTGAGGGGAGCGATCTTGCCCGCCTTGCTCTGCGGATAATCCGGCGCGATCTCCGCATCGAACTTCGCGCAATAGGGGCAGCCGTCCTGTTCGAATATCAGGAGTTCGGCCGCCGGAGATGCTGTGATCCAGCTCGCGACACCAAGCGCCGCCACTCCGGCAAGCCGCGAAACAGCCGCGATGAAATCCATGTCCGATCCTCCCCTGCCGACATAAACGATATCACGGATCGCTCGGCAGATTGAACCGGCCGGATGTGCTCTCATTGCCCAATGAAAAACGGCCGACCCGAAGGCCGACCGTTTGATGTCAATTCATCCGGAGCCGAGCTTCAGGCGTAGACTTCCATCACGTCGTTGAGGAGCTTGATCGCCTCCTTCTTCGAGCGCTGGAAGGAATTGCGGCCGATGATCGAACCGTTGCCGCCACCGTCGCGGATCGCACGGACCTCGTCCAGAAGCTCGGCCTCGTTCTTGTGTCCGCCGCCGGAGAAGACGACGATGCGCTTGCCGTTGAAGGCCGACTGCATGATGTGCTTGACGCGCTCGGCCGGCTTGCTCGTTTCGAGCGGATATTTTTCATATGTCGACTTCGCGGCGTCGAGATCGATGTGATCCGACGGCAGCTTCACCTTGATGATGGTAGCGCCCATCAGCGCCGCCATGTGCGCGGCATAGGCGATGATGTCGAGGCCGGTCTCCCCGTCCTTCGTCACCTTGCCGCCGCGCGGATAGGACCAGACGACGGTCATCAGGCCGCGCGACTTCGCCTGTAGGCTGAGCTCGCGCAGTTCCTCCAGCATCTCGTAGGAGGATTCCGAACCCGGATAGATCGTGAAGCCGACGCCGACGCAGCCGAGGCGCATGGCGTCTTCCACCTTGCCCGTCAGGGCCTGATCGTTGCCCGAAACGAGCGAATTGCCTGAATTGAGCTTGAGGATCAGCGGCACTTCGCCGGCAAAGGTATCCGCGCCCTGCTCCAGAAGACCGAGCGGCGCGGCATAGCCGGAAACACCGGATTCGATCGCGAGTTCGTAGAGATAATGCGGATCGTACGCGACCGGGTTCGGCGCAAAGCTGCGTGCGGGGCCATGCTCGAAACCCTGATCGACCGGAAGGATCACGAGACGGCCAGTGCCGGCGAGTCGTCCATGCATCAGAAGACGTGAAAGGTTCGATTTCAGCCCGGGCGTCTCGCCCTCGTACCAGGACAGGATGTTGCGGACGGTATCCGTTCTCAACATGGAATGCTCTCCTCCAAGCAGTTGAATCTCGCGGGCCGTTAACCGGCGGTCGTGGCCTACATGCCGCTTGATGGCGACGAGGTCCAGTCATCGGTCGTCACCCTGACCGATAAAAATCGGTTAGACTACGGATGCACCTCGGAAAAGCTTCGAAGATCGTTAAGTCCGAGCACCGGAAAGCTCGCGAAGCGTCTCCAGCAGAAGATTTGCGCCTGTGACGATTGCCGGCCACTCGGTTTGTTCTTCCGGCGCGTGGGAGATGCCGCCGATGCTTGGCACGAAAATCAGCGCCGATGGGCAGAGCGACTGCATCGTCTGGGCATCGTGTCCCGCACCGGACTCCATGCGCCGGTGACGGACGCCTTGCCGGATTGCTGCGGCTTCGATGATATCCGTGAGGCCGCCGTCGAGCTGGACCGGATCGAGCCAGGTCGCGGCGTCGAGGGTATGCTTCAAGCCATGCCGCAATGCCGAATCGGCCAGCGTGTTTTCGAGCATCCCCGCCAGCCGGCGCATCAACGCCGGGTCCGTATCGCGCAGAATGATGGTGAAGTGCGCCTCGCCCGGTATCGTGTGCGGAAAGTTCGGATCGAGCTCCACATGGCCGATCGTGATCCGCGTGGCTGCGGTTCCCTCGGCCCCTATGAGCGCCGGTATCTTCACCGCGAAATCGGCGAGGCCCGCGAAGGCGTCCGCCCGCATTGCCATAGGCGTCGTGCCGGAATGGTTGGCGCGTCCGATCAGCCTGCCGGAGAGCGAGGCCATGCCCGAGATCGTGTGGACGATCCCGATATCGAGGCGTTCTGCCTCCAGCACCGGCCCCTGTTCGATGTGGAGTTCGACAAAAGCTGCGATTTCGTCCTTCGATCGACGCGCATCGAGTGCCTGCAAGGGATCGAGGCCCTGCCCCCGCATCGCATCGCCAAGCAGCACGCCATCTGCATCACGTGCAGTCTGAAGCCATTCGTCGGTGACGAGGCCGGCGATCGCCCGCGAGCCGAGCATACCGCCAAAGCGTCCTTCCTCCTCCGCCGTAGCGACCACCTCGATCGCCTGCCGGGGCACCCACCCGGCGTCACGAAGCGAAAGCACCGACTCCAGCGCTGCTGCGACGCCAATCGCGCCATCGAACGCCCCGCCGGATGGCACCGTATCGAGATGCGAGCCAGCGACAATCGCAGGCCCATCGGGCGGCCCGAAGCGCCCCCAGACATTGGCGGCACCGTCGATCCGAACCGCCAGTCCTTCCGCCCGCATGAGTTCGGCAAACCATCGGCGAACCGCCATGTCCGCGTCGGAAAATCCGATCCTGTCGTAGCTGCCGGTGAGCGGATTGCGGCCAAAGGCATTGATGCCATCGAGGATGCTTCTCAGCCGCTCTTCATCGATCCGAATGTCTGGCATCAAAGCTCGCTCCCCCGATTCACTCCTGCCGAAAAAAGCCCTTGTGAGACCGATGTCACGCCACCGCCGTCTTCAGGGCGAATGATCGAGCCCGGCCACCGAAGCTTTAAGTTTTAAACACTTGCCGGTTGTCAGCCCCAAGGCGAGCCTGTCTACTGGCCGCCAGGAATTAAGAGGAGTGACCATGAAACGGCTCTTGGCTGCCGCCATCGCGGCAATCGGACTTTTGACGACCGCACCCGCGAGCGCGCAGAGCGATCCGAACGTGCTGCTCGTCGGCCAGATCGCCGAGCCGAAATCACTCGACCCCCAGGCCGTCACGGCCGTCAACGACTTTCGCATCCTGGTCAATCTCTATGACGGTCTCGTCCGCTTCAAGAAAGGCACTCTCGAAGTCGAACCGGCGCTTGCGACCGACTGGACCATCTCCGAGGATGGAACGACCTACACCTTCAATCTTCGCGAGGACGTCACCTTTCAGGACGGCACACCGTTCAACGCCGAAGCGGTGAAGTTCACCTTCGATCGGATGCTGAAGGACGACCACCCCTATCACGACACCGGCCCGTTCCCCCTCGCCTTCTTCTTCTCCACGGTCGATACGGTGACCGCCGTTGACGAGACCACGGTGGAATTCAAGCTGAAGGAGCCGTTCGCGCCGTTCCTGTCCAATCTCGCCTATCCGACCGGCCTCATCGTCTCGCCGGCCGCTGTTGAAGAGTATGGCGCCGATTTCGGGCGCAATCCGGTCGGCACGGGTGCCTTCAAATTCGAGGAATGGCAGGCCAATCAGCGGGTCGTCGTCACCAGCTTTTCGGACTACTGGGAAGGCGCGCCGGCCCTTCAGGCCGTAGTGTTCCGCCCAGTCGGCGACGCCAACACACGCGTCGCGGAGATGCTTTCCGGTGGTCTCGACTTGATGGTCGAGGTGCCGCCCGACAGCCTTCAGACCTTCGAGGACGACGCCAATTTCAAGGTCGACGAAGAGGCTGGACCGCATCTCTGGTTCCTGATCCTCAACACCAAGGAAGGCCCCTTCGCCGACAAGAAGGTTCGCCAGGCGGTGAACTACGCCATCGACAAGCAGGCGATCGTCGAGAACGTGTTGCAGGGTACGGCCGATGTCGCGGCAGGACCGATCCCCCCAGCCTTCGAATGGGCGAATGATGGCTCCGTCGAGCCCTATCCGCATGATCCGGAAAAAGCGAAACAGCTCATCGCCGAAGCCGGTGCCGAAGGCGCCGATCTCACCTTCTATGTCGCCGAAGGCGGCTCCGGCATGCTCGATCCGGTGGCTATGGCAACGGCGATCCAGGCCGATCTCGCCGAGGTTGGCCTCAAGGCCAATATCGAGACCTACGAGTGGAACACCTTCCTCTCCAACGTGAATCCCGGTCTAGAAGGCAAGGCCGACATGGCGGAGATGGCCTGGATGACGAACGATCCGGACACCCTGCCCTTCCTCGCGCTGCGCTCCGACGCACTGCCCTCCGAAGGTGGCTTCAATTCCGGCTATTACTCGAACCCCGAGGTCGATGAGCTGCTCGAAAAGGCCCGCCGCACGACCGATCAGGACGAGCGCGCCGAATTCTACAACCAGATTCAGAAGCTCGTGCACGACGACGCCCCCTGGGCCTTCGTCGCGAACTGGAAGCAGAACGCAGTAACCCGCGCAGAGGTGCAGGGCTTCTCGTTGGAGCCGAGCTTCCTCTTGATTCTAAAGGATGTCAGCAAGGGCTGAGACGGATCGAGCCTTCATTCGCCGAGGTCTGACCTCGGCGACGCTCCTCTAATTCTTCTAAACGCAGTGACCTCGGGAAAGCGCCCGAGGTTGTCCCTGATGGCTCAGGCTTCGACCAGCATCAAGCCGCCTGCTTCTGTCCCTCGTCCACCATCTTTGCCAGCTGACTGGCGATCGTGGCTGTCCCGTTGAGCCGCTTCTGAGGCGTCGGCCAGTCCCTGATGAGCACGATGGACTGATCGGGCCGGATCTTCGCGCTTGAGCCCTGTTCGGAGATATAGCGGATGAGCGCGGCCGGATTGGCGAAGTTTTTCTCGCGGAACTGGACGACGAGGCCCTTCGGCCCAGCATCCAGCTTCTCGATATTCGCCTTGCGGCACATCGCCTTGATTACCATCACCTTCAGGAGATGCTCCACCTCGTCGGGCATCGGTCCGAACCGGTCGATGAGCTCGGCCCCGAAAGCGTCGATCTCGCGGATTTCGGTGAGTTCGGCCAAGCGACGATAGAGCGTCATGCGCAGCTGGAGATCCGGCACGTAGCCTTCCGGGATCATCACCGCCGTGCCGACGGCGATCTGCGGCGACCACTGGCCGGCTGTTTCCGGCTCCGCGCCCTTCATTTCGGCGACCGCCTCTTCCAGCATCTGCTGATAGAGTTCGTAGCCGACCTCCTTCACATGGCCGGACTGCTCGTCGCCGAGGAGGTTGCCTGCGCCGCGCTGGTCGAGATCGTGGGTCGCGAGCTGGAAGCCCGCACCGAGCGTGTCGAGCGATTGCAGCACCTTGAGCCGCCGGTCCGCGCCCTTGGTCGGCGTCTTGTTCGCCGGGATCGTCATCAGTGCGTAGGCGCGCTGCTTGGAGCGCCCGACGCGGCCCCTGATCTGATAGAGCTGCGACAGGCCGAACATATCCGCCCGGTGGACGATCATGGTGTTCGCCGTCGGCACGTCGAGGCCCGATTCGACGATCGTCGTCGAGAGCAGCACGTCGTACTGGCCCTCGTAGAAGGCGTTCATGATGTCGTCGAGCTCGCTCGCCGCCATCTGCCCATGGGCGACGGCGACCTTCAGCTCGGGCACCTGATCGTCGAGGAATTCCTTCACGCCGGCGATGTCCGAGACGCGCGGGCAGACATAGAAGCTCTGGCCGCCGCGATAACGCTCGCGCAGCAGGGTCTCGCGGACCACCAGCGCATCGAACGGCGCGACGAAGGTGCGCACGGCCATGCGGTCCACGGGTGGCGTCGTGATCAGCGAGAGTTCGCGAACGCCCGTCAAGGCCAGCTGAAGCGTGCGCGGGATAGGCGTCGCCGAGAGTGTCAGCACATGGACGTCCGACTTCAGCTCCTTCAGCCGCTCCTTGTGCTTGACGCCGAAGTGCTGCTCCTCGTCGATGATGAGGAGGCCGAGGCTCTTGAAGTCGACGCCCTTGCCGAGCAGCGCATGGGTGCCGACAACGATGTCGACCGTGCCCTCCTTGATGCCCTTTTTCGTTGCCGCCAGCTCCTTGCCGGTCACGAGACGAGAGGCCTGTGCGACATTGAGCGGCAAGCCGCGGAAGCGCTCGAAGAACGTCTTGAAGTGCTGGCGGGCGAGAAGCGTGGTCGGCACGACGATCGCCACCTGAAGCCCGTTCATCGCCGCGACGAAGGCCGCGCGAAGAGCAACCTCCGTCTTGCCGAAGCCGACATCGCCGCAGATCAGCCGGTCCATCGGCCGGCCGGCGGCAAGATCGTCCACCACCGCATCGATCGCATTCGCCTGATCGTCGGTCTCCTCATAGGGGAAGCGTGCGGCGAATTCGTCGAACAGGCCCTCGGGAGGGTTCAGCTTGGGCGCACCGCGCATCGCGCGTTCGGCTGCGACGCGGATCAACCCGTCCGCCATGTCGAGAAGGCGCTTCTTCAGCTTGGCCTTGCGCGCCTGCCAGGCTCCACCGCCCAGCCGGTCGAGGGTCGCCTCGGTGCCCTCGCCGCCATAGCGGGACAGAAGCTCGATGTTTTCGACGGGGAGGAACAGGCGGTCATCGCCGGCATAGCGCAATTCGAGGCAGTCATGCGGCGCGCCCGCCGCCTCGATCTGTTTCAGGCCGACGAAGCGCCCGATGCCGTGATCCACATGAACGACGATATCGCCCTCGTCGAGCCCCGACACTTCCGAGATGAAGTCCGATCCGCGCCGCTTGCGCTTGGAGCGCCGCACCAGCCGGTCGCCGAGAATGTCCTGCTCGCCGACCACCACCATATCCGGCGTCTTGAACCCGGCTTCGATGCCGAGGATCGCGGTCACGACGAAATTCTTCGGGGCCTCGCGCACCTGTTTCAGGTTTTGCACCGGCTTGATCTGGCCAAGCCCGTGCTCCTCCATCACCTGCGTCAGCCGGTCGCGCGAGCCTTCGGTCCAGGCCGCGAGGACGACGCGCTTTCCGTTCGCCCGTTCGTTGGAGATGTGGTCGACGGCCGCCTGGAAGACGTTGGCGTTCTCCGCCTGCCGCTCGGCCGCAAAGTTTCGGCCGCGCGAGACATCGAGATTGAAAACCTCACGGGTGCCGGTCTCCGCCGAAGCATAGGCCGAGAAGCGGATCGGATCGACGATCGCCAGAGCGCCGTTGAGTTCGTCGTCGGTGAGGTAGAGTTCGCCCGGCTCGACCGGATTGTAGACGACGCCCTCGGCGCTTTTCGCCGCGTTCTCGCCGCTGGTGCGCTTCCTTGCCTCGTAGTGATCCTCGATCACCGCGCGCCGTTCGGCAACGCTTTCGATCGTCAGATGATCGAGGACGATCGGAAAGCCGTCGCAATAGTCGAACAGCGTATCGACACTCTCATAGAAGAATGGAAGCCAGTGCTCCATGCCAGCAAAGCGCTTGCCCTCTGAGATCGAGGCATAGAGCGCATCGCCCGGCTGGGCGGCGCCAAAGCGCTTCACATAGTTCGACCGGAACCGGCTGATCGTCTCCTTGGTAAGCGAGACCTCGGAGACCGGCGCCAGCTCGAAGCTCTTTCTCTGCTCGGTGGTGCGCTGGGTCGCCGGATCGAAGGCACGGATCGTCTCCAGCGTGTCACCGAAGAAATCGAGCCGCACCGGCTCTTCCGAGCCCGGCGCGAAGAGATCGAGAATGCCGCCGCGGACCGCGAACTCACCGCGCTCGCGCACAGTCGCCACCCGTTCGAATCCGCCGCGCGACAGGGCCTCGACGATGTCGTCCATCCGCGCGGAGCCGCCGGCCTCCGCCTTGATCGCCTCGCGCGCCAGAACATCAGCCGGCGGCATCTTCTGGAGAAGTGCGTTCGCCGTCGTCAGGATCACAGCGCGATGCGGGTTCTGTCTGAGCGCGTTGAGGGATGCCATCGCCGACAGCCGCCGCGCCGCCGCCTCGCCGGAAGGCCCGACGCGATCATAGGGAAGGCAGTCCCAGGCCGGCAGGGTGAGAACGGGAAGCTCCGGCTGCACGAAACGCAGCGCGTCCTCCACTTCGCTCATGCGCGTGCCGTCGCGCATCACGAAGACGATCGGCTTCTTGCCCCCTCGATCGCGCGCGATCTCGGCAAGAAGGAAGGCCTCGGTGCCGTCGAGCACATTGCCGACTTCAAGCCCGCCACCCTTCTTGAGGGCACGCTTCAATGGTTCGGGAAGGTTCATCGGCTGGCGTCTTTATCGCGGATCGTAAGGGGAAGCTTTTCAGCGTGTCGCTTCAATGGCCCTTTGCGCCGCCCGGTTCAAGGGCAGATGCGTTGCCCTGCGTCATCGCAGTGCTGAAGGCCACCGCGCTCCGCCATCATCCTCGGGACGGGAGCGGAAGATGACGATTACCGGAGCGAGACTCACGCTCCCTTCTCTGCCAGCGAGAGGTCCTCAACGTCGAACCGCGTGTAGAACTCCTTGATCCGCCGAAACACAGGCGTGTCGTAATTGCCCGGCACCGGCTTCTCGCCCGAGACCCATTTGAAGATCTCCGGGTCTGGCGCCAGCATCAGCGCTTCGTAGCTGTCCATGTCGTCGTCGGAAAGCGTCGCGATCTCGGCATCGGCGAAGCGGCCGAACACGAGGTCCATCTCCCGCGTACCGCGATGCCATGAGCGGAACAGTGCCTTTTTCCGGCGCGTGTCGAGATCCTCGGACGAGCGTACGGAACCGGTTTTCATGAGGCTGCCTTCGTCTTCATCTGGCGGGTCACCTCCAGATAAAGAGGATCGGGGAACAGCACAAATCCGCAGGTCGCCGCAGGCGAGACGCTTTCTTTCAGCTCGCGTCGAGACGCTCTCAAACGACCCTTGGGCTTTTCAGCGCGGCAAGCAGGTCCTCGCAAGAGGATTGGGCCGAGTTCCAGCGGCATACACCTGCAAAGCGGTCCGGAAAACTCTTCTACACCACTGTCCTCGAACGGCTCGTGTCCTGATCGACGCCTCGTGCGTCGGCTACCACAAGCGCCGCCCACCCAGCCGGACGCCTTATTGGTTGCAAGACACTCTCGCCCCTTTACAGCGCGAAAATCGCCTTACATGATCGACTAGACAGACGCCGCAAAGCGTTGCGATCGGTAGCGCTGCTGACTGGTTCACGTTTGGGAACTAACTTGAACCTTACGCGCTTCTAGAGCCGCGAAGCGCGCGGATGTACCCACGGCTGGATTTCGCCTACGTACTTCTCGTTTTACCGCGGTGGCTCTCAAAGGCGGCATGTGCAGAAGCTTAATAAGGCTTTACTAACGCTGCCGAAATCGAGATAAGCCCGCGTACTTTAGTGAAGGTGACTGATCGCCCATGACCATTGCCGCCCATCAGGAGTACAGCCTATCTGCTCCCGCGTCTCCGGGCGCGAGTGGACACTCTGCTGATGCCAAGCCCCGTTCGCTCGATATCCTCATCGTCGAGGATGAAATCCTCATCGCAATGGACGTCGAACAGTCGGTCGAAGAGGCCGGGCACAAGGTTATGGGTATCGAGACGACGGCGAGTTCCGCCGTCAAGGCCGTTGAGATGGCACGCCCCGATGTGGTGCTGATGGACCTCAAGCTCGCCGACGGCTCCTTCGGCGGGGATGCTGCCCGCGAAATCCTCCAGCGTTTCGGTATCCACTCGATCTTCATCAGCGGTAATCTCGATTCAGCGACACGCAGTCGACTGGCCGATCTCGAACCGATCGCGATGCTTTCCAAGCCATTCCGCGCCGAAGAGCTTCTCCAGGCGCTCAGGTCGGTCATGCAAACACAGAACTGACGTCTTTCGGGTCGGGTACAGACCCAGTGCCGAGTAGTGAGTAAGTGCGTTGGACGGCAAACCGAACCTGGCAGAAGATGAGTCGCCATCGGCCGATCGGCCGTCCCGGCATGTCTGGGACCTGACTCTTGCCCGTTCGATCCTTCTCGCAAGCCTTGTCGGAATCCTCATCGTCGTCGGCTTGAGCGCCGCAATTTGGCGGAGCCAGTGGGATCAGGCGATCGACAGGGCCAGCGCCGAAGCGCGTCGAACAGCGTTCTTCCTGTCTCAGCACGCGGAGCAGCTGTTCACCGTGACTGATCTCGCTCTCGAAAATGCGGTTCAGGTTGCCGATGAGGGCGACTGGGCAACGGTCGGGACCTCGCGTTCGGCCTATGAGCAGCTTGTCGCCCTGCGAAACGACATCGCCTATATCGACGACCTCTGGCTCAATGACGCCACCGGCGCGTTGCGGCTCACCAGTTTCAAATATCCGGCGCCACAAAGCAGCGCCGCCGACCGTGATGCTTTCAGGGCGCAAACCGAAAAGGACGCTGGTCTTTACGTCGGCGAGCGCATTACCGGGCGGGTGACTGCGAAGGGCACGTTCTTGATCTCGCGCCGGATCACCAACGAGGCTGGCGAATTTGCCGGCACCGCCCTTGCCACGGTCGAACTTGGCTACTTCAACGACTACTGGCGCCAGCTCACGCTGTCGGATGGTATGCGGGTCACGATTTTCCGGGCCGAGGACATGGGTGTCCTGACCTCTTGGCCGGAGCTTGGATCGGTTCCTGCCGATATGGGCTCACTCGCCAAGCAAGTTGGCGAAGCGGACAAAGCCGGCGAAATTCAATTCGCTGAAGCGGATGACATGCGGTTCGGCTCTTATCAACGGGTCGGCGACAGGCCGGTTTATGTGCGCGTCACCCAGTCGAGCAACGCGCTGGCGGAAGACTTCTGGAAGCGTTTCCGTCCGCTCGCCCTCTTCGCTGGCATCGGACTCCTGCCACTTCTCGCGCTGATGGTCGTCGCCTGGCGCATGGCGGTTTCCGCAGAGACCGCCCGCCTTCAGCTCGATCGCGAGGTGCGTCAGCGCACCTCCGATCTACGAGCCGAAACCCGTCTTCTCGACACGCTCAACCGGTCCGGCCTGTCACTCAGCGCCAAGCTCGATCAGGCGGGCATCGTCCAGATGGTCGTCGATTCCGCGACCGTTCTGTCGGGCGCCCGCTACGGTGCTTTCTTCTATCTCAAGAGCCAGCCGGACGGCGAACATCTCCGTCTCTACGTCCTCTCCGGAGCGAAGAAGGAAGACTTCGCCCGGTTCGCCGATCCGCGGGAAACAGCTGTCTTCGCGCCGACCTTCGTTGACAACCGCATCATCCGTTCGGACGACATCACGAACGATCCACGGTATGGGCGCGGCCTCGAAAACGGCGAACGGAATAAAAGCGAGGCTGCGGAGAGCGAGGACTATCCAGGCGGAATGCCACACGGTCACCTGCCGGTGCGCAGCTATCTGGCCGTTCCGGTGGTCAATTGGGAGGGCAAGGCGCACGGTGCCGTGCTTCTCGGCCATCCCGAGCCCGGTCGCTTCAGCAAACGCCATGAGGAGCTGATCCGGGGCCTTGCCGCCCAAGGCGCCATCGCGCTCGACAATGCCGGGCTCTTCGAGGAAGCCCAACGCGAGATCACGGCCCGCCGGGCAGCCGAGGATGAGCAGCGCATCCTGATCGACGAGCTGAACCACCGCGTGAAGAACATGCTCGCGACGATCAAGGCCGTCCTTAAGCTGTCATCGCGCTCAGCCTCGGATGTCACGTCTTTCACGGAGACCTTCGTCAACCGTCTCTCTTCGCTCGCCGCCACCCATACGATCCTCACAGAGGGCATGCGGCAATCGGCAGATCTGCGCGAGCTGATCGAGAACGAGGTCGCGCCCTTTGTCGCTAATACACATGAGGACGACGCGGGCGCGCGCGTCGTTCTCGATGGCCCCTCCGTCGAACTGCCGGCGACTATCGCGGTGCCCCTCGGCATGGGACTGCACGAACTTGTCACCAACGCCGTCAAATACGGCGCTCTCAGTGTCCCGGCAGGACGCCTGTCTATCGCTTGGTGGATTGTTGAGACGCCCGAGCACAGAACGCTCGAACTGCGCTGGCGAGAGAGAAACGGTCCGCCTGTCTCACCGCCTGATCGTAAGGGATTCGGCTCCCAGCTCCTGCAGCGCGT
The DNA here is from genome assembly GCF_040239565.1 of Fulvimarina thalattae. NCBI lineage: Bacteria > Pseudomonadati > Pseudomonadota > Alphaproteobacteria > Hyphomicrobiales > Aurantimonadaceae > Fulvimarina > Fulvimarina thalattae. The sequence continues at coordinate 16,711 of NZ_JBEHWS010000010.1, forward strand.
TCTGGTCGATCAGATCGGCGCCGAATGCGAGTTCGACTATGCTCGGCAAGGTCTATCGGCAATCATCCAGGTCGAATTGCCGGTGGTCTGTGCAAACGCGGACCAGTCCCAGTAGCGTTAAGTGGATCGTCGAGTGACCCCGGCTCCTGTTCAGAGACAGGAAGTCGTTCACCGCCTTGTGGACGATGAACTGTTTTGTCCGGAGCTATCAATCGGCTTCCATCCGCAATCTTCCTTCGCCGATCACTTATGCTTCGGTGATCGGCAATTTTCAGACAGTGGATCTTTTACCGCAATATGTGGACGGCGCACGGAGTGCTTCGCGTGACCCGGCCGGCCGTTGAGCCCAGGAACCAGTCTCTCACGCCAGGTTTATGGGAGCGGATGACGATGAGATCGTAGTTTCCCTCCTTCGCAGTCGAAATGATTCTGGCAGGCGGTTCACCGATGAAGGTTTTGACTTCGATATCGTCGAAGTCTTTCAAGATCTTCGCGAGCGCTTTCTTCGTCTTGTCGCTCGAGCGTTCGTAGACTTCTCCACCAACCTCAGCCACGACATAGTTGGGAATTCGGTTGATGACTGAGATTACGTGAATGATCGCGCCTTCGTCCGCAAGTGCTCGAGCGGCTGCGAGGGATTCCGAGGCAGCATCGAGATGATCGGGGGCAATCGCAATGAGAATCTTTTTGTACATGTGGGACTCCTTGTTCGGACGGAAGTGTCCTCCCTGATTTAGGTCGTGCCGGTCAAGTCGCGGTTTTCCGCCGGCGGCCCCATGTTTGACCGGCGAAGCGCTTCTCTTCGTCAGCGATCCTGCAAAATCAGCCTGTTGCCCGATAATTGAAGAAAATCGCCTTGGGCAGCGCCGCGCGAACCGACAGTCCCAAAACACCGACGCGCTCGACAGGAGGGAAAGCTCGGGCCGGGCCACAGTATTGATGATCGGGGTGAAAGACCGGACCTGGAGCCCGGTTTCATTTGCGTTGAGACTTTAAACCAACTCGGCACCGTAGCTCGAGCTGTTGGCGGAGTTTTCTTTTCGCCATCCAAGCCTTTGTGTGCGCACGGCCGCCATTCCGCCTACCGCTTAATCTCGCCGTCGTCAGCGATCGCGCACCTGATCTTCCTCAACCGTCATCCCACCAAACTAAAAACCTTATCCCCGCCCTCTGAACCACCCGCATAATCCCCCTCGCCACGCAGCCAGAGGGCACGGGTGATCGCCGGGATCGCTTCGGGTGCATGGCTTGCGGGTCTGCGGCGGTGTTCCTTCCGGAGGAACAGCGTCCCGGACGCCTCGCGGCTCCGTTGGTCCCTCGCGTATTACGGCGCGGGTGCGGATCGGTCCGCTTGAACGGGAGGCCGGCAAGGCTCCCCGTGAAGCACCAACAGCCGCCGATGGTTTGGGCCAAGCCCGACGTGGAACCTCAAGCTGGCATCCCCCGCCTCGGCAACGAGGCCGGCGTGCTGGCGGGGCGAAGCATCGGGCAAAGCGGGAACGATCGGCGAAGCGAGCGCGACAAATCCCGTGCGGAGCGCCGGAGGTGAGCCGCATACAAAACGTTTCGGAGGGCTCGCCTCCGGCGCTTCGCCGCCCTCATCGGGTGGCGCAATACCGAAAGCTCTCAACGCCCCGGCAGCGAAAGCGGCGCGGGAACGCCGAGCCATGTCCGCGATGAGGCCTGAACCGCGGAAGGATTAGCCGGAGATGCGGTCGATATCAGCACCGCAGGCGGTCAGTTTTTCTTCGAGCCGTTCGAAGCCGCGGTCGAGATGATAGACGCGATGAACCTCGGTCTCACCCTCCGCCACCAGTCCGGCGATCACGAGCGAAACGGAGGCGCGCAGATCGGTCGCCATGACCGGTGCGCCTTTCAGCGTCGGGACACCTTCGACGGTCGCCGTCTGGCCGGACAACGAAATTTTCGCGCCGAGCCGGGCAAGCTCCTGCACATGCATGAAGCGATTTTCAAAGATCGTCTCGGTGATATGCGAGATGCCCTCGGCCCGGGTCATGAGCCCCATGAACTGGGCCTGGAGATCGGTCGGGAAGCCGGGGAACGGATCGGTGACGACATCGACGGGGTGAATGCCGCCACCATTGCGCGTCACGCGGATGCCGTCTTGGGTATCCTCGACGCTCGCGCCGGCGTTCCGCAGGGCATCGAGCGCCGTATCGAGAAGGTGGGCACGGGTGTTGGTCAGCCTCACCTCGCCGCCGGTCATTGCGACGGCCATCGCGTATGTGCCGGTCTCGATCCGGTCGGGCAGCACCGAATGGCGTGCGCCGGAGAGTTGGGAGACGCCGGTGATCGTAATGGTCTGGCTTCCGGCACCCTCGATCTTCGCGCCCATGGCGTTGAGACAGTTGGCAAGATCGACGACTTCAGGTTCGCGCGCGGCGTTTTCGAGCACGGTTTCGCCCTTGGCAAGGCTTGCCGCCATCATCAGCACATGGGTCGCGCCGACGGAGACCTTGGGGAAAACGTACCGGTCACCGACGAGGCCGCCCTTGGCCTCGGCAATCGCGTACCCGCCCTCGATATCGATTTTGGCACCGAGCTTGCGCAGGCCGTCGATGAAGAGGTCCACCGGCCGTGTGCCAATCGCGCAACCACCCGGCAGCGAGACCTTCGCCTTGCCCATACGCGCCAGCAGCGGGCCGATGACCCAGAAGCTCGCACGCATCTTCGAGACGAGCTCATAAGGCGCGACCGTATCGACGATGTTGCGGGCGCTGAAATGGATGGTACGGCCGGTGGCGGCGCTCTGCCCGGCGCGTTTACCGGCCACGGTGTAGTCCACGCCGTGATTGGTGAGGATGCGGATCAGCTGCTCGACATCGGCGAGATGCGGCACGTTTTCGAGCGTCAGCTGGTCGTCCGTCAGCAGCGCGGAAATCATCAGCGGAAGAGCTGCGTTCTTGGCACCCGAGATGGGAATCGTCCCGTTGAGCGCGTTTCCGCCGCGTATGCGAATTCGGTCCATGTGTCGGTTCAGCCCACAAAAAGTCGAGGAATGATCAAATCCAGCGGTTCCTACACCAGCGCCGGAGGGATCACAAACATTCGGTCATGTCATGGTTTCAAGGGCGGATCATGATCGTGAGGCTGAAGACGACGAAACCAACGAGCGCGATTTTCCAGAAATCACCCCGCCGTTTCAGCCCCGGAAGGCCCAGGGGCCTCACAAGATGGATACCCATCAGGACGATGAAGAGAAGCGAGAAGACCTTGCTCACAATCGAGCCTTTCAGCGAGGTGCAAGCCCGCTTTTTTCGAGGGCCTCACCAACGAGATAGAGCGATCCGCAGATGAGGAAGCGCGGCGCAGGCTGGACCGCCCAGTGTTCCGAAACGAGCCGGATGGCGGCTTCGATGCTGTCGGTCGCTTCGGCGTCGAGCCCGGTGTCGAGGGCGAAATCGACGAGCTCGTTCGGATCGATCCCGGCATCGGTCGTCGCGAGCGGCACGGTGATCACCCGGCGGGCGATGCCGTGAAAAGCCTCGAAGAAGCCGGTCGGGTCCTTGGTGTTGAGCATGCCGCAAATCAGGAAGAGCGGTCGCGAGACCTTGTCTTCGAGATCGGCGAAGACCTCCGAGATCGCCGCCCCTGCCCCGGGATTGTGTCCGCCGTCGAGCCAGAGTTCACCGCCCTCGACGACTGCTTCAAAGAGCGGTCCGGACGTGATCTTGTGGAGGCGGCCGGGCCACTCGACGCTTGTCATGCCGGCTTCAATAGCCTGCTCGCTCGGCTTGAAGCCCCCCTTGCGAACGGCGGCGATCGCAGTCGCCGCGTTGGCGATCTGGTGGCGGCCATAGAGGCGCGGCAGCGGCAGGTCGAGGAGGCCGTCGTCATCCTGATAGACGAGGCGTCCGTGTTCTTCGAAGGCGAAGAAGTCCTGCCCGTAACGAGCAATCGGAGCCTTGTTGCGCTCGGCGATCCTGGAAATCACGTCGATTGCGATCGACTCGGGTTGGGGACCAACGACAAGCGGGACCCCCGGCTTGATGATGCCGGCCTTCTCGGCAGCGATCAGCTCGACGCTATCGCCAAGATAGGACTGGTGGTCGAGGGAAACCGGCGTGATCACGGTGACAGCCGGTTTTTCGAGAATGTTGGTCGCATCGAACCGGCCGCCGAGACCGACCTCGACGACAGCGGCATCGGCAGGATGTTCGGAAAAGAGCAGGAACGTCACGGCTGTCAGAATCTCGAAGACCGTGATCGGCAGGTCACCGACGGCTTTTCCGGCGCGAGACACCGCTTCGGCAAGAACATCGTCCGGCACGAGCATACCGCGCTCGCCATCACGTCCCAGCCGATAGCGCTCGTGCCACGAGACGAGATGCGGCGAGGTATGGACGTGGACGCTGGTCTTGTCCGCTTCCAGGATCGCGCGGCAAAAGGCGGAGGTCGAACCTTTACCGTTGGTTCCAGCAATATGGACCGTCGGCGGCAGTTTGAGATGCGGATCACCAAGCGACGCCGCAAGCTTGCGCACGCGATCGAGGGACAGGTCGTATCCCTTCGGCAGTCGAGCCAGCAAGGCCTCGATCTCCGCATGGGCCAATGAGGTCGTGGTCATCGCGCCGCCCTACGATGCAGGCTGCAGAAATGCAAAGGAAGGATCGTCACACTGGTCGCTTGACGCGCAGGTTCACGCGGTTCGGAAAGATGGGAGACCGGCAGAGATTGGAGACCTGTCGCCAAGTCAGGCCGCATCGGCGTTTGCGCGTTCGGTAGCATTCACGCTGTCGGCCTGCGACTGGGCTTCGCCCGTCGATCCATTTGCCGAGCGATCGGCTTTCTTCACGGTGGCCGGCTTCTTCGTCCAAATCTTCAATAGCGACGAAATCGTCGATTTCAACTCATGTCGATGAACGACCATGTCGACCATGCCGTGTTCAAGCAGATACTCGGCGCGCTGGAACCCATCGGGAAGCTTCTCGCGGATGGTCTGCTCGATGACGCGGGCGCCGGCAAAGCCGATGACGGCGCCGGGCTCGGCGATATGAACGTCTCCCAGCATCGCATAGGAGGCCGAGACGCCGCCCGCTGTAGGGTTCGTCAGGACGACGATATAGGGAAGCCCCGCTTCTTTCAGCATTTCCAGCGCCGCCGTGGTGCGGGGGAGCTGCATGAGCGAAAGAATGCCTTCCTGCATGCGTGCGCCGCCGGACGCCGAAAACAGCACCAACGGCTTCTTCTCGGCGAGTGCCGTCTCGAAACCCTTGATGATCGCTTCGCCAGCCGCCATTCCGAGCGAGCCGCCCATGAAGGCGAAATCCTGGACCGTCGCGATGATCGGGAGGTCTTCGATATCGCCCCGCGCGACAATCACTGCGTCGTCCACAGAAGTCTTCGAACGATATTCCTTCAGGCGGTCTGTATATCGCTTGGAGTCCCGAAACTTCAGAGGATCAGTTGCAACTTCCGGCAGATCGACCGTCTCGTAGAGGCCCTCGTCGAAGAACGCCTTCAGCCGGTCATGGGCACGGATTTTCATGTGGAAGCCAGACGACGGGACCACCCACTGATTGGCTTCGAGATCCTTGTGGAAGACCATTTCCCCGGTCTCGGGACATTTGATCCAGAGATTGTCCGGGACGGTTCGCGGCCCGAGCAGGCTCGAGAACTTCGGGCGAACGTAGTTGGTGATCCAGTTCATAGCTTAGCTTCGGGCTCGTTTCTTATGATCCGGGGCAGGATGTGGGCCAGAGCGAACGACTTCTCAAGCTTTGACGGTGCGCACGCCGCCAGCAATTTCGCGCACGATGCCGATTGCCGCGTCGACTGTCGAACTCGTAGCGGCGCCGCTGTCGAGCGAATTCTCGATCGCCGAAACAATCGCGGAGCCGACGACGACGCCGTTCGCACCTTTCCCGATCTCGGCGGCCTGCTCGGCGGTTCTCACGCCGAAACCGACACAGACAGGGAGATCGGTATGGTTCTTGATGCGCCCTACTGCAGCCGCGACCTTGTTCGCGTCGGGCGCCGCCGCTCCGGTGATGCCGGTGATCGAGACGTAGTAGACGAAACCGGAGGTGTTCTTGAGGACCGCCGGAAGGCGCTTGTCGTCGGTCGTCGGTGTTGCGAGGCGAATGAAGTTGAGTCCCGCATCAAGCGCCGGGATGCAGAGTTCGTCGTCCATTTCGGGCGGAAGATCGACGACGATCAGGCCATCGACGCCGGCTTCGAGCGCAGCCGGGATGAACCGTTCGACGCCGTAGATGTAGATCGGGTTGAAATAGCCCATCAGGATGACCGGCGTCTCGGCATCGGTTTCCCGAAATGCCTTCACGATGTCGATCGTCTTCTGGAGGCTTGCACCGCCCTTGAGGGCTCTGAGGCCGGCTTTCTGGATGGCCGGTCCGTCTGCCATCGGATCGGAAAACGGCATGCCGAGCTCGATGATGTCCGCGCCCGCCTCTGGGAGCGCCTTCATGATCGCGAGCGATGTTTCGTGATCGGGATCGCCGCCCATGACGAAGCTGACCATAGCGGGGCGGCCCTCGTCCCTCAGTCTGGCGAAACGGTCCTCGATGCGTGTCGTCATGATGCGCTTTCGGAAAGGCTGGTCGTCGGGCCAACGGTGAAAGGGATGTCCCACCATACCGTTGGCGTGGTTCGAATTCGCGCACTCATACGCGATCGTACCCGCCGCTGCCAAGCGGTCATCGCCAGCTGCAATCGAGCCAGTTGGCGATCAGGTGCCAGTGCAGGTCTCGTCGATCCAATCGCGCGTCGCCTGATCGACGAAGGGCACCGCAAAGCCGAAGATGGCGGGTGTCTCGTAGGGGTGATGTTCGCGGATCAGCTTCGCGATCCGCTCGAACAGATCGGCGCGCGTCTTGACGATCAAAGGCGTCTCATCGCCGCGATGCTGCTTGCCGTCGTACCAGTAACGGCTGTCGATCTCGCGGCCGATCTGGCAGCAGGCCGAAAGCTTTTCGTCGAGCAGGATATGCGCGAGCTGGCGCGCATCCTCGAGTGTCGGACAGGTGGTCTGGATTTCGATGATGTCGGTCATGGAGTTTCGCTCCCCGGGCCTTTCCAGAGCAGAATCTCGTGACCACGCAGGTCCCGAGCTACGGCCAGTCTTACGTTCGTTCAGCGCGATCGTCCCATACGCGCAAAACCTCCAGTCGCGCGTCTGAAACGCGGTAGACGACGATGAATGGCGTTCGCAAGATTACAAATTCGCAGCACTCATCGTCGCCCGGACGACCGGAGTATGGGTTGAACTCAAATGCTTCGAAAGCTTTTCTGTAGCGTTCCCTCGCTCCAGCCGCACCTTCGAGAAATATCCGCGTGTAGTAGCGCTTGAAACATATGAGATCTTCGACCGCTCTCTCGAGGAAGACGATCTTCATCGTTTGACGAAAATATCAGCCTTTGGAGGAGGAGGAACCCCATCATACGACCAAGTAGAAATCCAGCGATCGACCGCTTCCTTCGAGACAAACCGACCTTGGCCGGCCTCCGAGATCGCTTGCCGCACGGCTTCCCGCTTAGATCGACGGGATGCAAGATAGCTCGCGATGTCCTGTTCAGCGATATGTGACGCAGTCTGATTCGAAGCGCGCGCTTCGGCATCAAGATCAGCCTTTAGAGCGTCATCGAGCGGAACATTGAGTTCGATCGTCACCGCTTTCTCCTATTGGGCTCACCCAACGCTCGGCACTTGACTCACATCTCCACGCCGAGGTGCTTCGCAGCCGTATGCACATCCTTGTCGCCGCGGCCGCAAAGGTTCATCAGGATGATCTGGTCCTTGTCCATCTTCGGCGCGCGCTTGACCACTTCGGCCAGCGCATGGGCCGGCTCGAGTGCGGGAATGATGCCCTCGGTGCGGGTAAGGAGCTGAAAGGCTTCGAGCGCTTCGGTGTCCATGATCGGCACATATTCCACGCGACCTGAATCCTTCAGCCAGGAATGCTCGGGGCCGATGCCCGGATAATCGAGACCGGCCGAGATCGAGTGGCCTTCCTTGATCTGTCCGTCCGAATTCTGGAGTAGATATGTGCGGTTGCCGTGGAGGACCCCCGGTGCGCCGGCGGTGAGGGAGGCGCAATGCTCCTCGCCGTCGAGCCCCTTGCCGCCCGCCTCGACGCCGACCATGGAAACATCCTTGTCGTCGAGGAACGGGTGGAAGAGGCCGATCGCATTCGAACCGCCGCCGACGGCAGCGACGAGCATGTCAGGGTGACGGCCCTCGGCGGCCATCATCTGCTCCTTGGCTTCTTTACCAATCACCGACTGGAAGTCGCGAACGAGCTCCGGATAGGGGTGCGGGCCGGCTGCGGTGCCGATCAGATAATAGGTCGAGTCGACATTGGTCACCCAGTCGCGCAGCGCCTCATTCATGGCATCCTTGAGGGTGCCATGGCCTGCGGTTACCGGGATTACCTCAGCGCCGAGGAGCTTCATGCGGAAGACGTTCGGTGCCTGCCGCTCGACGTCGGTCGCGCCCATATAGACCACGCAAGGCAGGCCGAAGCGCGCGCAGACGGTGGCTGTCGCAACGCCGTGCTGGCCGGCTCCGGTCTCAGCGATGATCCGCGTCTTGCCCATCTTCCGGGCGAGCAGGATTTGGCCGAGGCAGTTGTTGATCTTGTGCGAGCCGGTGTGGTTCAACTCGTCGCGCTTGAAGTAAATCTTCGCGCCACCGAGCTTTTCCGTAAGCCGCTCGGCGAAATAAAGCGGCGACGGACGGCCCGTATAGGTGGCGTTGAGGCCGTCGAGCTCTCGCTTGAATTCCGGATCGGTCTTCGCCGCGTTCCAGTGATCCTGGAGGTCGAGGATCAGCGGCATCAGGGTTTCGGCGACGAAGCGGCCGCCGAACATGCCGAACCGACCTTCCTCGTCCGGACCGGCGCGAAACGAATTCGGCGTCAATGGCTGGTTCATCGTCACATATCTCCCTGCAACTCGTCTTCTCCGATCCGATCGAGCGCGTCGAAGAAACGCTGGATGCGGCCGATATCCTTGACACCGGGACCGCTTTCCACGCCCGAAGATATGTCGAGACCCGAGGGTCGCGCAATGCGCACCGCCTCTTGGACATTGTCGGCATCGAGCCCGCCCGAGAGCATGAAGGGGATGCTGCGGTCAAGCGCGGCCAGAAGTCGCCAGTCGAAGGAAACGCCGTTGCCACCGGGTAGGTTCGACCCCTTCGGCCGCTTGGAATCCAAAAGGATGCGATCGGCGATGCCGAGATAGGGGCTGATCCGTTCCAGATCCTCGATATCGGCGACAGGGAGGGCCTTCATGATGGAAAGACCGGTCGCCGTCTTGAGCTCGAACACGCGGTCGGGACTTTCGCGGCCGTGCAGCTGCACCCAATCAGGGGCGACCTCCGAGACCAGCCTGTCGACTGTCGCGTCATCGGGATCGACAGTCACCACGACCGTCTGCGCTTGTCCGTTCACATGCCTTGCAAGCGCGGCCATCTCTTCGATTGCGACATGGCGCGGGCTCTTTTCGAAGAAAACAAAGCCAATATGCGTCGCACCGCGCGCAAGCGAGGCGTCGATCGCTTCACGGGTAGAGAGGCCGCAGATTTTGACGTCCAGTTTGGTCATCCTGCCCATCCAATAATGCTGGGGCCAGCGGTAGCACCGGTTTCGGAGTTTTTGCAAAATCAGCTCGAAGAGCGGGGACCCCCGAACCTGCGAGCTAGCTCGATTTTCGCTTTGCTCGTGCCGTCGGCGCTGCGCCTGCCGGGTCTTCCGGCCATTCGTGTTTCGGATAGCGGCCTCTCAAATCAGCACGCACGTCCGACCATGAGCCCGACCAGAAGCCGGGCAGATCGCGCGTGATCTGGATAGGGCGATGGGCCGGCGAAAGGAGTTCGATCGTCAATGGAAGGCGGCCATCTGCGATGGCCGGATGATTCTTGAGGCCGAAGAGTTCCTGCACGCGGATGGAAAGAACGGGCGAATCCTCGTCGTAGCGGATCGGATGGCGGTTGCCCGTCGGCGCTTCAAAATGGGAGGGTGCCAGATCGTCGAGCCGGCCTTGAAGGTGGCCGGGAACGAGGGCATTCAGCGCCTGTTTTAAATGGCCTTCGGCGATGTCGGACAGAGCGGTTGCGCCGGGGACGAAAGGCGCCAGCCAGTCGCAGAGCGACCCATGGAGCGCTGCATCGGACAGGTCTGGCCAGGCATCGGGGTCGGACTTGGCGAGAAAGCGCAGACGGCGGAGCAGGCGCTCGCCCTCTTTGTCGAAAGGAAGCGCGTGGAACGGCAGGGATTTAAGCCCCTCCATCAACGTGTTCGTCGCATCAAGGCCGCTCGGGTTCGGTAGGGGTTTTTCGGAAAGGATGATCCGGCCAAGCCGTTCGATGCGCCGGGCGCGAACCGCCCTCGCTTGCTTGTCGAAGATCAACGTCTCCTCGGTTATGCCCAAGCTGGCGAACAAGTTTCCAAGCGCTTCGTCCGAAAGAGGGGCAGCCGAGAAGATGCGCCCTGCCCGCGCGGCTCCCTGAAGCTCGGCGACCACGACTGCGCGGTTCTTGGCGAGAGCCTCGATCGGATCGAGTTGGCCGCCGCGTCCATTGACGAGAACGTAGGAGCCAGGCGCGCCGCGCTGAACGGCGACACGATCCGGGTAGGCGAGCGCGAGGAGCGCGCCCGGTTCCTTCGCCGTATCATCTGAAGAGGCACTACCACCCTTCGGTGCGCTGTCCGCAATGCGGCGCGCAAGGTGTTCGGCGCCTTTCGCGCGCGGGCTTTTCTCGCGTTCAAAGCGTCTCAGGCGTTCGGAGAGATCGGCGTCGTTTCCACCCAGACCGCGTTCGGTTAGAAGGACGGCAAGCCGGGCAGCCGTCAGCCGGGCATCGTCCGGTGCGGCGACGACCATGCGAGCCAGTCGTGGCGGCAATGGAAGGGCGCGCATCGCCTCGCCGATTTCGGTCAGGCGGCCGTCCTCGTCGAGCGCACCGAGTTCGAAAAGCAGCTTCTTCGCCTCGGCCAATGCCGGTGCAGGCGGCGGGTCGAGAAAGGCCAACTCGGATGGATCGGCGACACCCCAGGCGGCGCAATCGAGAACGAGGCCGGAGAGGTCCGTCGCGAGGATTTCGGGCGGGTCGTAGGCTTGCAGCGAGGCGGTCTGCTCTGCGCGCCAGAGGCGGATCGCTATGCCCGGTTCGGTGCGGCCAGCGCGACCTGAGCGCTGATCGGCCGACGCTTTGGAAACGCGCACCGTTTCGAGGCGCGAAAGCCCGGTCGCGGGTTCGAAGCGGGGCCTGCGGGCAAGGCCTGAGTCGATGATGACGCGCACACCTTCGATCGTCAGCGAGGTTTCGGCGATGGAGGTGGCGAGGACGACTTTTCGGATACCGTTGCCAGCCGGTCGCACCGCCAGGTCCTGCGCAGCACCTTCCATGGCGCCAAACAGGGGAGCGATGAGAACGTTTTCGGGAACGCGGCCGTCGAGGCGTTCCGCGACCCGTTCGATCTCGCGCTGGCCCGGCAGGAAGGCGAGGATGCTGCCGGTCTCGGCCTCGAGCGCTTCGCGGATTGCGGCGGCCATGGCATCCTCAATCCGCTCTGTACCCGAATGCTCGCGATGGCGGATATCGACAGGAAAGGCCCTGCCTTGGCTCTCGATCACCGGTGCGTCGTTGAGGAGTTTTGCGACACGCGCACCGTCGAGCGTCGCCGACATGACGAGAAGCTTCAGGTCCTCGCGCAACGCGCCTTGGACGTCGAGTGCGAGTGCCAGACCGAAATCGCCATCGAGGGAGCGCTCGTGGAATTCGTCGAAGATGACGCACGCGATGCCGGAGAGCTCGGGATCGGCGAGGATCATGCGCGTGAAGACGCCTTCGGTGACGACTTCGATGCGGGTTTTGGCAGTGACCTTCGTGTCGAGGCGCATGCGCCAGCCGACGGTTTCTCCAACCGCTTCGCCAAGGATTTCCGCCATGCGCCGGGCGGCGGCGCGGGCCGCGAGACGACGCGGTTCGACGAGGATTATCTTGCCTTGGGACGGCGCTATTCGATTGAAAAGATGGAGCGGTGCGAGCGTCGTCTTGCCGGCGCCGGGCGGCGCGACCAGGACCGCGGCATCGCCCTGCTCCAGCGCCTCCGCGAGCTTCGGGAGCACTTCGGTGACGGGAAGCGACGGGAGATCTCGCACGGTCCTATTCCCTCGCCGGCGCGATTTCGACCAACGGACCGCCTGCGGCATCCGCATCCTCTCGGTCGTGAGTCACAAGCAAGGCTGGTATCCCGCGCTCGAGAACGAGGCCGAAGACGAGTTCGCGCATGGATTTCCGCAAGGGTGCATCAAGCCGCGAGAAGGGCTCGTCGAGAAGCATTGCCTTTGGTTCGGCGAGCAGGGTGCGGGCGAGAGCCACACGGGCCGCCTGTCCACCGGAGAGTGTCGCGGGGTCGCGATCGAAGAGGCCGTCGAGGCCAACGCGGGCCAGCATTTCTTGAGCCTTGTGGATCCGGCTTGCGCGGCCAGTCAGACCTCCCGGCAAGGCGAAGAGGAGGTTCGAGCCGACGGACATGTGCGGATAGAGTAGCGCATCCTGAAAGAGGAGGCCGACGGAGCGCTGTTCCGGCCGTTTGTCGTGGATTGGCGTGCCATCCAGCAGGATTTGTCCCTCCGCATCGAAGACCGGATCGAGGAAACCGGCGATATAGGCAAAAAGCGTCGACTTTCCCGAGCCGGACGGCCCCATGACTGTGAGAACCTCGCCGGGTTCGATCAGCCGGTCGATTTCGAGCAGGATGCGCCCGTCGAGACGGATGGAAACATCGTCGAGGCCGAGGCCACGCTGACTCTTGGAGGATTCGCTCATGCGCCTTCCATGCCGCGTCTGCCGCGAAAGATGAAGCCGGGCAGAAGGCTGGCGGCGACAAAGACAAGTGCCGGGATGAGCGTTTGGAGGAGCGCATAAACGCCGATGACGCGGCGGTTCCCGCCTGAGGCGAGCGCGACGGCCTCCGTTGTGATCGTGGTCAGGCGGCCCGCTCCAATCAGCACGGTTGGCAGATACTGGCCGACGGAAACCGCAAAGCCGATCGCGAAGGATGTGAGAATCGGAGCGAGAAGCAGTGGCATCCGCACGCGCAGGAGCGCGGCAAGCGGGCCATGTCCAACGCTAGATGCGACGACCTCGTAGCGCGGGTCGAGAGCGTACCAGGGGCCGACAAGAGCCAGGGCGACATAAGGGGCGACGAAGATGAGATGGACGGCGACCAGAAGCGTGAGCGAGGGCTGCACGCCGGAGGCCACGACGAGGATCTGAAGCCCGAAGACGAAGGCGATCTGCGGCACGATGAGTGGCAGATAGAGAAGCCCTGCGATCAGCGAGGGCAGAACGGGCCGCTCGCCAGCAAGGCGCGGTTCAGCGCGGCGATGGGCTTCGAGCATGATGATGACGGCGATCAACGCGATGATGCCGGAAAGGCCAGCAACGAGCGCGGTGGTGACCAACGGGTCTTCAGCCCGAGGCAAAGCTCGCTGCCATGTGGTCAGGGAATAGGATGGCGGCAGAGGCTCGGGGAACCCCCAGAAGCCCGCGAACGACCAGAGGCAGAGCATCAAGATGCCGAAGGCTAGCGAAAGTCCGGCAAGAACGACCGGGATGGAGGCGATTGCGCGAACTCCGCGGTCGAAGGCATATCGATTGCCGCGCGCGGCAACCATCTCGCGAAGCGTGGCGCCAAATCTTTCAAGCATGATCCAGGCTGCGAGCGCTACCGCTGTGACGGCAAGCTGCAGGATCGCGCCCGCCGACGCCAGGAAACGCATGGAAAGGTCGGGATCGCCCATCCATTGCAACAACCGGACGGCGAGGGTCGGAGGAACCGAAGGACCGAGAATCAACGCGACATCGACGACCGAGGACGCGAAGGCGACGACCGCAAGCACGGGAAGTCTGATCTGACGATAGATTGCCGGCCAGACCGTGAGGAGGAACGCGGCCATGCGACCGTATCCCAGAGAGCGGGCGAGCATCGTTCGGCGTTCCGGATCGGCCTGCGGAAGCGCTGCGAATGCGACGAGGAGAAGAAACGGGACTTCCTTGGCAATGAGCCCGACCATCATCGCTAGGCCAAGTGGATCGCCGACGATGAGGAGATCCGGCGGGCTCGTGAAACCGAAAGGAAGCGCGAGCAGCCGGACGATCAGGCCGGATGGTGCGATCAGGAAGACCAGACCGAAAGCGGCGGCGGCATGGGGGATGGCCAACAGCGGCCCGAGGCTGCGGCGCGCGATTCGCATCGGACGCGTACCCGCAAACGCAGCGAGGAACAGCGCAACTGAGACGACCGACACGACGGTGGTTACGAGGCCGGTCGCAAAGGACAGCGCAGCCGAGCCGAAAAGACCTGAGCGGGAAGCGAGATCGCGAAATGGATCGAACGTGAATTCTGTGCCGCCGAGCGCCGGCAGATAGCCGAAGGCCGGAAGGATGACGCCCGCCAGACCGATGAAGACCGGCATCGCAAGAAGTGCGGCGATGAGCCATGGGATGAGGCGGAGGTTCAACGATCGAGCATCCAATGCGCCTCAGTTGGCGCTCGGCTTTTCCGAAGCAGATTGAATGTTGGGACCCGCTTTGAAAAAGCTCGCTTCACGCGGCAGCGAGCACAAAGTCGACATGGACTCCGTCATAGTCGAAGCGAAACGTGTTGCCGTTTCCGCTGATCAATCCGGCATCGCGCAGCACGGAGAGATCATCCTCAACGTCTTCAATTTTCCGGCCCTGAAATCGGGCGATCGTTTCGGTGTTCGATCCATCCGTTTCGATCATGAATTGGAGAATTGCCCATCTTTCTGGCGACAGCACCGACCAGAGCATTTCAGCCGAAGGAAAGGTGAGCCATTCGCCCTGGTCCTCTCCGCGCATGGCACCCTGGAAGCGTCCCTTCACAGCGTCGTCGGATGCAACCGAGACATTCAGATATCGCTTTGACGACGCCATTCGGCGACCTCCATCCAGAAATCCTCGATTAATCGCTCCGCATCGACGAACCGATAAGGCTGCTCGCCCGACATTGTATGTCGGTGATCTCCTTTTCCCGCCTCGTTATCGTATCGTAGCACGCAGACACCTCGAAACACGAGAGCGAGGCGATATTTCAGATCATGGTCCGAGCCATGCAGCGAACGCGGTACCCGCCATACCACGAGCTCCACAAATAGCTCTTCGGTGAGTACCCTGCGCTCCCGTAGAAGAAGCTTGGCCTTCGCACCGCGCTTCGCCATTTTTCGCGGTCAACTGCCGTAGCGCTTCAACCACTGGTCTTCGATGCGTGTCATCCAGGATGGATGCGGCTCGGGTAGAACGGGGCCGAGTTCGTCTGGGCCCAGGGTTGCGACGCCGCGATCGATCTCCTGAAATTCCTGGCGCTGTTCATCGGTCAGCCTTTCGACGTCGAGGATGGTCGGGTCGCCCCATATCTCCGGGCGTTCCTTGCGGACCTGGGCTTCCGGCGACATCAGGAAGTTCGCAACGACCTTGGCCGCTTCCTTCGAGCCCGAATTATAGGGAATGGCCACGAAGTGGGTGTTGCCGAGGGTGCCGCCGGAGAAAACGAAAGAGCGGACGGTTTCGGGCAACTCGTAATTGGCGATCGCGTTCGATGCCTCGGCCGGGTTGAAGGCGAAGATGATGCCGAGTTCGCCGTCAGCCAGGAGCTGCTTCATCGCCGGATAGTTTTCAGGATAGTCGCGGCCCGAGCGCCAGAGGGCTGGCTGAAGCTCGTCGAGATAATCCCAGAGCGGCTTCGAGACCTCTTCGAAATTCGCCTCGTCGACCGGCGCTTCAAGGAGACTCGGATCTTCGATCGTCTCGGAAAGCACTTGCTTGAGGAAGCTGGAACCCATGAAATCGGGCGGGGCCGGATAGGAGAAGCGGCCGGGGTTGGCCTTGGCCCATTCCAGAAGCTCGTCTGTCGAGTCGGGCATCGTATCGAGATCACCGAAGCGCGCAGGATCGGTGAAGAAGACGAATTTCGCGCCGCCCCATGGGCTTTCCTGTCCTTCGGTGGCTACCGTGAAATCCGTGGTTACGCTCGGATTGTCCTGATCGACGAGGGACCAGTTCGGCAGGTCGGTGGCAAATCCGTCGGCGAGAAGGTCCTGGTCCTTCATGGAGGCAAAATTCTCGCCATTGATCCAGATGAGGTCGATGCCACCATCATCGTTACGGCCCGCGGCTTTCTCAGCGACGACCTGGGCGACGGCGTTCGCCGTGTCGTCAAGCTTCACGTGTTCGAGCGAGACATCGTAGCGCTCCTCAACCTGATTGCCGACCCATTCGATGTAGTCGTTGATATTCTGAGACCCGCCCCAGGCATTGAAGTAAACCGTCTGGCCCTTCGCCGCTTCGAGCGTCTTCTCCCACGCTTCGCCGTCGTCTGACTGTGCGAAGGCGTGCGCGCCGAACGCGCCGAGTAAAGCTGCTCCGAGAAGCGCTGTCTTCAGAATTTTCATTCGGTTCCGTCCCTCTTGATTCGGCCCGACGCCGTTGGTGCGCCCTGGTGAATTCTTCGTATTATCCGCACTCGACATTACTTACGTGCCATATGATGTCGCGGACGCTCTTTGCATCCGCTGTTCGCTTGTCTTTGGTTCTCGCCATAGTGCCGTCAAAGGAGTATCGACGGCGAGGGCTGATCGACCCAGCCGGACCATTTATCAAGACCCAAGCTATTTCAGGAGATTGCTCCATGTCGCAAGCGCCGCTTGATGAACGCAAGACGCTCGTCCTCACCGGCGCATCGCGCGGGATCGGCCACGCGACGGTCAAGCGATTTTCCCGAGAAGGCTGGCGGGTGATCACCTGCTCGCGCCAGGAGTTTGCCGACAATTGCCCATGGCCGGCGGGACCGGAAGACCATATCCGCGTCGATCTCTCCGACCCGGAAGACGTGGGATTTGCGGTATCGGAGATTCGCCAGCGGCTCAGCGCGAACGGCTCTACACTGAATGCGCTCGTGAACAATGCGGCGATCTCTCCGAAGCTGGAGGGCGGCGCGCGCATGGATTCCTTCAAGACGCCCATGCACACGTGGCGGGACGTCTTTCAGGTGAACTTCTTCGCGCCGATCATGCTTGCGCGAGGTCTGTTCAAGGAGCTTCAGAACGGCAAGGGCTCGATCGTCAACGTGACCTCGATCGTCGGCAGCCGGGTGCATCCCTTCGCCGGCACTGCCTATGCGACGTCGAAGGCCGCACTGAATTCCCTCACCCGCGAGATGGCCGCCGACTTCGGACCGTCCGGTATCCGTGTGAACGCGATCGCGCCTGGGGAAATCGAAACGGCCATCCTATCGCCCGGCACCGAGCAGATGATCGATGACATCCCGCTGCGCCGGCTCGGGCAGACGGCGGAAGTCGCTGACGTCATCTACTTTCTTTGCTCGAACCAGTCGTCATACGTGACCGGGTCGGAACTCCACATCAATGGCGGCCAGCACGTCTGACAGTTTCGGCAGTGAAAGCTCCGCAGGCTGGCTGGACATCGGACCGATTGCCGATGCAGGACCGGTGGACATGGGTCACCTATCCGCACCGGCAGATGCCGATCGGATGATGAACGTGTCCTCGCCTCCCCCACCCTTGTCGAGCACGAGACGCACATTCGGCAAATCGTTGTCTTCCATCTTTGCCCGGAAGGCTTCGCCCTCCAGCCCGAACCCGATCCAACGCGCCGTCAGGCGCTCTTCCAGAATGCTCTCCGGCTCGTCGAGATAGGCCGAGATATCGAAGAACTCTCGTAGTGGCGTCCAGTCGGGGTCATCGAGCAGCAGGTAATTGCCCTCGACGACGATAATCGAAATCGTCTTCTCGATGATGCGGGCGCCGGCGCGGGCGATTTCGATGGAGCGATCGAAGACGGGAGACGCGATGAAGGCCTCGTTGTTGCGCTTGAGGCGTTCGAGGGTGGCTCGCAGGCCTCCGATATCGAAGGTGTGAGGTGCGCCCTTGCGGGGGCGATGGCCGCGCTCTTCGAGCACGATGTCGTCGAAGTGAAATCCGTCCATCGGCAGGACCGCGGCGCTCCCGGCCTCGTCGCGATTAAGCTTATCAACGAGCATCTCGGCAAACGTGCTCTTGCCGGAGCCTGGTGCGCCGGCGATCGCGACGATCGTCCGCTTTGAGCGATCCAGTCCGCTGATCATCTGGAGGAATTTGTCGGGCGAGATCGTAGTCATGGAGAGTCCTACCGATCAGAGCGCCGTGCGTGAGCGCATGGCGGCCGAAAGCGTGCCTTCGTCCAGATAGTCGAGCTCGCCGCCGACTGGAACACCGTGTGCGAGCCGGGTCGCACGGACGTCGAGGCCTTCGAGCTGGTCCATCAGATAGTGGGCGGTCGTTTGGCCTTCGACGGTGGCGTTCACCGCGATCACCAGCTCCTTTACCTCACCTTTCGAAACGCGCTCGACGAGCTGGCGTATCGTGAGGTCCTCCGGGCCGATGCCTTCGAGTGGCGAGAGGACGCCGCCCAGAACATGATAGGCTGCATTGAGCGCCTTTGCGCGCTCAAGCGCCCAGAGGTCCGAGACGTCTTCCACCACGACGACGACCGACTGGTCCCGCGTCGGATCGCAGCAGATCGTGCAGGGATCGCTCGTGTCGATATTGCCGCAGACCGAGCACTCACCGACCTTTTCCAACGCATCCGCCATGGCGGCGGTGAGCGGACGCAGGATCGGCTCGCGCTTCTTGACGAGGTGAAGCGCCGCCCGGCGTGCGGACCGAGGCCCGAGGCCCGGGAGCTTTGCGAGCAGCTGGATAAGCCGCTCGATCTCCGGCCCGGCAATCGTCTTTGCCATCAGGTGCGGACCTGCGGTTTGAAGGGGCGTTCGAGAAGCGGGGACAAACTTAGAACGGAAGCTTCATGCCGGGCGGCAGGCCAAGGCCGGCGGTCATTGCCTGAGTCTTTTCCTGGATCGCGGCTTCGAGCTTCGTCTTGGCGTCGGCATGCGCCGCGATGACCAGATCCTCGACAATGTCGCCCTCGTCTTCCTTCAGGAGCGAGCGGTCGATCGAAAGGCTGGTCATGTCGCCTTTGCCGGTGAGCGTCACCGTGACGACGCCACCGCCCGACTGGCCGGAAACGGTCATTTCGGCCATCTCCTCCTGGAGACCGGCCATCTTGTCCTGCATGGCTTTCGCCTGCTTCATGATGTTCATCATGTCTTTCATCGGGTCTCACCTGTCTTCGCTGTCGTCGTCTTGATCGGAGAAAGCTCCGTCGCTTTCGCCGATATCGTCGCCGTCGGCTCCATAGTCCAGCCCCGGCTCGAAATCATTGAGTTCTGCCAGATCGTCGGGCGCCGGTTCGAGGCCCGCAGCGAGATCGGCCTCGGCTTCTTCGGCGACCATATCTCCGCGCAGCCGGACATCGGCGATCTTGGCGCCGGGAAAAGCCTTGAGGACCGCCGCGACCGCCGGGTCCTGCTCGGCATCGCGCAGAAGGGCCAGACGCTTCTCCGTTCTGGTCTCTTCCAGGGTTTGGCCCGAAACGCCGCCGGCCACCGTCACCGACCAGCGCGCGCCGGTCCAATCGTGGAGTTTGCGGGTGAGTTCGCCGGCGAGGGCCTCCGGCGCCTCCTCTGTGACGCCGATTTCGAGGCGGCGCGGCCCGATGGATTTCAGCCGGACATAGCGGCGAATCCACGCTTCAAGCCGCGAATCCCGATTGGACTTCGCAAGGTCTGCAAGGGCTGCAAGATCGGCGATCTCGATATCCGGCGTTGTCGGCTGGTTCGTCGGCTTTTGCTGGGGCGAGACTTCTGGCGCCGCGCTGGTTGCGAGCGAGAGGGGGGCGCGGGCTGGTCTCGAAGCTGCCGCTGCATGGCTGAGGCTCGGAACTGACTGAGCTGAAGAGGTTGCTTCCGCCCGGGCGGCCGGTGCCGCGGGTGCCACCGATGCCTTTTGTGCAGGCGGCTCTGCCGATTTTGGCGGCTGAAAAGGGCGTGTAGACGTGAATGAACCAGATGCGGATGCCTGCGCTGCCGGTTTGGCCTCTGGCTTCTCCGCTTTGGGAGCTGGCAGACCGTCCATGTCGCCGTTTTTCAACAAGCGCAGAAGATCGTCGGGCGATGGCAGGTCGGCGGCATGGGCAATGCGGATCAGTGCCATCTCGGCGGCCTGACGCGGGGAATCGGCGTTGCGGGTTTCTTCCAGCGCTTTCAGCAACATCTGCCAGACCTGGCCGAGCGTGCGCACGGACAGGCTCTTGGAATAGGCAAGCCCACGCTCGGCTTCGTCCGGCGATAGGACCGCGTCCTCAGCCGCTTCAGGCGCGTAGCGAAGCGTCGTCACCAGATGGGTGAAGTCGGCAAGATCACCGAGAACGATCGCCGGGTCGGCGCCGACGGTATACTGGTCGCGCAGCTCGGCGAGCGCCGACGCCGCGTCGCCCTGCATGACAAATTCGAAGAGATCGATGACGCGCACCCGGTCGGCGAGGCCCAGCATGTCGCGCACCGCGCCTGCCGTTACGGCCCCTGCCCCGTGGGCGATGGCCTGATCGGTGAGCGAGAGCGAGTCGCGAACCGAGCCTTCGGCTGCGCGGGCGATGAGCCGCAGCGCGTCATCCTCGATCTCGACCTTTTCCTTACCCGCGATCTGCCTGAGATGGCCGATCAGCGTCGCCGGTTCGACACGGCGGAGATCGAAGCGCTGGCAGCGCGACAGGACGGTTATCGGCACCTTTCGGATTTCGGTCGTCGCGAAGACGAATTTCACATGCTCCGGCGGCTCTTCCAGCGTCTTCAGCAGGCCATTGAAGGCCTGCGTCGACAGCATGTGGACCTCGTCGATGATATAGACCTTGTAGCGCGCCGAAACCGGGCGATAGCGGACCTGCGCGATGATCTCGCGGATGTCGTCGATACCGGTGTGGGAGGCGGCGTCCATCTCGACAACGTCGACATGCCGCCCCTCCATGATCGCCTGGCAATGGACGCCCGGACCCCGCATGTGGATCGTCGGCTGGTCGATCTCACTGGTTTCGTAATTGAGGGCGCGGGCGAGGATGCGGGCCGTCGTCGTCTTGCCGACGCCGCGGACGCCGGTGAGCATCCAGGCCTGGGCGATGCGACCTGTCTCGAAAGCATTCGTAAGCGTGCGGACCATCGGCTCCTGGCCGATGAGGTCCTCGAAGGAATGCGGCCGATATTTTCGCGCAAGCACGCGGTAGGCGGCATCCGGCTCGGCGGCTTCAGTGGCAGACGTGTCGCTCATGTTTTGCCCTGTCCGCGAACTTTATGGAGTGCTGGCCGCTCGCAATAAGGCTACGCCCCCGCGAACCGGCTGCCGGCCCTTGTAAACCGGTCTCCGCGCGGAACAGGCTATGCGCCGCACGAGCCTGGATGTATCAAGATCGGAGCACAATCTCAAATCTCGACGATCGGTGATCATGGCACTCCATACATACCAGAGGCGCCGCCGAATGGCGCTCGCGCTCGCTCTGCTCGCTGCCATTATCGGTCTGCTTTTCGTTGGTTCGAGCCAGTCCGAACGCATGCACGAAATGGTGGAGGCTGTCGGCCTCGGTTTCATCGTTTTGGGGATCGCCGGACGCATCTGGTGCACGCTCTACATCGGCGGGCGGAAGGCGCGTGAGATCGTCGATCTCGGACCCTATTCGGTGAGCCGCAATCCACTTTATGTCTTTTCGACCATCGCGGCTGGAGGTGTCGGCGCCCAGAGCGGCAGTATCACCATCGCCGTTCTGGCAGCGGCGGCCTGCGCACTGGCTTTTCACTTCGTGATCCTGCGCGAGGAGCGCTTCCTTACGGGCGAGTTCGGCTCCAACTACCGATCCTATCTCGGACGCGTACCGCGATTCTGGCCCAATCCGAGACTGTTCAGCGATGCAAACGAGCTCATCGTCAAGCCACGGCGGGTCTATTCGACGCTCGCCGATGGCCTCGTCTTCTTCGCGGCGATGCCGATCCTGGAAATTGTCGAATGGGCACAACACGACCACCTGATCGAAATTGTCGTGCGCCTTCCGTGATGAAAAAAAGGAAGGCGATCGTCGTTCGGATGGTTTGAAGAAGGTGGGAGGCTGGCACGGTGACCCGTGCCGGATCTCGTTGGGGCTGCTTCCTTCCGGACCTGACCCGGTTGGCGAGTGGCGCGTCCACCACCAACCTCCCGGCCTCCATATCGCCGATGACTACCCTAATTGCAAGGAGGATTGGGCAGAGATTGGAGCGGTAGCGGCAAAGACATGGCGGCGAAGAAGCGGTTCGAACTGCATCCACGACTGGAGGCAGACAGTTACACGATCAAGAAGTTAGGACTTTGCGAGCTTCGGCTCATGGACGACAGCCGGTGGCCGTGGCTGCTCCTCATCCCCCGAAGGCCAGATATCGTCGAATTCTTCGATATGACGAATCTCGATCAGACCATGCTCAGCTTCGAGCACGGCCTCGTCGCAGAACCGTTCAAGAAGCTGACGGGGTGCGACAAGCTCAATATCGGAATTTTGGGCAATGTCGTTCCGCAGTTTCATTCCCACATCATCGCCCGTTCCGAAGGCGATTCGAATTGGCCGGGTCCGGTCTGGGGCTATGGCGAGCGCGTGCCGTATGAGCCGAACGTGGCGAAGGCCTTTATCGACGATATTGTGAAAGCCATCCTGCCCGCATGACGCAATCGACTGACAACCGGACCGATGCGCGGAAAGCGCTGATCGGATTTACCGGCAATACGCTCGATCGCAGGACCGAAGATCGACAGCCCGGCGAACTCGAATCGGCGCTGGCCCATCCGGAAGCATGCTTCCACCTCCATTCGGCTTCGGGTTTCCTGAACGATGTCAGCGGAGAGCGGCCCGATCCGGCCTTCGTCCGCGCGGCAGCGGAAAACCTCGGCTACCTTTCCCATCCCGACGTCGTACTTCTCGGATACGACGCGGCCGATAATCCGGTTCTCGCCTCACCTATCCCAGACGACGCAGCACTGCCGGAGACGATCAAGCAGATCGACCTGCGCTCACTTGCTTCACAAGGCGTGCTCGACCCGGAAACGGAGGGCCGACTCGCCCAAGCGCAGCATCTTCTGCTCTGGCATCGCGACAACCGCTTCTGCGGCAAGTGTGGCGGTCAAACCGAATTGCAGGCAGCAGGCGCAAGCCGGCAATGCCTTCAGTGCGATGCGGTCGTGTTTCCTCGAATCAATCCGGTCTCGATCATGTTGATCCATGACGACGCAGGGCGGTGTATCCTTGGTCGACAGCCCCATTTCCCCGAGAATTCCTGGTCCTGCCTTGCAGGGTTTGTCGAAGCGGGCGAGACGCTGGAAGGGGCCGTACGCCGGGAAACTCTGGAGGAAGCCGGCGTCGAAGTCGGCGAAGTGCGCTATCGCTTCAGCCAGCCCTGGCCGTTTGCGGGAAACCTGATGATCGGTTTCACGGCACGGGCGCTGAGCGTGGATATTCGCTTCGACTCGAACGAACTCGAAGCCTGCCGCTGGTTCGAGCGGGACGAAGTCACGATGATGCTGGAACGCACGCACCCCGATGGGCTGGTCGTTCCGCCTCCGCTCGCGATCGCGCACCACCTGATCCGCGTTTTCGTGGAGGAGACGGTCTAAGGTGCCTTTGCCCTACCCATCGATCGCGACGAGCGATTCCCGGTCGCTCGCCGCCGGATAGACACCGAGATTGCGATATTCCGCCGTGAAGAAGCGCAACTCCTCCAATGCCCGGGCGAGCGCCGGATCATGCGGATGGCCTTCTACATCGGCATAAAAGAGCGTCGCCGAGAAGGTGCCCCCGAGCTGATAGGACTCCAGCTTGGTCATGTTGATGCCGTTCGTCGCGAAACCGCCGAGCGCCTTGTAGAGAGCTGCTGGAATGTTCTTCACGCGGAAAACGAAGGTGGTGACCACGTTGCGGCTGATATAGTTGCGGCCGCCAGCGTCGAGCGTGGCATCGCGCGCTGCCCACAGGCCGAGGCGGCTTTCCTCGATATCGGCGAAGCCCTGATTAGCGGGATTTGCCAGGATGACGAAGCGCGTCACATTGCTCGCTTCATCCTCGACATTCTTCTCGATGACATCGAGACCGTAATATTCGGCCGCGAGAATGGGCGCGAGTGCGGCCTGATGGCGATTGCCCGATTCCGAAACTTCACGTGCCGCGCCTGCCGTGTCACCCGCGACAAGCGGCTTCCAGCCGTTGCGCCGCAGATATTTGCGACACTGACCGAGCGCGTGGATGTGGCTTTTGACTTCGGTGATCTCCTCACGCGCGACGCCCGGCAGCGCCATCAGCTGAAAATGGATCGGCATGAAATATTCGCCGACGATCTGAAGTTCGGAGTCCGGCATCAGGAGGTGGATGTCCGCGACGCGGCCTGCCAGCGTGTTCTCGATCGGGATCATGGCGAGCTTGGCCTCGCCATTGCGCACGGCGGCGAAGGCATCATCGAAGGATGGGCACGGTAACGGAGTCATTTTGTCGCCGTAGACCGTCCTACACGCCATGTCGGAATTGGCGCCAGGCTCACCCTGAAAGGCGATGTACGGCTTGGAGTCACTCATGATTGGCTTTCCAGTATTTTGCGCGCCGTCTCGAGGTGTTCCGCAGTATCCACGCCCAGCGGGACTGTCCTGACGATCTCGGCATCGATCCGCATTCCGGATTCCAGCGCGCGCAGCTGTTCCAGTTTCTCACGCCGCTCCAGGGTCGAGGCCCCGAGTGCGACGAAGCGTTCGAGGCTCGATCTGCGATAAGCGTAGATTCCGATGTGATGGTAGAGAGGCCCCTCGCCCCAAGGCGCAGTCGCCCGCGTGAAATAAAGGGCACGCAGCCGGTTCTCGAGGATCGGCGTGCCGACGATCTTGACGACGTTGGGATCAACTTTCTCACGCTCATCCGTGATCTCGACGCCAATGGTCGCGATGTCGCAGCCGGGATCTTCGAAAGGTGTAACGACCGCCTTGATGGTCGAGGTCCCAATTGTTGGAAGATCGCCCTGAAGATTGACGACGGTCTCGACATCGCCGTTGGGATCGAGCGAACGGAGCGCCTCGTGAATTCTATCCGATCCGGAGGGATGTTCCGCGCTGGTCATGACGGCTTCGAACCCCGAGGTCCGCACGGCTTTGGCGATCGCCGCATCGTCGGTCGCCACGGCAACCCGGCCGATATCGGCTTCCTGTGCACGTTCGGCGACGCGCACGATCATCGGTTTGCCGGCGATATCCGCAAGCGCCTTTCGCGGCAGGCGTGTCGAACCGATGCGGGCGGGTATGAGAATGAGTGTCGTCATGATCAGCGGGATGCGTAAAATTACCAAACAAGTGCAAAAGTCGAACGCTTCTAAGCTTGATGAAACCGAAGCGTGGTGACAAAAGGTCCGAGCCGCAGCGCCACATAGCGCTGTTGCCTGGAGTTAGCAAAACCCATAGGTTCCGCGAAAATTTCGTGGGCTTTGCCGGAGTCCACCGGCAGACTGAGGAGGGATCGTCCCGCCAATGGATTCGTGGCAGTTCAACAAGATCGCCGGCGCCGTGCTCGGCACAATCTTCCTGATGTTTGGCGGAAGCCTGATCGCAGAAGGCATTTTCCACTCGGAAGCACCCGAAACGCCGGGCTACGAAATCGTGGTAGCCGAGGGCGGAGAAGGTGGCGAGTCGGGCGGCGAGGAGGCGACTGTCGCTCCGATCGCAGCGCGCATGCAGGAAGCTGACGCAGCAGCCGGCGAGAGCGATTTCAGAAAGTGTTCCGCGTGCCATTCGGCTGACGAGAGTGGCGAGAACAAGATCGGTCCCGGTCTATGGAACGTCGTCAATCGCCCGATCGCCTCGCATGAAGGCTTTTCTTATTCGCAGGCCATGAGCAGCTTCTCAGAAGGCGGTTCGGTGGTCTGGGATTACGAGCACCTCGACCAGTTCCTCGCCAATCCGAAAGGCTATATCGACGGAACAGCCATGGGCTTTGCCGGCATCAGGGATCCGCAGGACCGGGCCGATACGATCGCTTATCTGCGTTCCCTAGCAAGCGAGCCAGCCGCCCTGCCCGAGCCCCCTGCCGAAGGTGAGGAGGCCGCTGAGGCCGAAGAAGGCGGCGAAGGCGAAGAGGTCGAGGCCAGCGGGGCAGCGACGCAGAGCAGCGAGTCCGACGAGGACATGAATGCTCAGGCCGCCGGAACGACCGACCCCGATACGGCTTCGTCCATGCCCGGTCAGGATCAGGCGCCGGTTGCAAGCGACGAAGCGCAGCCCGAGACGCAGGCCAACGAGGTTCAGGAAAGCGGCGACGATTTCGCAGCGGCAGGCGGCGTGCAGTTCGCCGGCGATCCGGCTGCCGGCGAGAGCGTCTTCCGTAAGTGCCAGGCCTGCCACAAGATCGGCGAAGGTGCCTCCAACGGCATCGGTCCGGAGCTCAACGGCGTGATGGGCGAAAAGCCCGGCGACGTCGAAGGCTACAGCTTCTCGTCGAATTTCCAGGAATGGGCCTCCGACAAGGAGCAGTGGGATCCCGAGCTGATGACCACTTGGCTCAGCGATCCGCGCGGTACGGTTCAGGGCACCAAGATGGCCTTTGCCGGTATCAAGGACGAGGATGACCTGAACAACGTCATCGCCTATCTCGCGACCTTCGCAGAAGACGGGTCGAAGCAGGAGCTTCCGAGCGGTTCGGGTGGCGGAGCCAGCGAATCAGGCGATGGGTCCGATGGCGCTTCGGCCGGCGAGGACCAATCCGGCGAAGACGCTTCTGGCGGTTCCGAAGAAGAGGCGAATGCCGCTTCTGACGGTGGTGAAGAGCAGGTTGCAGCAGCCGATCAGGCCGCTTCGAGCGAAGCTGAAGGTTCCGGCGACAACGCCGAAGCCTCTTCAGGCGAGGAAGCGAGCGCGAACGCCGGCGGTGAAGCCGAAGGCAGCAGCGAAGAGGCTGCTTCCGGCGATCAGGCAGCGGCTTCCGAATCGGAGGGAGAAGAGACGGCGGAGGCTGCAACAGCTGAAGGCGAATCCGGCGGTGAGGCCGTTGAGGTCGCCGGTGACCCGGCTGCGGGCGAAAGCGTATTCCGCCGTTGCCAAGCCTGCCACAAGATCGGCGAAGGTGCGAGGAACGGCATCGGTCCAGAGCTGAATGGCGTGATGGGTGAAAAGCCCGGCGATGTGGAAGGCTACAGCTTCTCATCGAACTTCCAGGACTGGGCCTCCGACAAGGAGCAGTGGAACGCCGAGCTGATGACGACATGGCTCAGCGATCCGCGTGGCACGGTTCAGGGCACGAAGATGGCCTTCGCAGGCCTCAAGAGCCAGGAAGACATCGACAACGTGATCGCTTATCTCTCGCAGTTCGCAGAGGACGGCTCGAAGAGCGGCAACTGATCCGCTTCCGATCGCCTATTCAACTTATAAAGCCCCGGTGCAGAGCCGGGGCTTTTTTCGTTGATGGCCTAAATTTGCACGCCCCGTTGTCTGCGGCGACATGACCGTTTCGTCACGTGACATTCCTGCCGCATCAGGGGCATAAAGAACGTCAACGACGACGCTATTCGCCATCCGCAATTCTCTTGAGGGTTCCCGACTTGCTCCTGACGCACCCGTCTCGTCATCTTTCCCGCAGCATTCTTCTTTCCGCCGTATCGGCTCTGAGTCTCACACTGTCGGTTCCAGCATTTGCGCAGAACGCAGAAAGCCAGCCGACGACGAGTGAACCGTCATCCGAGGAGACTGGCGCCGAACCTACGGCTCCCACCGGTGCAAGCGAAGCCACTTCAGCCGAAGCCGAGAAATCGGAAGCACCCGTTGACGCAGAGTCAACGGGATCAGGCGAATCCGCTTCAGAAACCGGCGAATGGCGGACCACCGTTTCGCTCATAGGCGAATACAAATATCCCGACGATTTCGAGCACTTCGACTACGTCAATCCGGATGCTCCGGTCGGCGGAACGCTCAACGAGATCGCGCTCGGATCGTTCGACAGCTTCAACCCGTTCATCGTGCGCGGCACACCACCTGCGGGCCTGCCGAATTTCGGCGGCGGCTATCTCTACGATACGCTCTTCGAGCAGTCGCCTGACGAACCCTCGACCTCCCATGCGATGATCGCCGAGGCCATGCGCTATCCGCCGGACTTCTCGTCGGTCACATACCGGCTCGATCCGGAAGCGCGCTGGCACGACGGTGAGCCGATCACGGTCGAGGATGTGATCTGGAGCTTCGACAGGCTGAAAGAGCTGCATCCGCAGTGGAATGCCTACTACCGCAATATCGAAAAGGCGGAAAAGACCGGCGAGCGTGAGGTAACTTTCACTTTCGACCAGACAGGCAATCGCGAATTGCCTCAGATCGTCGGCGATATGACGGTGCTTCCGAAGCATTATTGGGAGGGCAGCGACGAGAACGGCAATCCACGCGATATCAGCCAGCCGACAAGCGCTCCGCCTCTCGGCTCCGGCCCCTACAGGATCGCCGGCTACCAAACCGGCCAGTCGATCGACTGGGAGCGCGTGCCGGACTACTGGGCCTGGGACAAGCCGACCCGCGTCGGCCGCTATAATTTCGAGCGGATCGACTACACCTATTTCCGCGACGAGAACGCCTCTTGGGAGGCATTCAAGAAGGGCGGACTCGAAGACTACCGGATCGAGAATTCGTCTCAGCGCTGGTCGGAGGGTTATGACTTCCCGGCTGCCCGAAACGGCGAGGTGATCAAGAAGGTGGTGCCGGATGGCCAAGTCGCTTCGATGCAGGCCTATGTGCTCAACAACCGGCTCGAGAAGTTCGAGGATCGCCGCGTCCGCAAGGCCCTGACGCTGATCTACAATTTTCAGGAGATGAACCGGACGCTGTTCTACGGCCTCTATCAGCGCCAGGACAGCTATTTCGACAACAGCGAACTCGCTGCGACTGGCCTGCCGAGCGAACGCGAGTTGAAATTCCTCGAACCCTTGCGCGGCGAGATACCGGAAGAGGTCTTCACCGAGGAGTTCACCCTCCCCGACTACACAGATCGCAGCCAGTCGCGCACCTATCTGCGCGAGGCGCTGAGCCTCTTCCAGGACGCTGGATATAAACTTCAGGGCAACCGCCTGATCGACGGCGAGACGGGACAGCAGTTCGCGATCGAGATGCTGGGCAGCGACCCGCGCGACAGCCGCACGCTGGAGCCCTACGCGCGCGATCTGCGCCGGCTGGGGATCGACGTAAATATCCGCATCGTCGACTCCAACCAGTATGTCGAGCGCATGCGCAATTTCGACTTCGAGATGGTGGGGATGCGATACTATCCGCAGTCGCTCTCGCCGGGCAACGAGCAGCGCGACTACTTCTCGACCCAGGCCGCGGACTCGCCCGGCAGCCGTAACTATGCCGGCGTCAAGAACGAGGCGGTCGATAAGCTGATCGACAACATCGTCTATGCGGAGAGCCGTGAGGATCTGGTAGCGGCGACCCAAGCGATGGATCGGGTCATGCTGTGGGAGTATTATGTGGTCCCGCAATGGAACAAGCCGGAGACCTGGCTCGCCTATTGGGATAAGTTCGTGATCCCTGAGGATAGCCCGGACTATGCGGGCATCGATCCGTTCTCATGGTGGACGAAATCAGCTGCCGAACAGCAGGCTGCTGAAACCACATCCGACGAAGGAACGGCGGCGAACTGATGGCGACTGCTGCGACGCATCTTACGCGCCGGCGGTTCGGACAGCTGGTCATCGGCTCTGCGGCCACCCTCGCTCTGCCACTGCGCGAGGCGCTGGCGAATGTGGAGACCGGCGTTCCGCTGCACGGCCTGTCGGCTTTCGGCGAGTTGAAATACGCCGAGGGCTTCGATCATTTCGACTATGCGAATCCGGATGCGCCGCAGGGAGGGACCTTTGCATTTTCGGCACCAAACTGGGCCTTCAACCAGTCTGCGCTCACCTTCGATACGCTGAATACGCTCGTCCTTAAAGGAAATGCGCCGCCTCGCATGACCTTTCTGTACGAGGGACTGATGACCAGCAGCCTCGATGAGCCGGATGCGATTTACGGCGCGCTCGCTGAAAGCGTGACGGTATCTGAGAACCGGCTCGAATTCGATTTCGTATTGCGCCCGGAAGCGAAATTTTCGACGGGCAAAACCGTAAGTTCAGACGATGTCGTCTTCTCATACGAAACGCTTGCCGAGAACGGCCATCCATCCATCCAGATAGCGCTCCGGGACTTCGAGTCAGCCGAAGCGCAGGACGAGCGGACGGTTCGGATCGTCTTCAACGAGAACCAGAATTATCAGGATGCTATCGGCGTTCTGTCGCTCCCAATTCTCTCCAAGGCTTTCTTCGAGGGGCGCTCGCTCGATGAGCTGACCGACGAGATCATTCCAGGCACCGGACGCTACACAGTGGGCCGCTACGAGTTCGGACGGTTTATCGAATACGAGAAACGCGACGATTACTGGGGCAAGGACCAGGCATTCGCGAAGGGACTGGATCATTTTCAGACGCTGCGGCTCGATTTCTTCCGTGAGCGGCAGACAGCACTCGAAGCCTTCAAGAAGGGCCTCATCAAGTTCCGCGAGGAGTTCACATCGAAAAGCTGGGCGACCGAATATAATTTTCCGGCTATTCAGTCCGGCGAGGTCGTGAAACGTGAATTTCCAGCAGAGCTCTATCCGAAGTTTCAATGCTGGGCTCTGAACCAGCGCCGCGAACGGTTCTCCGATCCGCGCGTCCGGCGCGCGATCAATCTCTGCTTCGACTTCGTGTGGACCAACGAGAACATGTTCTACGGTCTCTACAAACATTCGGAATCATGCTTCGAGAATTCCGAATTCAAGGCGGAAGGCATGCCCTCGGAGGCCGAACTCGCGCTGCTGGAACCCTTGCGCGGAGAGTTGCCCGACGAGGTATTCGGAGAGCCTTGGACACAGCCGATATCGGATGGATCCGGCCGCGATCGTGAACATCTGCGCGAAGCGCTGAGGCTGCTTCAGGAAGCGGGTTACGAGCGGCAGGGCGGCCGTGTTCTTGATAAGGATGGACGGCATTTCCGGCTCGAATATCTGGTGGACGATCCGGGTTTCGCTCGCGTCTATGGAAAGTTCGTGCAGACTTGCCAGGCAATCGGGATCAATGCCTCAGTACGCGTGGTCGACGCGGCGCAATATACGGACCGGACCAACCGTTTCGACTTCGACATGATCGGACATGCGGCAGGGATATCCCCCACCCCGACCACGAACGGCCTGCGCTCGCTGTTTGGCAGCGAGACGGCGGACCGGCAGGGTTCGTCGAACTATCCCGGTATGAAGAGCGAAGCGGTGGATAAGCTGATCGAGAATGTCGGACGGGTGACCAGCCGGGAAGAACTGGTGGCCGCCATGCGCGCGCTCGATAGAGTGTTGCGGGCGCGGCTCGACTGGATCCCCAACATTCATTCGGATGCCCATCGCGCCTCCTATTGGGACATTTTCGGCTTCGACGAGCCGAAGCCCGATTATGGCTGGCCGGTGGAGCGGCTGTGGTGGATCGACGAGGCCAAGGCCTGACCGAAAGCCGAGAAAGCGGATCATTGCCTCTTGCGCGGGGCTGGCCGCCGCCGCATCGCCGGTTTTGCCGACGCTGGCGAGGCTGCTAGATAAGTCGACCGGTGTGAAGCGGGGGCTGCCGACGGCGATTCCCGGTCGCATTACAAGAGTTTCAGGAGACCGACCCCCGAATGGGCGCCTATATCCTCCGCCGACTGCTTCTGATGGTGCCGACCCTCGTCGGTATCATGGCGATTTCCTTTGTCGTCATCCAGTTCGCACCGGGAGGGCCGATCGAGCAGGTGATCGCGACTCTCCAAGGCGATGCTGGTAGCGCGACCGACCGGGTTTCCGGCGGTGGCGGCGGCGATTTCGGCGGCGGCGGACAGGGCGGCGAGAGTTCGAGCTATCGCGGCGCCCAAGGGCTCGACCCGGAATTCATCCAGCGCCTCGAAGAACAGTTCGGCTTTGACCGCCCTCCGCTCGAACGCTTCGGCATGATGCTATGGGATTACGCCCGCTTCGATTTTGGCGAGAGCTATTTCCGTTCGATCTCGGTCTGGGACCTGATTCTGGAAAAGATGCCGGTCTCGATCTCGCTGGGCATCTGGATCACGCTTCTGTCCTACCTGATCTCGATTCCGCTCGGCATCCGCAAGGCGCTGCACGACGGATCGAGTTTCGACATCTGGACATCCGGCATCGTCATCGTGGCCTACGCCATTCCGGGCTTCCTGTTCGCGGTGCTTCTCATCGTTCTCTTCGCAGGCGGATCGTTCTTCGACTGGTTCCCCTTGAGAGGCCTGCTTTCAGACGGCATAGATGGCCGATGGTGCGCACCCTGGGAGCCGGCTTTCGATCTGCCGAACTGCGTGACACGGGTTGTGCCGGACTATTTCTGGCATCTCACCCTGCCGCTCATCGCGCTCGCCCTCTCGGCGTTTGCGACGACGACGCTGCTGACGAAGAACTCGTTCCTCGATGAAATCCGCAAGCAATATGTGACGACTGCGCGCGCCAAGGGTCTCACAGAACGCCGCGTGCTGTATGGCCACGTTTTCCGCAATGCGATGCTGATCATCGTCGCAGGCTTTCCGGGTGCGTTCATTTCGGCCTTCTTCTCCGGTTCGCTGCTGATCGAGACAATCTTCTCCCTCGATGGGCTCGGCTATCTCGGCTTCCAGTCGATTTACCAGCGCGACTATCCGGTGGTGTTCGGCACGCTCTACATCTTCTCGTTGATCGGCCTGGTCACGACGCTGATTTCCGACCTCACCTATACCTGGATCGATCCGCGGATCGATTTCGAGAGCCGGGAGGTCTGAGCGATGGATGAAGCATTGAAAGACCGGCTGAAGAACGATCCGTCGAACCGGCAGGAGCATGCCGACGATCGCGCTGCCGATATCGCGCGCGAGGAGACGAGCGGCATCGCGCAGATGGCGCCGGAGTCCCAGCAGGTGAAACGGCCGAAGCTTTCGCCGCTCAACAAGCGCCGATGGCAAAACTTCAAGAGCAACCGACGGGGGTTCTGGTCGCTCTGGATCTTTCTGATCCTCTTCGTGCTGACCAGCTTTGCCGAACTGATCGCCAACGACAAACCGCTGCTCGTCTCGTACAACGACGAGTTCTATTATCCGATCGTCGTCGACTATCCAGAGGAGGTGTTTGGTGGCTTCCTGCCGGTGACGAATTATCGCGATCCCTTCGTGCAAGACGAGATCGACGCCAATGGCTGGGCGATCTGGCCTCCGATCCGTTATTCGTATCAGACCGTCAACAACGAGATTCCTTCGCCTGCGCCCTCCCCGCCGACATGGACTATGACCGACGAGGAGGCCTGTTCACGCTATGCGGAAGGTGTCCCCGACAAGAATTGCACCTTCGGTAACATGAACTGGCTCGGCACGGACGATCAGGGCCGAGACGTCGTCGCGCGACTGATCTACGGTTTCCGTATTTCCGTGCTCTTCGGGCTGATTCTGACAGCCGCTTCCGCGGTCGTCGGCGTTGCGGCCGGAGCGATCCAGGGCTATTTCGGCGGCTGGACGGACCTCATCTTCCAGCGCTTCATCGAGATCTGGTCGTCGATCCCGGTCCTCTACCTGCTGCTCATCATCGCTGCGATCCTGCCGCCGGGGTTCTGGATCCTGCTCGGCATCATGCTGCTCTTCTCTTGGGTCGCCTTTGTCGGCGTGGTGCGCGCTGAATTTCTGCGCGCGCGCAATTTCGAATATGTCAGCGCGGCGCGGGCGCTCGGGGTCGGCGATCTGACGATCATGTGGCGGCACCTGTTGCCGAACGCGATGGTGGCGACGCTGACCTTCCTGCCCTTCATCCTGAACGGCTCGATCACCACGCTCACCTCGCTCGACTTCCTCGGCTTCGGCCTGCCACCCGGCTCGCCCTCGCTCGGAGAGCTCCTCGCTCAGGGCAAGAACAACCTTCAGGCCCCGTGGCTCGGCTTTTCCGGCTTCATCGTGATCAGCCTCATGCTATCCTTGCTGGTCTTCATCGGCGAAGCGGTGCGTGACGCCTTCGATCCGCGCAAGAGCTTCGGATGAGCGAAAGGACGGCAACGATGGGCGAGATCGTGAGAACGGTGAAGGTCGAAGACCTGCCGGATGACGTGCGCCCGCACTTCAAGCCGGGATCGGCGGTGACGACGATCTATGAGGGGCTCATCGACGCCACCTCGGAGACGAAACGACGGAGCGCCAATTTGACACCAGAGGAAATCGAGGCGCAGCGCGCGCGCGAAGCTATATGGGCGTCGGCAAGGAAATGGGCACGACGAGCGAGGAGGCTGTGACCCGGATCAGGACGCTTCGGGACGAATGGGATTGAGCAAAAGGCGTCTCTATCTCCATACGAATATCTTTATTGCAGGTGTCGAGCAGGCAGGGCCGCGAGCCATCCGCCTGTTTGATCCTATCGCAGCCGGAAGCGTGAAAGTCGTGACGAGTGAAATCACTCTCAGCGAGACATTGGTTAAACCGCTGGAATTGCTTCGAGAGGAGGTCGCGTTGATCTATACGCGATTTTTCGCGGACGATACGGGCGTGGAGAGCATACCCGTATCCCGCTCCATCCTCCTGCGCAGCGCGGAAATCCGTGCGCGCGCCGGTGGCAAGCTGCCTGATGCAATCCATGTGGCGACGGCGCCCGACTCAGGCTGCGAAATCGTCGTCTCGAACGACCGCAAGATGCCGCTGCTCGATCCGCTCAGGCGCATGGCTCTGGAAGAACTCGACGTGGAGCCGTTCGTATGAGCCACCACGACCACGACCACGACCACGACCACGACCATTCAGACCATAGCCATTCGCACGGCTTCAAGGGCCATGCCCATGGCGCGAACGAGAAGCGGATCGCGATCTCGGCCGTGCTGACGGGCGTCTTCATGCTGGCGGAGGTCGTCGGCGGGCTGATCTCCGGCTCGCTGGCCTTGTTGGCTGATGCCGGCCACATGCTCACCGATTTTGCGGCGCTCGCTCTCGGCTGGTTCGCATTCCGGCTGTCCCGGAAGCCGGGCGATCGGGAGCGGACCTATGGATACGATCGGTTCGAAGTCCTCGTCGCCTTCGTCAATGGGCTCACCCTCTTCGCCATCGCGGCCTTCATCACCTACGAGGCGGTCCATCGGCTGATGACGCCCGGCGAGGTGCTCGGCGGCACGATGCTGGCGGTCGCAATCGCCGGGCTCGTCGTCAACATCGTCGTCTTTTTTGTGTTGCACGGCGCGGACCGCGACAATCTCAACATTCGAGGTGCCGTGCTGCACGTTCTCGGCGATCTTCTCGGCTCGGTCGCGGCGATCGTTGCGGCTGGCATCATCATCTGGACAGGGTGGACGCCGATCGATCCGATCCTCTCCGTCCTGGTCTCTGCGATCATACTCGTCTCGGCCTATCGGCTTGTCCGTGATGCAGGCCATGTACTGCTAGAAGGCGCTCCGCAGGACATCGATGTGAAGACGCTGAAAAGCAGGCTGATTTCTGAAGTCAATGGCCTCAAAGACGTCCACCATGTCCATATCTGGTCGCTGACGCCCGAGCGTCCGATGGCGACGCTTCATGCCTGCATTGACGAAGCGGCGGACGGCCCCGAAATTACCCGAACCATCAAGGCCGAGTTGAAGCAGCGCTTTTCGATCGAGCATGCGACGGTCGAGGTCGAATACGGAAGCTGCGCCGACGACGCAGTGCATCATGCAGAGCACCGTCACGGATCGCACGACCACCACCACGCCGAAGCCGACGAAGTTTCACCCGCTCACCAGCCCGCCTAAGGCTTTTACACCGTCCCGAGGACATGCCGCCGTGAGTCAGACGCAGACGAAGATCAGAAGTGATAAACCGATCCTGACGGTCGAAGATCTTCAGGTCGCTTTTACCCAAGGCGGCAACACGCAGATTGCGGTCGGAGGCGTTTCGTTCACGATCGCGCCGGGTGAGACGCTGGCGCTTGTCGGCGAATCCGGATCAGGAAAGTCCGTCTCGGCGATGTCGATCCTGAAACTCCTGCCCTACCCTGCTGCAAGCCATCCGGGTGGCGCGATCCATTTCGACGGGCAGGATCTCCTGAATGCATCGGAGGAAAATCTGCGCAAGACGCGTGGCAACCGGATCTCCGTGATCTTTCAGGAGCCGATGAGCTCTCTCAATCCACTGCACACGATCGAGAAGCAGGTCACCGAGGTTCTAAGCATTCATCGCGGCATGCGCGACGAGCAGGCGCGCAAGCGAACGCTCGAACTTCTGCATCAGGTGGGCATTCGCGATCCCGAAAAGCGACTGAATGCATATCCGCATCAGCTTTCCGGCGGACAGCGCCAGCGCGTGATGATCGCGATGGCGCTCGCAAACGAGCCGGACCTTCTCATTGCCGATGAGCCGACCACGGCGCTCGACGTGACGGTGCAGGCGCAGATCCTCGAACTTCTGAATAAGCTCCAGCTCGAAAACGGCATGGCGATGCTGTTCATCACCCACGACCTCGGCATCGTGCGCAAGATCGCCGATCGGGTGTGCGTGATGACAAAGGGCAAAATTGTCGAGGAAGGCCATACGCGGCAGATCTTCGACAACCCTCAGCACGAGTATACCCGCCATCTGCTAGCTGCCGAGCCGAAGGGGCATCCGCCAGCGGCGAACGCCAATGCGGAAAAGGTGATGGAAGCCAAGGACGTGAAGGTCTGGTTTCCGATCAAGACCGGCTTCTTCCGGCGCACGACCGACCATGTGAAGGCTGTCGATGGAATCGACTTGACGGTGCGCGCCGGGCAAACGGTGGGCGTCGTCGGAGAGTCCGGATCGGGCAAGACGACGCTTGGGTTGGCGCTCACGCGGATGATTTCGTCGAAGGGCGAGATCATCTTCGACGGGAAGCGCATCGATGAGCGTTCCTTCAAGGAGATGAAGCCGCTTCGAGAAAAGATCCAGATCGTGTTTCAGGATCCATTCGGCTCACTCTCGCCGCGCATGCCGGTCGCCGACATCATCTCGGAGGGCCTGCGCATTCATGCACCCAAACTCTCGAGCGATGAGCGGGATGATCGCGTTGTGCAGGCTTTGAAGGAGACCGGGCTCGATCCATCGACCCGTTTCCGCTTTCCGCACGAGTTTTCCGGCGGGCAGCGCCAGCGCATCGCGATTGCCCGTGCCATGGTGCTCAATCCGCGCTTCGTGATGCTTGACGAGCCGACGAGCGCGCTCGACATGAGCGTTCAAGCGCAGGTGGTAGACCTCCTCCGTGACCTGCAGGAGAAGCATAATCTCGCCTATCTCTTCATCAGCCATGATCTGAAGGTCGTGCGAGCGCTCGCCAACGAGGTTATCGTCATGCGCAACGGCAAGGTCGTCGAGCGCGGCTCGGCGGATCAGATCTTCGACGCACCGCAGACCGACTACACCAAGGCCCTGATGGCGGCAGCCTTCGACATCGAAACGCGGCATATGGGGGCCGTATCGCAATGAGCCGGCACTCTTATCGCGACCAGCTCGCCGACCAGCCGCTCGATTTCGAAATCAGGTCGAAGGAAGCAATTGCGGACGGCTTCTGGCCTTACACGCGCACGATCCTCGATCATGAAAAATTCGACGGAGAGACCCGCGCGAAGGATGTGCGGCGCGATTTCCTCGAAACCGGCCAGGTCGTGGTGGTCATTCCCTACGATCCGAAGACGGATTCCGTCGTGGTCATTCGCCAGTTCCGTATCGGTTCGGCCCTAGCGCTCGACAAGGCGGCGGCCATCGAGCTTCCGGCAGGGCTCGTCGATCCGGGCGAAGAGGTGGAGGCGGCAGCCGGACGGGAGCTGACGGAAGAGACGGGCATGACTGCCAAGGCTATCGAGCGATGCTTTTCGATGCTGAGCACGCCGGGGCTGACGACCGAACACGTCAACGTTTTTCTCGCCATTGTCGACGCGTCCGAGATGCGGGCAAACGCCGGCAAGGCGGACGAAGACGAGGACATACATCCGATTCTCACTCCATTCGACGATCTCTTGCGTGCGGTCGATGATGGATGGGTGGAGAATGGCTTTCTGATTTGCTGCACACACTGGTTTGCCAGGAAAGGCCGCGCCCGTGCGCAGGCGCTGTTGGGCACGATCAGCGAGGACTAAGCAGACTCAGGCCGTGCCTGTTGCAGTGAAATAAAGGCAGAGATCGTTGACCGGGCAGGTCTCGCATTTCGGCTTGCGCGAGACGCAGATTTTCTTGCCGAACTGAATCAGCCAGAAGTGCCCGTCGTGGAAAGCCCAGTCCGGCGCGTTCTGCTCGAGTTGCGAGGCCGTCTGATCTGCGGTCTTTGCGTCTGTGAGGCCGATTCTGTTGCAGACGCGGTGAACGTGGGTATCGACCGCGATGATGTCGGCGCCGAAGGTAAAGCTCATCACGATGTCGGCGCATTTGCGACCGACGCCCGGCAGGCTCATGAGGCCGTCGCGCGTCTGCGGCACTGTCCGGTCATGCTTCTCGATGAGCGCGGTGCAGAGCTTTCGGAGCGACTTTGTTTTGTTGTTGTAGAGACCGCAGGGCTTGATCGCTGTGGCGATCTTTTCGTCGTCTAGGGCGAGGATACCGTCCGGCGTCTTGGCCAGCGCGAAGAGCTGATCAGTGGCCGTTTTCGTGTTGGTGTCCCGGCTCTGGGCCGAAAGGATGCACGAGACCACGGACCGGAAAGGGTCGGGCTGGTCCTTCGGGCCTTTCGCGGTCTTCGTGCGGCCGGGCATTGCCTTCGACAGTCGCTGGAAGACCGTTTCGATCTCTTCGCTCGAAAGAACCTTGTTCGCTGCCATAGTCCAATTCCGCTCTCACAATCCGGCGAAGTAGCGCGGAGGGTCGATGATGCGAGAACGAACGGTCTCAGTGGCGAATCCGTCGCACCTGGTCGGGCAAAGGGGTTCGTGGAAGCGCTCTCGACGTCGAATTTCGGGAGCCGAATTGACTGGAAAGCGGATCATCGGCACCGACCGAAGTCTTGCGCGCCACCGAGAGAATGAGAAGAAGATTGGTGGAGCTAAGCGGGATCGAACCGCTGACCTCTACAATGCCATTGTAGCGCTCTCCCAGCTGAGCTATAGCCCCACGCCGCGATTTGATCGCGGTCCGTCGCGGTGCCCTGAGAAGCACCGCGTCGTGATGGCGGCGGTTTAGTCGAGAGGTGCGGACGGGTCAAGCGGTTTTCCGCGCTCCCGTCCGGACAATATTCTCGCTTGCCGCGGCGATGCGTTATCCGCCGCGCAAACCGCCGTTCGACAGCAGATCAGGACTCTTCGTCGTCGTCCCGGCCGCCGCCCAAGATGTCGGAGACATCGTCGTCGTCATCGTCGTCATCGGCAAGGAAGGTGTCGTCGTCATCGTCGTCGTCGTCCACGGTGACGTCTTCGTCGTCGGACGCGTCGATGTCAGGCGATTTGGTGTCCGCCTTCTCGCTTTCCTCGTCTTCGACGTCGTTCAGCGAAACGGTCTTCTCATCGGACTCGGCCTCGACTTCCGTCTCTTCCTCTTCTTCCTTTTCTGGGGCCTTATGCTCAGGCTCACCCTCAAAGAAGGACAACGGATAGCTCTTTCCCGTATAGGGAGAGACGATAGGGTCCTTGTTCAGGTCGTAGAATTTGCGGCCCGTTTCCGGGTCGATCCGTTTGGTTCCAAGTTCGGGTTTGGCCATATCTGCCTCGTTTGAAGACGTCGTCGGTCTGCTTCGTTTCATGGGGTACGCTGAAAGGACGCGGAGGGTTTCAGACCCTGCGACGCGCCACCCAGCACACCTTTGTCCGGCTGCTGCTCCATGACATCCTTTTCGAAGATCATGGGGCCACGTAAAACGGACTTGGCCTTACGTGTTGGTCCCCTCCTTGTCAAAGCATCCACAGAGAAGGCAATAAGGCGCGGCAAAACGGGCGGACCGCGTTCCGCAAAGGACCGAAGAGAAGACGTTCATGCACAGCGATACACAGGCCCCCCGACCCTTGCGTGCCGCAGGTGGACGCAGTCTGACGGGAACGTCGCGCGTACCGGGCGACAAGTCGATATCGCACCGGGCTTTCCTGTTCGGTGGACTTGCCAGTGGCACGACGCGCGTGACCGGCCTTCTGGAAGGCGAGGACGTGCTTGCGACAGGGCGGGCGATGGTCGCCATGGGCGCGCTGATCCGCAAGGACGGGGATGCATTCGTGGTCGATGGCGTCGGCAACGGATGCCTGCTCGAACCGGCAGAGCCGCTCGATTTCGGAAATGCCGGAACGGGCGCGCGCCTGACCATGGGACTTGTAGGCGCCTATCATTTCGGCTCGACTTTCATCGGCGATGCCTCGCTTTCCAAGCGCCCGATGGGCCGTGTGCTCGATCCGCTGCGTGAGATGGGCGTTCAGGTGGTCGCGCGTTCCAAGGACCGTCTGCCGCTGTCGATCCACGGTCCGAAATCGACCGCGCCTATCGAATACCGCGTGCCGATGGCCTCGGCGCAGGTGAAGAGCGCGGTTCTGTTCGCGGGGCTCAACACGCCGGGTATCACAACCGTGATCGAGCCCGTGATGACCCGCGATCATACCGAGAAAATGCTCGAGGGATTCGGCGCATCGATCGAGGTCGAGACCAAAGCGGACGGTTCGCGGCACATTCGCCTTAAGGGCCAGGGCGACCTGAAGGGACTCCCGGATTTCCAGGTGCCGGGCGACCCTTCCTCCGCCGCTTTTCCTATCGTTGCCGGTCTCATCGTTCCTGGATCTGACCTGACGATCGAGAACATGTTGATGAATCCGACTCGCACCGGACTGATCGAAACGCTGCGCGAAATGGGTGGATCGATCGAAATCCTCAGCTCGCGCACAGAAGGTGGCGAAGAGGTCGCCGATCTGCGCATCCGGCATTCCGAACTCACCGGCGTCGAAGTGCCGCCCGAACGGGCGCCGTCGATGATCGACGAGTATCCAGTTCTCGCCGTCGCCGCCGCCTTCGCGAAAGGCAAGACGGTGATGCGGGGTCTCGACGAGCTCCGTGTGAAGGAGTCCGACCGGTTGTCCGCTGTTGCGGCCGGCCTTGCGGCAAACAATATTGCCCATGAAGAGGGCGGAGACTGGCTTGTCGTCGATGGCGATCCCGATGGCAAAGGCTATGGCGGCGGTACGGTCGTCACCCATCTCGACCACAGGATCGCGATGAGCTTCCTCGTCCTGGGTCTTGCTTCGGAAGAATCGGTGATCGTTGACGACGGACGCATGATCGCGACGAGCTTTCCCGAATTTCCCGATATGATGCGTGGCTTCGGAGGCGACATTTCCGACGTGGCAGTCCCATCGTGAGCGATCAGGCGGGAGGTCGGCGGCTCGATTTTCACTTCGATCTCGTCTCTCCCTACGCCCATCTCGTTCTGGCTCGCTTGGTCGAGCTTCCCGACGATGTGCACATCCGTCCGATTGCGACGCTCCTCGGCGGCCTGCTTGCCCATCACGGACAGGTCGGACCGGCGGAAATTCCGGCGAAACGGCTCCATACCTATCGCCACGCGGTCTTTCTGGGCGATGCGCTAGGACGCCCGGCGAGGTTCCCCCCGCGCCATCCTTTCAAGTCGCTGGCCGCCATGCGGCTCCTCGCCGGGGCAAACGGAGGTGACGGCGTATCGATCGAAATCGTCCGGACCGCTTTCGACTTCGTCTTTTCGGAGGGCAGAGCCATCGATACGAATGAAGGCCTGCTGGAACTGGCAGACAAACTTGGTCTCGATCACGCGCTTGCATTAGCCGATGCCTCGAAGGCAGCGTTGCGGTCGAACACCGACGCGGCGATAACGGCCGGCGTTTTCGGAGTCCCGAGTTTCGTACCGGTGTCGTCCGAAGGTGAGACCGGACCTGTCTTCTTCGGCGTCGACGCCTTCGACATGTTGCTGGGCTATCTGGCCGAGCCAACGCTGTTCGACCGGCAGGAATTTGCCGCGCTCAACTGTGTTTCCGTTGGCATTCGCCGCGAAAAAGCGGAGGCCCGATGATCAACCTCCTCACTATCCTCGTTGTCATCGTCTTCTTTCTCCCGATTTCTTTCATCTACGGGTGCTGGCGCGCGCGAGGGCTGAAAGCCAATCACGGAACGCTCAAGGCATGTCTGACCTCTCTCCTGCCGATGCCGCTTTTGTTCGCCACATGCGGAGCGGTGGCACTCGTCTGGGCAAGTGAGTCCGGCATGCGAGCAACCGCGGAGCTTGTTGGAAGAGAAGCCCCAAGCCAACTCGATACAGGCAACGGCGTCCTCGATGCCGTTCTCGCCATCGCGCTGTGGCTCGGTCAGCTCGAACTTTTCCTCTTCATGATCGCAATTCCCTATCTGATGGGTGCGATCATCGCGGCGATTCTTCTGCTGCTAGACGACAAGGGCCGCATCGAATTGCCGATGCCCGCCGAACCGACAGACCCCAATTCCGACGAAGGATAGACCTTATGGCCAAGTCTCCTGTCATCGCCATCGACGGACCCGCCGCGGCTGGAAAGGGTACGCTCGCCAAGCGCCTCGCGATCCATTATGGCCTGCCCTATCTCGATACCGGCCTCCTCTATCGTGCGGTCGGTCGGAAAGCCCAAGGTCTCGCTCTCGATCTCGACGATCCGGACCAGATGACGCCGCTCGCTCGTGATCTCGATACCAGCGATATCGACGAAGCCTCTCTTCGCGGACGTGAGGCGGGAGAGCTCGCCTCGCGCGTCGCGGCCCATCAGGGGGTCCGGCAGGCACTGAACGCCTTTCAGCGCGAATTCGCCGCCCGACCCGGTGGTGCCCTGCTCGATGGTCGTGATATCGGGACGGTGATCTGTCCAGATGCCGACGTGAAGATCTTCGTTACCGCGAGCGCCGAAGTGCGCGCCCGCCGCCGCACGGACGAGCTCAACGCGAAGGGGAGAACGGTCATCTACGATCGGATCCTGGAAGAGGTGCGCCAGCGCGACGATCGCGACAGCAACCGCGCCATCTCGCCTCTGAAACCGGCCGATGACGCCCACTTGCTGGATACCAGTGAATTGAGTATAGACGGCGTGTTCCGCAAAGCTTGCAGTCTCATCGACGCGCAAATATCTTAAAAAGCGGAATGGAGTTTGTCGGGGCGGCTCTCGTAGAGAGGGCGCGCCCTTTTCGGTCATGTGCGGACAGCTTTTCGCGTTTGCCGACAGCTTCGATCAACCGGTCCGGACCGGCGTTCCCCTGCGCCAGACGGTGGCAATCCGACTTCGTAACTTCGATCGGTCGCCGCCAGGCCCGCTCAGACGCGCTTTGATGCGTCGGATGCGGGCGGAACCCGATTTTGGACCATCGAAACTCGAACAGGGCCGTTTTTATTCGGCCAATGGCGCATAAACCTCTCCAGGGCTCGGCAAAGCGGCCGGAGGGGTTCCTCAAGGAGAACGAATGTCAAATCTCAATCCCTCTCGCGACGATTTCGCCTCGATGCTCGAGGCCTCGTTCCACGAGCAGGACGTTGCCGAAGGAACGGTGGTCAAGGGGACCGTCGTCGCGATCGAGAAGGATATGGCCGTCGTCGACGTCGGCCTGAAAGTCGAGGGCCGAGTCGCCCTCAAGGAATTCGGGGCCAAGGGCCGCGACGGTGATCTGTCGGTCGGCGACGAAGTCGAGGTCTATGTCGAGCGCATCGAGAATGCTCTCGGCGAAGCCGTCCTGTCGCGCGACAAGGCGCGCCGGGAAGAGAGCTGGATCCGGCTCGAAGCCAAGTTCAACGAGAACGAGAAGGTCGAAGGCCAGATCTTCAACCAGGTCAAGGGTGGCTTCACGGTCGACCTCGACGGAGCCGTCGCCTTCCTGCCGCGTTCGCAGGTCGACATCCGTCCGATCCGCGACGTGACGCCGCTGATGAACACGCCGCAGCCGTTCCAGATCCTCAAGATGGACAAGCGCCGCGGCAATATCGTCGTCTCGCGTCGTACCGTTCTCGAGGAAAGCCGCGCCGAACAGCGTTCGGAAATCGTCCAGAACCTCGAAGAGGGTCAGGTCGTCGACGGTATCGTCAAGAACATCACCGACTATGGTGCGTTCGTCGATCTCGGCGGTATCGATGGTCTGCTGCACGTCACCGACATGGCGTGGCGCCGCGTGAACCATCCGACGGAGATCCTGCAGATCGGTCAGACCGTGAAGGTCCAGATCATCCGGATCAACCAAGAAACCCACCGCATCTCGCTCGGCATGAAGCAGCTCGAGGCAGATCCGTGGGACGGCATCGGCGTCAAGTATCCGATGGGCGTCAAGGTCACGGGCCGCGTCACGAACATCACCGACTACGGTGCGTTCGTCGAGCTGGAGCCGGGCATCGAAGGCCTCATCCACGTCTCCGAGATGTCCTGGACGAA
Source organism: Fulvimarina thalattae (assembly GCF_040239565.1). Classification (NCBI taxonomy): domain Bacteria; kingdom Pseudomonadati; phylum Pseudomonadota; class Alphaproteobacteria; order Hyphomicrobiales; family Aurantimonadaceae; genus Fulvimarina; species Fulvimarina thalattae. The sequence goes on from NZ_JBEHWS010000010.1 coordinate 61,026, forward strand.
GAAGAACGTCCATCCGGGCAAGATCCTCGCCACCTCCCAGGAGGTCGAGGTCGTTGTTCTCGAAGTCGACCCGAACAAGCGCCGCATCTCGCTCGGCCTGAAGCAGACGCTTCAGAACCCGTGGGACGCGTTCGCCGAGAAGTTCCCGGCCGGTTCGGTCGTGGAAGGCGAAGTCAAGAACAAGACCGAGTTCGGTCTCTTCATCGGCCTCGAAGGCGATGTGGATGGCATGGTCCACCTCTCCGACCTCGACTGGAACCGTCCGGGCGAGCAGGTCATCGAAGAGTTCAACAAGGGTGATCTCGTCAAGGCCCAGGTTCTCGACGTCGACGTCGAGAAGGAGCGTATCTCGCTCGGCATGAAGCAGGTCGGCGGCGATCCGTTCGTAGAAGCTGCCGAAGCCGGTGACGTTCGCCGTGGTTCGGTCGTGTCGTGCGAGGTGACGGCTGTCACCGATGGCGGCATCGAGGTGAAGATCGTCGATACCGATCTGACGTCCTTCATCCGCCGTTCCGATCTCGCTCGCGACCGCGACGAGCAGCGCCCAGAGCGTTTCTCGGTCGGCCAGACGACCGATGCCCGCGTCACCCAGTTCGACAAGAAGGCCCGCAAGGTCGGCCTGTCGATCAAGGCGCTGCAGATCGCAGAAGAGAAGGAAGCCGTCGCGCAGTTCGGTTCGACCGACTCGGGTGCTTCGCTCGGCGACATTCTCGGCGCGGCCCTCAAGGGCAACAAAGGCGACGAGGAATAAGCTTCGGAATTCTGTCGGGACCGATCAGGTCCCGGCATTCCAAAACAAAAGACCCCCGTCGAGCGATCGTCGGGGGTCTTTTGTTTTATCCGAATGAACTGGCACTCAGATATGGAGTGGCACCGATCCGGTTCGCCTAAAACGACGGATAGGCACCGCGCTTCAGCTGCCGCCGAGGCTGAACGATTTCTGGAATACCGCGCCTTCGGTATCGGCCATTCGGATGCGCAGTTCGGAGACGTCTTTTTCCGGAATGCTGAACTTGATCTGGGGATTTTCGCTGAGCGAGATGCTGCCCGTCATCGTAAACATCTTCTCGTTGTCCGCCCAGCTTTCGATGGTCTGGACGTAGCGGGCTAGGATGTAGTGCAGCGTCACCTGATCCATCTGCATCCCGGAATGCTGAGGATGGCTGATGTCGAGGGCGACTTCGTCGTGATCGCTCGCGGCACGCTGAAGCGTGTTGGGTGTGGTCAGATCCATTTCGCCCAAGGTCGCGAGCGCCTCTTCGACGCCGGTCGTCGGCGGGGCGGCGCAGGCGCCCGTGCCAGAGGTCTTCACCATCGCCTCGTGCATGAGAAGTTCGCCAGCTTTCGTCTCGACGATGGCGCGCACCTTGGTCGGACCGTTGAAGCGCATGGCCACTTCCACCGAAAAATCGTCCGTATCCGTCGCCATCTCGAAATCGGCCGAGACCGGCATGGGGTTCTCGTCGATGATCAGCGTGAGGCTCTTGATCTCCTCACCCTTGGGGAGGTCAACATTGGCCCGGATAGGCACACGCAGATCGTTCTCGGCGCGATAGGGCGTGACGAGTTCGACGAGCGGGCTTTGCTCCATGATCGAGCGATCGCCGTAGATGTCGGCGCGGATGTCGGACCAGGCATCAGGTGCTCCGGCACCGCCTGCTGCAAGCGCAGGCGCCGCTGCGGAAAGCGCAATTGCGGCAACGGCAATCTTCAACGAAGTCCGGATCATCAAGTCCTCCCAACCTGCTAAACCTCTGCGCGCCCGGTTCGGCGACGGGTTGAGCGCGCGTGACATATATCGAGAATCGGTTTCGATAGCCAGCAGTCCTTCCGTACGAAGAGCTTGCCTAAAGCATTGCACAACTGCCTGTGTTGCAGATGGTCGCGTGACAGAGACTTGACGTTGACGCCCCCTCGCCTGCCGACTACGCGCAACCTCATGGTTGACTTCCCCTCGCCTCTTCTGCCGGCACGTCTCATCAGACGCTACAAACGGTTTCTCGCCGACGTCGTCATCGACGAGACCGGCGAAGAAACGACGGTCCATTGTCCGAACCCGGGCGCGATGATGGGGCTGAAGGAGTCAAACTCGCGGGTCTGGCTTTCGCGCTCGGCAAACAAGGCGCGAAAGCTGCCGCTTACGCTCGAAATCGTCGAGGCGGACGGAACGCTGGTCGGGATCAATACCGGTCTTCCCAATCGGCTTGCCGAGCAAGCGATCGGCAATGGTCTCATTCCCGCCCTTTCAGATCTCGGAACTTTGCGCCGCGAGGTGAAATACGGAATCAATTCGCGCATCGACCTTCTCGGCGAGCAACTGGACGGTCGAACGGTCTATATCGAAGTGAAGAACGTCCATCTGATGCGCGAGGCCGGGCTTGCGGAGTTTCCCGACTGCGTGACGACGCGCGGGGCGAAACATCTGCGCGAACTCGGCGATCAGGTCGAAGCAGGACACCGGTCGGTCATGCTATACGTCGTCCAGCGGGCCGACTGCGACAGGATCGCCCTCGCCGCCGATCTCGATCCGGGATATACGACTGCATTCGCCGCAGCGCGTGAAAGAGGGGTTGAAGCATATGGCGTTCGGTGCGACATCACTCTGAATGGCATAATCCCGAGTGTCGAGATTCCGGTTCTCGATCCGCCGCTGTCCCGTTAGTCTTTCATAGAACCCGTTCGACGCGCCATGACAACCTATCTCGAAGCCGAAGCAAATCCCCAGCGCAACACTGGCGTCATCAGGCTCTACGGGCCTGAGGGATTTGAGGGGATGCGCCGGGCTTCCCGCGTCACGGCCGAATGCCTCGATGCGCTCGCCGACATCGTGAAACCGGGCGTGACGACCCAGGCCATCGACGATTTCGTCTGGGATTTCGGGATCGAGCGTAACGCATCTCCGGCAACGCTCAATTATCGGGGATACACCAAAAGTGTCTGCACCTCGATCAATCATGTCGTCTGCCACGGCATTCCGAACAACAAGCCGCTCAAAGAGGGCGACATCGTCAACATCGACGTGACCTATGTCGTCGACGGCTGGCATGGCGACTCTTCGCGCATGTATCCGGTTGGACAGGTGAAGCGGGCGAGCGAGCGTCTTTGCGAAGTCACCTACCGCGCACTCCTCAAAGGCATCGAGGCGGTGAAGCCCGGCGGCCATATCGGCGATATCGGCGCGGCGATTCAGGAATATGCGCAAGCAGAGCGGTGCTCGGTCGTGCGCGATTTCTGCGGTCACGGTGTCGGGCGACTGTTCCATGATGCGCCGAACATCCTGCACTACGGCTCACGTGGCGAAGGCCCGGAGATGAAACCCGGCATGATCTTCACCATCGAGCCAATGATCAATATCGGCCGCCCTCACGTGAAGATCCTCGCCGATGGCTGGACGGCCGTCACCCGCGACCGGACCCTCTCGGCGCAGTACGAGCATTCCCTGGGCGTCACCGAGGACGGATGCGAGGTCTTCACCTATTCGCTGAAGGGCCTCGACACGCCGGGAATCACGGTCCCACCCCTCGTCGAAGCGGCCTGAGGCACATCCGCGATGGCGGGCAAGAACGAGCGCGCCGAATTCCGGGAAGATGCATCGGCTTCCAACGGCTTCGGCGAGCGCAATTCCGGCTCGTCGACATCCCCTGCGAAGCATCACGACGGTCACCGGGAACGGCTGAAGGGCCGATTCGCCGAACAGGGCCCGGATTCCCTCGCAGACTACGAGCTTCTGGAGCTCATTCTTTTCCGGTCCATCCCGCGCAAGGACGTAAAGCCGATCGCCAAGGCGCTTATCGCGCGCTTTGGCTCACTCGGTGAGGTCTTGAATGCGCCGCGACGGCTGCTTGCGGAGGTCGAGGGTGTGAAGGAAGCCGTCGCTCTCGATCTGTCGATCGTTTCCGCGATCAATCAGCGCGCAATGCGCTCCGCCGTGAGGAAACGCGAGGTGCTCTCATCATGGTCGGCGGTTCTTGACTACTGTACGGCGGTGATGGCGCACGAACCTCGCGAACAGTTCCGCATTCTGTTTCTCGACAAGAAGAACGCCCTTATCGCGGACGAGGTGCAGGGGCATGGAACCGTCGACCACACGCCGGTTTACCCGCGTGAGGTTGTGCGCCGTGCACTCGAGCTGAATTCGACGGCGCTGATCCTGGTTCACAATCACCCGTCTGGCGACCCGACACCTTCGCGCGCCGATATCGAGATGACCCGCACGATCGAGACGACAGCGAAACCCTTGGGAATTTCGCTGCACGATCATGTCATCATCGGGAAGAATGGCCACGCCAGTCTGCGTGGCCTCAAGCTGATTTAAGGCGATCGAACTCGGCAGACGCAAAAGAAAACGCGCCTCGACCTGATCGAAGCGCGCACTTTTCGTTCCAGTCGATCGAGGATCAGGTGCGGGCGATGATCTCTTCGCCGTCGACCACCATGCGCATGCCGAGACCACCCGGCTTGCGACGGGCAAGGAAACGCGGACGGCGCGCGCGGTTCGCCGAGCGGCGGCGCGGTGCTGGTTCACCCGATTTGACGGTGCCCACCGTGTCTTCAAGCGCGACGACCGAACCATCGGCCTCGACCATCAGCATCGGCAGACCGAAGAAGTCCGACCAGGACCGCCAGTCGGCAGCGACATCGTAAAGGTCGGAGGCGACGAGCAGCGGCACACAGAGCGCCGGATCGGTATGATGGTGCAGTTCGAGAGTAACGGTGACCGAACCGTCTTCGTGCTCCATCGCACGGGCTGCGATGCCCCTGAAAGCGCGAGCGGAGAGAGCGATCGATACGGGGAGGCCGGCGCGCTCCAGTTTGCGATGGATCACGGCTCCACGCGGGCTTACTTGATAGCGAACCAGTTCGCCATCGGCAGCCGGAACTTCGATCGACTGCGATGTGACGGGAAGGGTCGGGTCTATGCGGACGGGCCGATCGGCCCATTCTGGTTTAAGAGCATCGAAGGAATGTGCAACACTGGTGGTCATGACGCCTCTGCCTCTCCTGAGAGCCGTTTTCGGCTTCTCGTTCGGCCGGTTTGCTCCGGCCTTTTGATGAGACCAACCTAGACGCCGCCTCTTGCGCTCCTGCTAAGAAATGGGGTTAAGCAAATTTGACGTACCAAAGGGTTAGCAAGAAGAAAACTTGAATCAAATCTGAATCACCTTACCCGGATTCATGATGTTCTTAGGGTCCAGCGCCCGCTTGATCGCCACCATGGCCTCGTACTCGGCCCTGGCCTTGGTCGAAGCGAGCTCTTCTGCCTTCATGGCTCCGATACCATGTTCGGCGGAAAAGCTTCCGTCGAGCCCGCGTACGATCTCGTGGACGAGATGGCTGATCTCGTCCCAGCGCGCGAGAAATGCCTGCTTGTCTGCGCCGATCGGTTGCGAGATGTTGTAGTGGACATTGCCGTCGCCGAGATGTCCGAAGGCGACGATGCGCGCGTCCGGTATTGCCGAAAGAACGGCCTCATCGGCTTTATTCAGAAATTCGGGGATCGTAGCGACCGGCACAGAGACGTCGTGCTTGATTGAGCCGCCCTCCGGCTTCTGCGCCCAGCTCATCTCTTCCCGCAGCGTCCAGAACGCGTCTGCCTGAGCCTGCGACTGCGCAATCACGGCATCCTCGACAAGACCGGCCTCGAAACCTTCGCTCAAGAGCGCCTCCAGCGTTCCGGAGGCTTCTTCCTCGGATCGTTGGGACGTGACTTCGACGAGCACATACCATTCGTGCGCTTCGGAAAGCGGATCCCGCGCCCCTTCGGTGTGCTTGACCGACATCTCGATGCCGATGCGGGGCAAAAATTCGAACGCGGTGAGATTTGCCCCGGCACGGCGTTCGGCGATGCCGAGCAGCTTCAGCATATCCTCAGGAGTCTTCAGACCGGCATAGGCAACCTCACGCCCTTTCGGTTTTGGGAAAAGCTTGAGGACCGCGCCGGTGATGATTCCGAGAGTGCCTTCGGCACCGATCAGGAGATGTCGCAGATCGTAGCCGCGATTATCCTTTTTCAGCCGGCGCAGGCCGTGGATGATCTCGCCGTTCGGCAGCACGGCTTCGATGCCAAGGCAGAGATCGCGCGCGACACCATAGGCCAGCGCGCCCGTGCCGCCTGCATTGGAGGAGAGATTTCCACCGATCTGGCACGAGCCCTTGGCTCCGAGCGAAAGCGGAAAGAACAGATCCGCCCCGTCCGCCTTCTCATGGACTGTCTGGAGAACGACGCCTGCCCCGACCGTCATCGTTCGACCGACAGTATCGAGCTCTCGGATGTCGTCGAGGCGCGCGAGATTGATGAGAATTTCTCGTTTCGAGCGCGGCTGCTGACCGCCGACGAGGCCGGTATTGCCGCCCTGGGGCACGATCGGCGTCGCCGTCTCGTTTGCGAGCTTGACGATTTCGGCCACCTCTTCGACCGAGCCCGGTCTCAGGACGAGGCCTGCCTGCCCATGAAAGAGATCGCGCGGCTCGGAAAAATACGCGGGGCCAGCTTCGTCTGGACTGAGAGCGTTGGCGGGGCCCACGATCGCCGCGAAACGGTCCAGCACGTCTCGTTCGATTTCATTCAGTGCGTCATCCATCCAGAGGTTTTATCGCGGATGCGCACCCCGTCGAGCGATCGGGTGCAAGATCAATCACCACCCGGCCCTTTCCGCAATGCGCTCAGCGGGGCGCGGCAGCGCGTGTTAACCGGTCGTTGATCGCTTCGCCGAGCCCTTCGCTCGGGATCGGCGCGACCGCAATGGTTTGAACGTCCGGCCGATCGAGAAGCGCCAAAAGGCTGAAGAGGTTCGAGGCAGCTTCTTCCAGACTGCCGGATGGACTGAGATTGACGACACCAGCCGCATGCTCCTCGCCGCGTAACCGCTCGGGGCCGAATGCGATCAGCCATTCGTGTGGCTCGACGCTTGCCGCATTGAGGCGAACCGTCCCGAACGGGGCGTAGTGCGATGTCATCTGGCCCGGCGCGCTGATTGAAGCAGTTTCGGCTTTGGTTTCGACCGGAAGGCCGGATACACCCGCGATCGCCTCGCGCGAAATTCCGCCGGGTCGAAGAAGGACGATCCGATCGGGTTCGACAGTAACGATCGTCGATTCGACGCCGATGCTGGTCGAGCCGCCATCGAGAATGAGCGAAACACGATCACCGAGGCTCGCCGCCACGTGACCGGCCGAAGTCGGGCTGACCTTTCCTGAGAGGTTGGCACTTGGCGCTGCAAGAGGCCTGTCCAGTCTGGCCGAGAGCTCGGCCATGACACCAACGGGCTGACGTAGGCCGATGGTTTCCAGACCAGCCATAGCGAGTGCATGAACCGGGCTATCAGGATGCATCGGGGCGACGATCGTCAGGGGGCCAGGCCAGAAGGCGGCCGCAAGCTTGCGTTCGACATCGCCGAACCGCGCCAACTGTTCGGCCAGTTCGAGGCCATGGACGTGGCAGATCAGCGGATTGAAGGCGGGGCGCCCCTTGATGGCGAAAATCTTCGCCACCGCTTCGCCGTTGGTTGCATCTGCGGTCAGACCATAGACGGTCTCCGTCGGCGCCACGACGCACTCGCCTTTATCGAGAAGGTATGCCGCACGCTCCATGGCTTCGGGGTCATCGGCCACTCTGATCAGATCGTCGCTGAAAGGGTCAGAAGACATCGAGAATTCCCCTTGGGACCGAGCATAAAAAAAGAGGGCGCCCCATGATGAGGCACCCTCGATGCTTGGCTGACTTATGTCGGCAAGAATGTGGCGTCAGTTATTGGTCGCCGGTTCCTGCTCTTCGGTAGCGGCATCAGCGGCTGGTTCGTCAGCGCCGTCCTCTGGAGCCGGCTCGACATCGACGGTCGGCACGTCCACCGTGACCTCTTCGGAGCCAACATCGACATCGCCGGTCTCTACATCCGCCTCAGGCATCTGACCGCCTTCGACCGATACCTCCGGAAGCTCGCCTTCCTGCGTCTGATCGACGTTCACGAAGAAGAACAGAAAATACGCGGCGACAACAACGACAATGACCGCGACGATCGCACCAATTGCCCTACCCATTCATCATACTCCAACACTTGTTATACCTTGTCGGAGGCCAATGCCGCAGTGCAAAGGATGTTCCGTAAAGAGCCGGATTAATCCGGCTCTAAAACGATCCGAACTCAGTGAGTGAGGCTGAAAGCGGAGGAAACACGGGCATCCGCATGGGTGAGAACGGTATAGGGCATGTCGTGCTCTGTTCCTTCGCTACCTGTCGCTTCCGCGATCGAAGCAGGCGAAGCCCCAGGAGAGGCTTCGGCCAGGCGTGCCAGAGCCATTGCCGACTTGGAACCCTTCGCTGTCCCCGTAAGGGCCAGAGCAGCATTTGAAACCTTCGCAACGCCTGTCTTTTCGCTACCGAGAGAAGCTTGCTCGTCGGCTATGGCGTCTTCAGCCTCGTTTTCAGAGACGGCCTCGGTTTCGGTCGCTTCAGTGTCAGAACCCTTCGAAACTTCGGCACGCAGCGGGTTCGGCCTCGGAACAGGCATGCCCGGAGCAGGATCGCCTTGGATGACCGCAGCTTCCTCTAGTTTGGCCTTTGCAGCTTCCTCAGCTTCTTCCAAAGTAGCCTGCACGCGGCTTTCCACATGTTCAGGGCCCTTGGCGGCGGCCTGGTTCAGAAGCTTCAGCGGATCGATGCGCTTCGGACGATCGGCCATCGGGCCATAGGCGGCCAACATGCCATCAGCGGTTTCGGCACCGTCATTGGCTGGGTCCAGCACGCCAGCGACTTCAGCCTCGGCCTCTTCATCGACCGACGCAACCAGCATGCCCGGATCGGTCTCAGGCTTTGGCTCTGGAAGAAGTTCGTCAAAGGGCCATGCTGCCTTCAGACCTTTGACATCGAGATGCGAAACGTTGACGTCGATATCGTCCTTCGTTCCGTCGACCCGGTAGGGGCACGACCGGCTATTGCAGTTGTGCATCGAGGAAAACTGCCACAACGCGTAGCGCGGCCAGGTCTCTTCCGGGAACTTGCCGGTGATGTCGCCGGTGTAGCGTGCGTACCAGAGCGGCAGGCGCGAGAGCAGCGGATAGTCCTCGCGGTTGGTCGAGATGTGCTTGGCGGTGTTCCCATTGGTATAGAGAACCGGATAGCGCCCCGTGCGGACCTTCACCTGCTCGGCAAAGATTTCCGCGTCCTCGAGGCTCATGAATTCATCGCTCAGATCCTCGATATCGAGGGCGATGAGATCGCCTTCGCGTGGTTCGGCAAAATCGATGAAATGATCGGCCTGGGCGCGTGGGTTACCCGGGCGCGCCAAATGATATGCGCCCCAGAGCAGGCCGAGGGAGTCAGCAATCTGGCGGCGGGTCATATAGAGCTCTTTGGTGACGGAATATTTCCACCACCGGTTCTTGCAGAGCTTCCAGGCGTCGTCGCGCTTCGAGCCGCAACGATATTTCGGCGGCATCCCGTCCGAAGCCTTGTTGATGAAACCGGCGATCCGTTCGTCCGCCGTCATCTTTTCCCAGTCGATCGGATTGAACTCATATGCATCGATGACAAGGGCGCGGTCAGTGTCCTTCCAGGGCGCCTTCCAGTCGGCAGCGGCTGGTTGAGCCGACAGACCAATGAAGCAAAGCGAAAGAACCAATCCTCGCTTCAGGCTCGTCGCGAAAGCGGCGTGCATGTTCGTCATATTGTCTGGTTCCCCTCGATGAGGTCGAATGACCTTCGATGTGTCCGCCATTCGAGAAAACTAGGCCAGTGTGCCTGCCCAACGCTTAAACTTCCCCAAGCGAGCGTTTGGTCAGGACCTGTCTTCTGTGGCTTGCGAACCTCTCTGCACTCAAAATCTGTCGGGTTCCGGGCAGCGCCGATCACGAAATGTTAAAATCGGGTTTACCGTCTCACCGACCGCTTAGAACGGCTGTGCCGAAACGAGACATACTGTGCCGGGAATTGAGCGAAATCCAAGAGCACATATTAATACCTGGTTAACGCTGTTCGGCTCGGCATGCTGTGGTGACAATTCAAGAAAGTCGGGGCGCTGCCTGGATTGCGGCCTCACGCTCAAAGCTATTGTTGGAGGCTCTTAAGAGTTTCCGGCTGCGACGGGCCCGTCGCCAGCTTGTCGTCGCGTTGTCCTTTGACTGACATCCGATGCGCAATGAGCCGTCTCCAGCTTGGGTCAGGGCAATGATGCAACTCTCCATTCGGAGCGTTCGAGATCGACAGCTCGAATCGCGAAGCATCTCTTATGCCAGTCAAGCAGGGAGCTGCCGCGAAAGCGTTGGATCATAAAGGCGGCAGGCTGCCCGAGCTGTCATCGATTCGTTATGCGGAACTGCATGTATTTGATGCAAATCCGATCGAGCTCGGAGACTTTTCAAAATATCCTTTGAAATCATAGGTTTACAAAAGGTCACTGAGCAAATCAGATTTCGTGAAAAAGCGCATTTCGTGCATCCCTTGAGTCAAGCGGACCCTGTGCGAGGGATGAAAAAAAATATTCAGAACGTCGGCTATCAACAGAACTTTTCTGTGGAAGCCCTGACTCTAAGGGATTCTTGCGAGGGGTTCAGCGACCGGTTTCGCCAAGTGCGCCACACTGGATATGGCTGGATTCGGAATCTTCCGAGACTCGCCTTGCCACGCTTCGAAGGGGGCCGTAACGTTTCTCCGACGACGAAAAGTTGGAGCGAAACGACGTGGTGGATACCCCGACTGAACCAAGATTGAACGCGAGGAAACCTTCGCATTTCAAGATTGGATCGAGTCCAGGTGATCGCTAGAGCGTAAACAGGCTCCCTTAGTCTTTAATTTGAAATACAGCGCCCGTCTCTAGGACGTGTGCAACTTCCGAAATCCAGTTTCGGGGGAACGGGGAAAGTTCGACATGCAGGGTGAATACAAAGCCGACGTTACACCGTCGGAATGCTGGGCTCGTCTCAAGGAGAACCAGAACGCTTTTCTAGTCGATGTCAGAACGCGCCCGGAATGGACATTTGTCGGAATTCCGCGGCTCGACGATTCCGGCAAGAAACCGCTTCTGGCTGAATGGCAGACCTATCCGAGCATGTCGATCGATCCGAACTTTGTGTCGCTCGTGTCCGAGGCTATCGAAAATGCAGGCGGTGACCGGGAGGCAGAGGTCTATTTTCTCTGCCGGTCCGGCCAACGCTCGGCTTCTGCCGCCGCGACGATGACGGCTCACGGCTTCTCCAACTGCTTCAATATATCCGGCGGCTTCGAAGGCCCGCCGGACGAGAACGGCCACCGCGGCAAGCGAGGCGGATGGAAGGCTGAATCCCTGCCTTGGCAGCAGGGCTGACGAAGCAGCTTGAACTTAAATGCGCATGAAAATTGGGAAGCCGGCGAGAAGCGGGCCGGTTCTTCCTTTGACTGAACGAAGGGCGGTACAATGATGGCGGTAACCACGGACGATCAGGCCGGAGCAGGTCAGCCTCGTGGGAATGACGAGATCATGACCCGGGTGAATACGCGGCTGAAAGCCCAGCTTGGCCCGGAAATCTTCGCCAGCTGGTTCCAGCGGATGCATCTTGATCATGCCGGCAAGGGCGTCTGTCAGGTATCGGTGCCGACGGCCTTTTTGCGTTCGTGGATTCGCGGGCACTATCAGGACATGCTGACCGAAGCTTTCAAGGCGGAAGTACCCGGCACGCTTCGCGTCGATATCGTGGTCAGAAGCGCCGTTCGCGGCGGCGGCGTCAATATCCGTAAGAACGGACGGGACGCGGAGGGAGTAAGGCCCGCGACGATCGCCAAAACCGGTCAGGCAGCTAACGTCGTTGAATTCGCCGGCCGCGAAGTGTCTTCGGCTGAGCCCCGCCCTACACAGATCAAGCCTACCGGCATCGCCAATGGCTGTGAGATCGGCTCGCCGCTCGATCCACGCTATGTCTTCGAGACATTCGTCGAGGGCACGGCCAACCGTGTGGCCCTCGCCGCCGGCCGGGCTATCGCGGAGAACGGCCCGCAGTCCTTCCGCTTCAATCCGCTTTTCGTCCATGCTGGCGTCGGACTTGGAAAAACGCATCTTCTCCAGGCGATCGCCAATTCGGCGGCCGCGCGCGAGGATGCGCCGCGCGTCGTCTATCTGACAGCGGAATATTTTATGTGGCGCTTCGCCTCCGCGATCCGCGACAACAAGGCGCTCGATCTCAAGGAAACACTGCGCGGCATCGATGTCCTTATCATCGACGACGTGCAGTTTCTTCAGGGCAAATCGATCCAGCAGGAATTCTGCCACCTGCTCAATGCCCTGATCGACTCGGCCAAGCACGTGATCTGCGCGGCGGACCGGCCGGCCAAGGATCTCGAAAGCCTCGATCCGCGCGTTCGCTCGCGCCTTTCAAACGGCATCACGCTTGAGCTTGCGACGCCTGACTATGCGATGCGCCGCGAGATCGTCGAAATGCGCATCCGCGCCCTCGCCGTAGAAGACCCGACCTTTGTCCTGCCCGAGGAGACGATCGATGCGATCGCCCGGCGAGTCGACGGCACCGGCCGCGATCTCGAAGGCGCCTTCAACCAGATCGCCTTCCGCCATTCGCTGGGTCAGCCGCTGACACCGGACGCGATCGGCGATCTTCTCTCGCAGTTCTCGCGGACGAGCGCAGAGCGCCGTGTGCGGATCGAGGACATCCTCAAATTTGTCTCGCGCCACTACAACATCTCGCGGACGGACATCCTGTCCGCGCGTCGAACGCGTACCATCGTCCGGCCGCGACAGATCGCGATGTATCTTGCCAAGACCATGACGCCGCGCTCGCTCCCCGAGATCGGCCGGCGTTTCGGTGGACGCGACCATACGACGGTGCTTCATGCGGTCCGCAAGATCGAGGCGGAGCGCGGCAAGGACGAGGCGTTTTCCGAGGAACTCGACGTCATTCGCAGGATGATCGAGGAGTAAGCGGTTCTATCGGACGGCTGGAGCCAATAGGTTGTAGTCGTCCACATCCTTCGCGCGCTCGAACGCTTCCAAACCTGTCTTTCTTTCTTTAAGACCGGCATTCCGACGGTTGGGTGGCTTCTCGAGCCGCCCTCGCCCGCTTTTTTCGCGAATGGTCCAGTCTTATGCGTATCATCATCGAGAGATCGAACCTTCTGAAGTCGCTGGCCCACGTTCACCGCGTGGTGGAACGACGGAACACGATCCCGATCCTGTCGAACGTTCTCCTGCGTGCAGGTTCGAAGACACTTGGCCTGAAGGCGACCGATCTCGACATCGAGATCACCGAAGAAGTGACGGCGCAGGGCGATCAGGAAGGTGCGACCACCGTACCGGCCCATCTGCTCTACGACATCGTGCGGAAACTGCCTGACGGCGCCGAGGTCAAGCTCGATCTCAATGGCGAAGGCACCCAGATGACGGTGTCGGCCGGTCGGTCGAATTTCCGCCTGCAATGCCTGCCAGAGACGGATTTTCCGGACATCACGGCTGGTGAACTCAGCCACGGCTTCACCATGGAGGCTGGCGCCCTCGCCCGGTTGATCGAACGCACCCAGTTTGCGATCTCGACCGAGGAAACGCGCTATTATCTGAACGGCATCTATCTCCACACGATCGAAGCCGAAGGCGATCTCATGCTGCGGGCCGTTGCAACCGACGGCCATCGTCTCGCGCGTGCCGAAATGGCGGCGCCGAGCGGTTCTGAGGGTATGCCGGGCATCATCGTGCCGCGAAAGACCGTCGGCGAAATCCAGAAGCTGCTCGGCGATTGCGACGACGACGAAGAGATCCGCGTCGATCTTTCCGACTCCAAGATCCGCTTCACGATCGGCCCGGTCGTCATGACCTCCAAGCTCATCGACGGAACTTTCCCCGACTACCAGCGCGTGATCCCGCAGAATAATGACAAGGAACTGACGCTCGACCGCGCGTCGTTCTCGTCTGCGGTCGATCGCGTGTCGACGATCTCGTCGGAACGTGGCCGCGCGGTGAAGCTGACCCTCGCAGACTCCCAGCTGACGCTGACCGTGAATTCGCCTGATGCGGGCACTGCGACCGAGGAACTGCCCGTCGGCTACGATTCGGACGATCTGGAGATCGGCTTCAACGCCCGCTACCTGCTCGACGTCACGAGCCAGCTCTCCGGCGAGGAAGCGGTTTTCGTGCTGGCCGATCCGGGCTCCCCGACATTGATCAGAGACGGCGGCGATACGTCGACGCTTTACGTCCTGATGCCGATGCGGGTGTGAGGCCACACCGGTTCTTCACGAGCGCGTTTCGATGAGCCAAGCCACGCCCGGCACGCCGAGCGAGGTGACCTCGCTCAAGCTGTTCGACTTCCGCAACTATGCTTCGCTGCACCTGAGCTTCGACAAGCGCTTCGTGGTGTTTGCCGGCGCGAACGGCGCGGGCAAGACAAACCTTCTCGAAGCGCTGTCTCTTCTGTCGCCTGGACGCGGCCTGCGCCGGTCAGCTTATGGCGAGATGGCTCGGCAAGGCGGGGCCTCCGGCTTTTCCGTTCGTGCGCAGATCAGCGCTGACGGCGACGAGACGGCAGTCATCACCAGCGTACGCCTCGACGGCGAAGGGCCAGCATCCCGGCAGGTTCGGATCGGCGAGACCCAGGTGAAATCTGCCGAGGAGCTTCTGGATATCGCACGCATTGTCTGGCTGACGCCGGCGATGGACGGGCTCTTTACCGGGCCCGCCGGTGACCGCCGACGCTTTCTCGATCGGATGGTGCTTTCGATCGATCCCGCCCATGGTCGCCGTGCATCCGATTTCGAACGCGCCATGCGATCGCGCAATCGGCTTCTGTCGGACAACCGGGTGGACGATCGGTGGCTGGCGGGCATCGAGACACAGATGGCCGAGCTCTGTGTGGCAATGGCCTTCGCGCGAAGCGAACTGGTGACCAACCTGACAAATGCCGTCGCACTGACAGATCCGTCCCTGCCCTTTCCGAAAGCCGGGCTTGAGCTTTCATCAGGATTGGAAGACGGCGGTTTCGATGGACCGGCGGTTCTGGTCGAGGATCGATATCGCGAACGCCTCGCCCGCGACAGGCATCGCGATGCGGCCGCGGGGCGAACGCTCGAAGGCCCGCACCGGGCTGACCTTCAGGTCACGCATCTTGCCAAGCAGATGCCAGCCGGGCTTTCGTCGACGGGCGAACAGAAGGCGCTTCTCGTCGGGCTGGTCATCGCCCATGCACGGCTGACATCGGCGCTGTCCGGCATGGCACCGATCCTTCTCCTCGATGAGATCGCGGCCCATCTCGATGCCGGACGACGCGCGAGCCTGTTCGATCTCGTCGGAGAGCTGGGGGGGCAGACTTTCATGACCGGAACGGACGAAAGCCTGTTTGTAGCGCTGGGTGATCGCGCCCAGATCATCACCATCGCCGACGGCGCCGCCATACCGGCGAAGGAGGAATGACATCATGACCGATCCGGCGCTGAACAGAGACGAATTAGAACGCTATGCGCGCCACATCGTGTTGCCGGAAATTGGCGGTGCCGGACAGCAGAAGCTGAAGGCTGCGCGGGTTCTCGTCATTGGCGCGGGCGGTATCGGTTCTCCGGTGGCACTTTATCTTGCGGCTGCCGGTGTCGGCACGATCGTCTGCGCGGACGACGATACGGTGTCACTATCCAACCTTCAGCGCCAGGTGCTCCATGGTACGGAGGATGTCGGCCGATCGAAGCTCGACAGCGCGTCGGACGCGCTGAAACGCGTCAATCCTTACTGTCAGTTCGAATCCCACCCCATCCGACTCACGCAAGAGAACGGCACTGACCTAGTCGCATCCTGCGATCTCGCCATCGACGGATCGGACAATTTCGCGACCCGCTATGCGATGGCCGACCTCTGCGAAGCCGCGAAAGTCCCGCTGGTGACGGCCGCCGTCCAGCGTTTCTCCGGCTCGCTCACCGTGCTCACACCATACCGGGAAGGTGCAGACGGCGTACTCCTGCCGCGCTATCGCGACCTCTTTCCCGAAGCACCGGAGGCCGGGACCGTGCCGAGCTGCGCGGAGGCCGGGATTCTAGGTACGACGACCGGTGTTCTCGGCACACTCGCGGCATCCGAAGCGATCAAGGTCATTTGCCAAACCGGCGAACCGCTGATCGGCAGGTTCCTGATGGTCGACCTTCTTGCCATGCGCTTCGAGACCATCCGCTACAAGCGCATGAAGCCGAAAGCCGGCGCGGCAGGGCTTGCACCCGCCGACCGCACCGCCTAACCCGGCAGTCGACCAACAAGACCTCTTCGAAGGAGCTTTCATGGCACCGAACATCGCCGTCATCGGCTGTGGCCAGTGGGGCCAGAACCATGTCCGTACGCTTGCCGAACTGCGCTGCCTCGGAGGGGTTGCTGATCAGGATGCTGCGCGCGCCAAGGGGTTTGCGGAAAAGCACAATGTGCCGGTTTTCACGGTCGACGAGGCGATTGAAAGCGAAGACATCGACGCGCTGGTGCTGGCGCTTCCAGCCAAACTCCACGGGCCGACTGCCCGCCGCGCCTTCGCTGCCGGCAAGGACGTTCTCATCGAAAAGCCGATCGCACTCGATCACGAGGAGGCCAAGCTCACCGCCAACGCTGCCGAGGAGCATGGCCGGTTGCTGATGGTCGGGCATGTGCTGCGCTTCCATCCTGTCTTTCGGCGGCTCAGCGAGCTCGTTTCCTCCGGCAAGATCGGCACGGTGAAGCATCTCATCGCCAACCGGCTGGGGCTCGGCCGCTTTCTCGGAATGGACGCGATCTGGGATCTTGCGCCGCACGACCTCTCGCTGATCCTGCATCTCGCCGGTGACCACCCCGATACCATCCGCTGCAAGCGCAGGACCGTTCTCAGCGACGAGGCCGATATCGGAGACATGTCCTTCACCTTCGCCAATGGGGTGACGGCCGATGTCCACGTGTCACGCGTCTCGCCCTATCGCGATCGCCGTTTCGTGGCGATTGGCACCGAAGGCATGCTGGTCTTCGACGATCTTGCACCCGAGAACGAGAAACTTGCATTCTACGGCCACAAGGTCTGGCCGAACGTAAAGGGCTTCGACTTCGTCAATGCGCCGGTCGAGCACATCAACTATGAGGCCGGTCTACCGCTGACCAATGAACTGTTGCACTTCATCGATTGCGTGAAGAGCCGCACGGCGCCCGAGACCGGTGCCGATGAAGCAGTGGAAACGGTTCGGATCTTGGCGGAGGCCTCACCACTGAAAACGGAGTGAGTTCAGCCGCCGACAGCCCCTTATGCCGGCGAGATGAATTCCTGGCGGATTGCGTGGAATGCCGAGAGCGCTTCGCATCGGGCGGTGTGCGCTATTAACGCCTCATAGTGCTTCGCAGAGCGCAGCGTTGGATGAGCGTCGGAGAGAAAGCGGAATGCCGCTGCGATCGCGATGTCCGCATGGCCGGGCTTTGCGGCGAAAACAAAGTCTTCAGTCAGGCCGGCGACCTCAGCATCCAACACGTCGAGGACTTCGCCGATCTGCGTCGTGCAACGCTCTACCCAGACATCCGACAATGTCTCGTGCAGAACCCGTTCGTAAATCAACGCGACCATCTTCTCACAGAGGCCGTGAGCCAGCGCACAGATCCTGAGCTGGTCTCGCCGCTCGGTGCCGAGAGGCGGCAGAAGCGCTCGCTCCAATCCAGCCTCTTCGTCGAGGTAAAGCAGGATGGTCGTCGAATCGAGCAGCGCCGTGCCGTCATCCAGAACCAGGGTCGGCACGCGGCGAAGCGGATTATATTCGGCGATCTTTTCGCCGTCGCCGAAGACCGACCATGGCCGATGCTCGAACTCCATTCCGTAGAGCGTCAGGGCAATACCGACGCGGCGCACGAAAGGCGAATCATATTGTCCGATCAGGATCATGTGAGACAAATCTCATCCAAAATATCAAAAGATTCAGATGAGCGTCAGCGGGTCGGAACCGGCTCATCACCACGATAATCGTAGAAGCCGCGCCCAACCTTGCGTCCGAGCCACCCGGCTTCGACATATTTCACGAGAAGCGGGCATGGCCGATATTTCGAGTCCGACAATCCATCGTGCAGAACCTGCATGATGGAAAGACATGTATCGAGGCCGATGAAGTCGGCGAGCTGCAGCGGCCCCATCGGATGGTTCGCGCCGAGCTTCATCGCCGTGTCGATCGAGGTGACCGATCCGACGCCCTCATAGAGCGTGTAGATCGCCTCGTTGATCATCGGCAGCAGGATGCGGTTGACGATGAATGCCGGGAAGTCCTCCGAGACAGTCACCGTCTTTCCGAGCTTATCGACGAAGCCCCTGGAAGCCTCGAAGGTCGCCTCTGCTGTGGCAATGCCGCGAACCAGCTCGACCAACTTCATGACCGGGACCGGGTTCATGAAGTGAATGCCCATGAACTGTTCCGGCCGATCGGACGCCGCAGCGAGGCGCGTGATGGAGATCGAGGAAGTGTTGGAGGCGAGGATCGCGTCTTTGGAGAGGTTTGGGCAGATCTCGCGGAAGATTTTCCGCTTAACGTCCTCGTTCTCGGTCGCCGCCTCGATGACGAGGTCGAGATCGCCAAGGGTCGAGAGGTCGGTGGAGGTCTCGATCAGCGACAGCGCGCTCGTGCGGGCATCGTCCGTGATCTTTTCGGACGAAACCTGGCGGTCGAGCCCCTTTTGGATGACCGACAGGCCCTTATTGGTCTGGTCTTCGCCGACATCGTAGAGCCGGGCCTTCATGCCCGCGAGCGCGACGACATGCGCGATCCCCGAGCCCATCTGTCCGGCTCCGATGATACCAACGCTTTTGATTTCGGCCATGACTGCCTCCCGATCCGTTTCTTGGGTCTCGGCTTCGAACCAGAAGTGAGACCGGAGTTATATGCAGTGCAGCATAAACCGGGAGGCATTGCGTTCCAAGGGGCCAAGAAGCCCCTTCAGAACCGTTACAGCTTCTCGGTCAGTTCCGGTACCAGTTCGAAGAGATCGCCCACGAGGCCGTAATCGGCAACCTGGAAGATCGGCGCTTCCTCGTCCTTGTTGATCGCGACGATCACCTTGGAATCCTTCATGCCGGCGAGATGCTGGATCGCGCCGGAAATACCGCATGCAATGTAGAGCTCCGGCGCGACGACCTTGCCAGTCTGTCCCACCTGCCAGTCGTTCGGGGCGTAGCCGGCATCGACCGCCGCGCGCGATGCACCGACTGCCGCGCCGAGCTTGTCGGCAAGTGGCATCATGATTTCACGGAACTTCTCGTCCGAGCCGAGCGCCCGACCGCCAGAAACGACCACCTTGGCGCTGCCAAGATCCGGACGTTCCGATTGCGCCAGCTCTTCCGAAACGAAGCTCGACAGGCCGGGATCAATCACCGAAACCGACACGGCTTCGATCGGGGCCGAGCCGCCCTCGCCCGTTGCATCGAAGCTCGACGTGCGAATGGTCATCACCTTCTTGGTATCGGAGGATTTGACCGTCTGGACAGCGTTGCCGGCATAGGTCGGCCGCTTGAAGGTATCCGGGCCTTCGACGCTCATTACGTCGGAAATCTGCATGACGTCGAGAAGCGCTGCCGCTCGCGGCAAGACATTCTTGCCCATCGTGGTGGCGGGCGCGACGATCGCGTCGTAACCGCCAGCCATCTCGACCAACAACGCGGCGACAGGCTCGGCGAGGCGGTTGGCGAGGATCGGAGCTTCCGCTGTCAGGACCTTCGCGACGCCGTCGAGTTTGGCGGCGGCCTCTGCGACGGCTCCCACGCCCTCGCCCGCAATGAGGAGATGGACGTCAGAGCCGAGCGCCTTCGCAGCGGTCAAGGCTTTCGCGGTCTCCGAAGAGAGCGCTGTATTATCGTGTTCGGCCAGAAGAAGAGTGGTCATGTCGATTATCCTTCCCGCGCCTTAAAGGACGCCGGCTTCGTTCTTGAGCTTGTCGACCAGTTCGTCGACCGAGGCGACCTTCACGCCGGCCTGACGGCTCTCGGGCTCTTCGGTCTTCAGGACTTCAAGCCGACGCGCGATGTCGACGCCGAAATCGTCGGGCGTCTTGGCGTCGATCGGCTTCTTCTTCGCCTTCATGATATTGGGAAGAGAGGCGTAGCGCGGCTCGTTGAGGCGCAGATCGACCGAGACGACGGCGGGCAGGTTCAGATCGACAGTCTGGAGGCCGCCATCGACCTCGCGCGTCACCTTCACGCTGCCGTCCGACGGCTCGACCTTATAGGCGAACGTGCCCTGCCCCCAGTTCGTCAGAGCGGCCAGCATCTGACCAGTCTGGTTGCAGTCATCGTCGATCGCCTGCTTGCCGAGGAAGACCAGGTCTGGCGTTTCGGTTTCACAGATTCCCTTGAGGATCTTGGCGACGGCAAGCGGCTCGACGATTTCGTCGGTCGCAACGTGAATGCCGCGATCGGCGCCCATGGCGAGCGCGGTGCGAATGGTGTCGGCAGACTGTTTCGGCCCGATCGAAACCGCGATGACCTCCTCGGCCGTACCGGCTTCCTTGAGCCGTACGGCCTCCTCGACGGCAATCTCGTCGAAGGGGTTCATGCTCATCTTGACGTTGGCGAGTTCCACGCCCGAGCCATCCGGCTTCACCCGGATCTTCACGTTGTAGTCGACCACGCGCTTGACGGCGACGAGGATTTTCATGGGGCTTTGCTCCCGAAACGTTTTGTCGGCTGCCGAGTCATTTAGGGGCCGCCTGTCATGTCAGCAGAGGTTTTGGCCTCGGAGTGAACGCATTTCAAGAAGGCGCTGTAGGCCAGATCGCGCCGGGCCGAACGATTCTTCCAATCATTCGGTCTTTGCTAGCGGCTTTTTCCGGGGACCCAGAGAACGTCGCCTTTGCCATCGTCATTGGCGATCCGCCCACAGACGAAGAGGTGGTCGGAGAGGCGGTTGATATAGCGCAGAGCCGTATCGGCAACCGGCTCCTTTCTTGCCAAAGCGACCATCAGCCGTTCGACGCGCCGTGAAACGGTGCGGGCGTGATGGAGATTTGCGGCGACGGGCGCTCCGGCGGGCAGCACGAAGCTCTTTAACGGTTCGAGCTTTTCGTTCATCCGGTCGATCTCAGCTTCCAACCGGTCGACCTGGCTATCAACGACCTTCAACGGCTCGAAACCGAGGTCTTCTCCCGTGTCGGGCGTCGCAAGTTCGGCGCCGAGATCAAAAAGCTCGTTCTGAATGCGGGCGAGCATGTCGTCGAGATCGCCCGCCGCGTGGAGCCGCGCGAGACCGATGACCGCGTTGAGTTCGTCCACCGTGCCATAGGTTTCGACGCGCAGGTCGTCCTTCGGGCGCCGCTCGCCATTCCCGAGCATCGTGGTGCCCTTGTCGCCCGTGCGGGTGTAGATCTTGTTCAGCTTGACCATGCGCGCTCCTTACCTTTGGCCGGAAGGTTGGACGCAATCACAAAGGGTCAACGGCCGAAGAGAAGAAACGCCACGATCAGGACGACCGCGATCGCCTGAAACATGATTCGATAGCGCATGAATTTCTGCGATTTGTTGCTCGGGCCGCCCTTCATCAGGTTCATGAGACCCATAATAAGGACGATCGCCGTTGCGATCATCGCAGCAAGCGCCAGAAATGTCAGGAAGCCAGACATGGAGACCTTCTGCCAGAAATCACGGCCTGAGATGCCGGATCGGAAGTGACATCCAATCTAGGGTCCACGCCGATGCGTCAACAGACGCAGCGATGTCGCAGACGAAAGCCGGACGCCTGAGGGCATCCGGCTTCGATCTGGCAGGAGCGAGATAAGGTGACCTCTCAGTGGAGAATCGGCGTTTCGCCTTCCGAGACGAGGTGGAGGACATCGTAAGTGGCGCTGGCGTTGAGCACCTGCGCGAGATTGTCCACGTCCTCTGTCTTGCTTTCACTTGCGGCGATGATGATAGCCGTTTCGCCATCGATTAATCCGCCAATCAGGTCCAGGCATTCGAGCGGTGCGTGGACCACCGTCATTGCATAGCTCTGGTGAAAAGCCTCGATATAGACCGCGAGGTCTTCGAGCTGATCCTCCTCCAGGGCGGCAAGATCCACATCTCCGGATGGCGCGACGTGAAGGCGCGACTGGGGATCGCGATGGATGATCTCATCGACCGGCCGGCCGCCCCCCAGAAGATCGATCCATCCCGCGGGAACATCCTCATCGGAAACGATCGGTGAATTGGCCGATCCTTCGAGTTGAATGAGCGCGACGGGATGGTTCTCTTCGGTCAGGAGCCGCGAAAGCGTCAGCACCGTTTCAAGCGAAGAGTTGTCCGCAAAGGGGGTGACGACCACCAGCCGCTTGATCTTCATTTCCTTTGCCGCGAAAGCCAGGTCGTCGACGCCGACCCGCTCGATCACCTGTTTATTGCCGCCTAGGTCACCGGTCTCGATCGTCTCGTTTTCCACGCCGTCCACGCTCGCATTCGCCATATCAATGATCGCTTTTTGAAATCCGTGTCCGGGACCAGCCTCGATCGCAAGCCTTGCGGTCTTGTCGAGAGGCCTATCCTGTCTGGTCGCCGCTTCATCAGCTGCGCCGTCCGAATGCAGGGTGCCTGTGTTTCTCATATCGCCACCGTCCGATCCTCGGGCCCGGCCGCGATGGCAGAATGGCGGCCACTTGCCCGGATTTGGTAAGTGAACGGTCGCTCTTTTTGGTAACCAGCCCGTTAAGCGTCTGTTTTTGGTTGCCGTTCGACGAAGATTTTAACCTTCGAAGGCCTTCGGCTACTGGTCTAAACCCTTCCACATCAAGGGTTTCACGAATGATTAACCCTAATTGCGGTATCACTTTGCCAAGCGGTACGGCGATGCCTTGGGGCTTCTTCATGCGCGTTTCGGCGCGACCGGCTGGACGGACGGAGTTGGGGAATGAGAACGATTGCAAAGTTCGTACTGGGCCTGGCGATGGTGTCGACCGCGGCCTGTTCGTCTTACAAGCCCGCCCCGCCGGCCTTTCACGCAGTCCTCAATCAGCCATATCGCTTCGATAGCGGCGACGTTGCTCGTATCACGGTGTTCGAGCAGCAAGAGCTGACGAAGGCCTATCCGATCGACAAGGCCGGCTATCTATCGATGCCCCTCATTGGCGACGTACCAGCACGGGGCCGCACCTCGGTCCAGCTTCAGCAGGAAATCGCATCGAAGCTGCGCGACGGCTATCTGCAGGATCCCGACGTAACGGTGTCGGTCGATCGCTATCGTCCGTTCTTTATCATGGGCGAGGTCAACCAGGGCGGCCAATACACCTATGTTCCCGGCATGACTGTTCAGAAGGCGATCGCGGTTTCGGGCGGGTTCACGCCACGCGCAGAGCAAGGCACGGTCGATATCACCCGGCAGATCGGCAAGCAGGTGATAACCGGCCGCGTCGTTACATCCGACCCGCTCCTGCCGGGCGACACAATTTATGTACGCGAGCGCTGGTTCTAGCCGCAATCGATAGGCCCAGCTGATCGCACCTGTGGCGGCAGACGCCTCGCCTGCCCTTCCAGAAAGACCTATCCGCTTTCACCGTGCAGCCGCGCCGCGACTTCCGCGATCTCCTTGCATAAGGCATCGGCCGCCTCGTCCCGCCGACTGTTGCGGCGGCGCGAAAGACCAACGGGCCCACCGAGAAGTTCGTCGCGGACCGGCAAAACCGCCAGTTCGCCGCGATCGAGCTCGGTTCTGACGACTCCTTCGGAGATGAACCAGATGGTGTCTGAAATCTGAACCGTCCGGATGCCAAATGCCTGCGAGACGTTATCGTAGGAGGCGATCGCCTCTCCTATCCCGAGCGACTGAAGATAGGAACGCACCGCCGGCGCGATCACTGCGCCGCCGGGCGGCAGCATCAGCGGGAAACGCTGCAAGTCGGATGGCGCCCATTCGGTCCCAGCAAGCGGGTGGCCGGGCCGGACGATGGGCACCACGCGCTCCCAATAGAGACGGTGGAAATCTAGACCCTGCGCCAGACCCTGCGGCGGCATGCGGCCAACAACCAAATCGAGTTCACCCTCGCGCAGCTGGGACAGAAGCAGCCAGTTCGGGCCCGTCGATATACGCAAGGTACAATCGGGAAAGCGCGCTCGAAACGCTTCAGCGGCGGCGGGAAAGAGCTGGGTAGAGGCGGTGGGTAGAACGCCAACGGAAAGCTTCCTGCGTTTTGCCGTGTTCTCCCGGACAAGAGTCTGTGCTCGTTCGAGATCGGCAAGGGCCGTGCCGGCATGCCGCTGAAAGACGAGCCCGGCTTCGGTGAGGACGAGCCGGCGCCCGCTTCGGTCGAAGAGATGGACGCCGAGAATATCCTCCAGCTCGCGGATTGTCTTCGATGCCGCCGGCTGGCTGACGTTCAGGGCTTCCGCTGCGGCGTTCAGGCTGCCGCGCCGCGCCGTTTCGACGAAACAGCGCAGATGCCGCAGTCGCAGGAGCGGATCGAGCAATAGATAACTCCGGGGTTATATCATCTCTCGACAAATATATTTTCCGAGACAAGTCCGCCATGACAAAATCCTCTTATGTCGATGAAGCCAGACAGGAACTGGACCCCGGGGGAGCTGAATGACCGATCGCTATGAAGAAGGCATGCGCGTGCGCCGTTCCGTTCTCGGCAACGAACACGTGGATCGAGCCGAGGCAGCAAAGACCGAATTCGACGTTCCCTTCCAGGACCTCATCACCCGATCGGCCTGGGGCACGGTCTGGGCGTCGGACGGTATCTCACAGCGCGATAGGTCCATGCTCACCCTTGCCCTGCTCGCGGCGTGCGGAAACTTCGAGGAAATCCCCATGCACATCCGTGCAACGGCGCGGACGGGCGCTTCAAAGCAGGACGTACTCGAGACCTTTCAGCATGTGGCGATCTACGCCGGTGTTCCCCGTGCAAATCACGCCCTCAAACTCGCCAAGGCGACCTATGCCGAAATGGAAGAGGAAGTCCGCAATGGCTGATCTGGGCCCCTTGTTTCCGCGCGATCGGGGCATTCATCCCGTTGCCTACGATCCCGGCTACAAGACGAGTGTAGCGCGCTCGCCGTCGCTTCCGCTCGTGTCGATGGAAAGCACGCCGAGCGAGGAAACGGGACCGCGTTTCGGCCATTCTTCGCTCGGGCCACTCGACAACAATCTGATCCTCAATTTTTCCAAGGGTGAAGCGCCGGCAATCGGCGAGCGCATCCTGATGCATGGCCGAGTCCTGGACGAAAACGGCAAGGGCGTGCCGCAGACGCTGGTCGAAATCTGGCAGGCCAATGCCGGCGGTCGCTACCGCCACAAGAAGGACGGCTACCTCGCGCCGCTGGACCCGAATTTCGGCGGCTGCGGACGGACCCTCACGGACGACGAGGGGGGCTACCAGTTCCTGACCATCCGGCCCGGCGCCTATCCCTGGCCCAATCGCGGAAACGACTGGCGGCCGATGCACATCCATGTCTCGGTCTTTGGTCACTCCTTCGGCCAGCGCCTGATCACGCAGATGTATTTCGAAGGCGATCCGCTGATTTCCCGCTGTCCGATCGCCGCGACGATCAAGTCCCGCGCCCACCTCGACCGGCTGGTTGCTCCCCTCGACATGGGCCGATCGCGCCCGCTCGACTTTCTCGCCTACAAGTTCGACATCGTGCTGCGCGGACGCCGCCAGACCATGTTCGAGAACCAGCTGGAAGGCTTCTGACATGGTCCAGACACTCGACACGCTTCAGGAAACGCCGTCGCAGACAGCCGGGCCATACGTTCATATCGGTCTGATGCCGACCTATGCCGGAAATCCCGGAACCTATGAGCACGAAATCGGCCACTCTCCGATCGAGGAAGGGGCGAAGGGCGAAATCATTGAGATCGTCGGATCGGTTTATGACGGCACCGGCTGGGCAATGCGCGACGCTCTGATTGAGAGCTGGCAGGCGGATGCCTCGGGCCTATTCCCCGGTCAGGTAGGCGCCGATCCGAAGGTCTCCGGCTTCTGCCGCTTCGCCGCGGACGGCGAGAACGGCGAATTCACGCTGCGCACGGTAAAACCCGGCCGGGTCGCCAGCCGGTCCGGGCAGTCCCAGGCGCCGCATATCTCGATCTGGATCGTCGCACGGGGCATCAATATCGGCCTTCAGACCCGCATCTATTTCGAGGACGAGGATAATGCTGCCGATCCGCTGCTGAACCGGATCGAGCAGCGTCACCGTGTCGACACGTTGCTTGCCAGGAAGGGTGACGACGGGCGCTACCGCTTCAATATCCGCCTTCAGGGCGAAGGTGAGACGGTCTTCCTCGATCTCTGAACAAGCGGACAACTACGAACGTCGTGGAAAGACAGGACATGAGCATCAACGTCTTCGATCACCCCTGGCTCAATGGCCTGTTCGCGGACGAAGAGACGGCCGAGATCTGGTCGTCGGAGGCTCAGCTAGAGCACATGCTCGCCTTCGAGGCCGCGTGGAGCCGCGCTCTCAGCGCAACGGGCCTTGCCGATTCGGCCGCATCCGAGACCGCCGCCAAGTTCATTGAAACTGCGGAAATCGACATTGCGGCACTTCGCGCCGGCACCGGCCAAGACGGCATTCCGGTCCCGAACCTCGTCAAGCAGTTGAAGGCGATAGCTGGAGACGGCATCCATTCCGGCTCGACATCCCAGGACGTGATCGATACCGCCCTCGCCCTCACCCTGAAGGCGACGTCGGCGCTTCTCGATAACCGCCTCGGTGCACTCGCCTCTGGCCTTTCTGCCCTTGAAGACCGCTTCGGCGATCGCCCGCTGATGGGCCGCACGCGGATGCAAGCGGCGACCGAGATAACCGTTCGCGACCGCGTCATGGCATGGCGCCTGCCGATCGAGGGCTATCGAAGCCGTCTCCCGGCGCTTCGGCAATGCGTCGAGCGCGTGCAGGTCGGTGGCGCATCCGGCAACCGTGCGGCGGTCGGCGACAAGGGGCAGGCGATGGCCGACCATGTCGCGGCATCCCTCGGCCTCTCCAGCACCGGCAAAGCCTGGCACGCCATGCGCGAAAATCTCGCTGCCTATGCGGGCTTTCTTTCGGAGGTCAGCGGCACGCTAGGCAAGATGGGAACCGATATCTGCCTGATGGCCCAACAGGGCATCGATGAGATCGCGTTGAAAGGCGGCGGTGGCTCGTCGGCGATGCCGCACAAGCAGAACCCGGTGGTTGCTGAACTGCTGGTCACCCTCGGCCGATTCAACGCGGTGCAGCTGTCCGGAATGCACCAGGCCCTCCTCCACGAACAGGAACGCTCGGGCGCCGCCTGGGCGCTCGAATGGATGATCCTGCCGCAAATGGCGATGGCGACCGGCCGCGCCACCAGCGCCGCACTGACGCTGATCGGGGATATCGAGAGAATCGGCAATTCAGAGTAAACGACGATGAAAGAGGTTTGGGCCGCTTATCCGACCCTATCGTAAAGGAAAGACGATCTCAAAAGCAACGACGAGATAAGGCTTCGCCGATTGGGAAAGCATTATCTCCATGGGCGTCTTCAGCGGAAGAGATTGTCGTGTGTCGAGGGTCACTGAATCGAATAGGGACACGAGCACCGCTGAGTCTCCTGATATTCTGATCGATCCCGCACCACTGCTCAGGTCCGATCGTCCCTACCCACCGTCTATGAGTAGTGGAACTGGTTTGCCGATGTTCATACGGTTGCAAACGCTGATCAGACTGAAGACATTGGCAACGAGACCGTCCTCGACTCGTTTGCCCCCAAAACGGGTTTGACGCCAGAATTGCTCGACACTCTTTGGACTTTCATGGGAACCTGTTGATTGTAGCTTGGAGTATCAGCCGGCGTTCACACGTAAGTACATGCGGCGGCGTTGCCATTTCTGATCTATCAGCGTTCGTTCGAAGAGGCTTTCGATGACGCCGTGCGTCCTGTCGAGCATCTCGTCTCCGCTGCCTTCGCCAGACGCATCGAGTGCGAGGATAATGAGGTCGAAACCACGAATAGGGGTAACGGCCATCGCTCCAGTCGAAATGCTTCCGCTCCGCTCTTTGCTCCGATTAGCGCGATAGACCGCATGCTCATCTCGCGTCGGACTGGTCTCTCCGAACCGATCACCTTTCAGGTCTTGCGCGGGAATGGCATCCGGATTGGGGTCAACGTCGAAAATCGCGTCCAGAAAATGCTCGCGCGTTTCGAAGTTTTGCGCATACGCCCGGCATCATCGGTTCTGGCATGAACGATTATGAATCTTTTTGGCTTGATCGCTGCGCCGGTCAGGGCCGCTTTGAGCGAAGTGCAATCGGCTTCCAAAGCAGAGAGCGTGGCGCTTGCTCTTGCCGCAGGCTCGAACGAATCGAGAAGCACTCGATCATACTTGCCGGTCGCCGCATCGACTGGGCAGAAAGCTGGCGGAATTCTCAGACGCACGGTCACATCGCCAACTGCCGACGAACCTGGAGTTGCGTCTCAACAGGCGGACTCCCGAGGCCGCTCGCAGTCCAACACCGGCATTGCCGGAGCAGTCGAGGAGGACACGGAACGAGCGGATGCCTATCGGCGCCGGATCGAGATCACCGCATGCACACTCTGTTCGCGACAATTCCCCTGCGCCCCGCGGGCAGAATTTTATCGCCGTATGTCCGCTAAACGGTGCCACAGCATCTTGGCGCGACCTGAAACCCTGCCGCGAAGCGCTAGCCTCTGAGTGAATGTCGAGGCTTCGTTATCGCACCCGATGCATCAGCTTTGCGGGATATGTCAGGCGGCGATGGCGATCTGGTTGCGTCCTGCCGCCTTCGCCCGATAAAGCGCTGCGTCGGCAGCGCGCATCAGAGCTGCGACATCGCGGCCGCTCTCTGGAAAGACCGCCAGCCCCACGCTGACCGTGACTGCCAGCTCTCGTGACTCCGAGATGACGAACGGTGTCGCGTCGATCGATGCTCGCAGGCGCTCGGCGGTGATTGTGGCGGTGCGCTCGTCGGCATTCGGCAAGAGAACGGCAAATTCCTCTCCGCCGACCCGGCACGGCAGATCGCTGGCCCGGACGCTGGCCTCGAGACGGCGGGCGAACTCCTGCAGCACTATGTCTCCATCCTCGTGCCCATAGGTATCGTTGATCCGCTTGAAGTGGTCGAGATCGGCCATGATCAGAGAGAACGTGCCCTGCCGCGCTTCCGCCGCCGCGACGGCGCGCGCCATATGGGCATTCAGGAACCGGCGATTGTGGAGCCCTGTCAGGCCATCGATTACCGCCAGTTCCAAGGTGCGCTCAAGCGTCATCCGCAGGGTCTCGCCATAGCGATAACGCGCAAGCTGGGTGCGCGCGCGCGCGATCAGTTCATTGCCATCGATTGGCCGCTGGACGTAGTCATAGGCTCCGATTTCGAGTGCTTTGGCGGCTGTCCGATCATCCTCCGACGCCGTTACCGCGATAATCGGCAGACCGCGCGTTTTTTCGCTGGCGCGACACCGGGCGAGAAAGCGCATCGGATCGGTTCCGTTTCCGCCAACGAGATCCACGACGGACAGCATCACCCTGTCCTCCTGGATCGCCTTATAGGCCTCGTTGGATTCGGCAAATTCGCGAACGGTACCGATCGTCCGCAAACTGCGGGCAATCCGCGCGGACTGGCGCGGGTCTTCACCGACGACCACGATTTCCGGCAAATCCGCCACCGCCTGTGAAGCGAATTCGTTGTCCGTCAGGATGTCGCTCGCCGTCTCGGCGCGCCTGCGAAGCTCGTCGGTCATCTGCTTCAGGCGTGTCAGGCTGCGAACGCGCGAGAAAAGCGGCAGGTCGCGCACCGGCTTGGTCAGGAAATCGTCCGCGCCGGCTTCAAGCCCTCGAACCCGGTCCGAAGGTTGATCGAGTGCCGTGATCAGCACCAGCGGTAGATGGGTGGTGCGCGGATCGGCCTTCAGAATTCGGCAAAGCTCGAAGCCGTCCATCTCCGGCATCATGACGTCGCTGAGCACGAGATCGAGCGATTCCGAGCGGCAGATGGCCAGCGCCTCCTCGCCGCTCGTCGCTTGGACAACGTCGAAATACTCTGCTGCAAGGCGCGCTTCGAGCAGCTTGAGATTGATCTCGTTGTCGTCGACGATCAGGATGCGTCCGCTCATCGTGGTGCTTTCTATCCCTCGCCAAGAAAGGAGCGTATCGTCTCGATGAATTTGGGCACGGAGATCGGCTTGGAAATATAGGCCTCGCAACCGCCCTCGCGAATACGCTCTTCGTCGCCCTTCATGGCGAAGGCCGTGACAGCAATGACCGGGATTCGCTGTAGTTCCGGATCGGCCTTCAGCTGTTGAGTGACGTCGAGGCCAGAAATTTCGGGCAGTTGGATATCCATCAGGATCAGATCCGGTCGGTGCTCACGAGCGAGATCGACCGCATTCAGACCGCTCCTGGTCTGGATCGTCTCATATCCATAAGCTTCGATGAGATCGCGAAAAAGCTTCATGTTGAGCTCGTTGTCTTCAACGATCATCACGGTTTTCGCCATCGGGGTATCTCCTGCCTCGACCTTTGGCCGAATGTTCGCTATCGCGTTAAACCATTACGCGCATTTCGTTGAAGAATTGGGAATCTAAACCTCTCCTTCCATTAACGATAACAGGAGGTTAATATTGGCAGGCCTCGATCCGACCGATATCGCCACGCCCGAGACGATCGCCATCGACGGCCTGTCCTTTATCGCCTCCGACGACAAGCTGTTCACGCGGTTTTGCGGGATAACCGGTCTTTCCGCAGGCGAGATGCGCGCGGCCGCATCTGAGCCGGGCTTTCTGGCCGGCGTTCTCGATTTTATCCTCGCGCACGAGCCAACCCTGATGGCGTTTTCAGATCATAGCGGACATGCGCCGCAAACGATCGACGCGGCAGCCCGAAAGCTGCCTGGCGCAACGCCGCATGGTTGGGATCACCCATGAAACCGCAGACGCGCGGCATTCCGATATCCGACATTCCGCAGACGAGTGATGCTTTGCTCGTGCTCGATATCGACGAGGTGGTCCTCGAATTCATCGGCCCCTTTGAAACTCTCCTCGCAGAGCACGGCGCCCGCCTGCACTTCGACAGCTACAAACTCACAGGCAATGCCCGCTCTCTCTCGACCGGAGCGGCCTTGAGTGGGGGTGATCTCGATGGGATCATGCAAATTCTCTATGCCGAGCAGGAGACCAGGCAGGCGCCGGTCGCCGGAAGCCGCGAAGCGTTGGCCCGCCTCG
Source organism: Fulvimarina thalattae (assembly GCF_040239565.1). Taxonomy (NCBI): domain Bacteria; kingdom Pseudomonadati; phylum Pseudomonadota; class Alphaproteobacteria; order Hyphomicrobiales; family Aurantimonadaceae; genus Fulvimarina; species Fulvimarina thalattae. The sequence continues at coordinate 92,113 of NZ_JBEHWS010000010.1, forward strand.
ATCCCCATGCCGACGTGGTTTTTCTGACGGCCATGGAACCGCGCTTCTACGACGAGAGACGGCGCACGCTCGACGAAGCAGGGCTTGTTCATCCGATGATCGCGACGGAGCGCTCCAAGGGAGGTGTCGTAACAGAACTCGCCGAGCGCTGGGCGGGCCCGATCGTCTTTGTCGATGATCTCGCGCCCAATCTCCAGGCGGTCCAGCGCAGCGTTCCGCGCGCCCACCTCGTGCAGATCATGGCGCATCATGGTTTTCGCCCCCATCTACCGCCGCTTCCGAAAGGGGTCTATTCCGCATCCGACTGGTTCGATGCCGCCGATCACATCGAGACCATCCTCCAAACCGCGAACGGGCTCCGGTCAGACGACCTGAATTCGATGGATAGCCGGGGATGACGTCTGAGGCCGCCGAGTTCAGTATCTGCCGCGATTGCCATGCGATCAGCGATGGCGGACGGAAACGGTGTGCGACGTGTGGCAGTCCCCGCGTCGTCGCCCATTCGGAACTTGGCCAGCTGAGCCTCGCCCATCTCGATTGCGACGCGTTTTACGCAAGCATCGAAAAACGGGACGATCCAAGCTTGGCAAGCAAGCCGGTCATCGTCGGCGGAGGCACGCGGGGCGTCGTGACCACCGCCTGCTATATTGCACGCATTCGCGGCGTACGTTCGGCGATGCCGATGTTCAAGGCTCTGAAACTCTGTCCAGAAGCGGTGGTCATCCGGCCAAACATGGAGAAATATGCCGGTGTCGGCCGCGAGGTTCGGCAGATGATGCGTGATCTGACACCGCTTGTGCAGCCGGTCTCGATCGACGAAGCCTTCATGGACCTTTCCGGAACCGAGCGGCTGCATGGCGAGCCATCGGCAGTCACGTTGGCGCGGCTAGCGAGCCGGATCGAAACCGAGATTGGCGTCAGCGTCTCGATCGGCTTGTCGCACAACAAGTTTCTGGCGAAGATGGCGTCCGATCTTGAAAAGCCGCGTGGGTTTTCCGTGATCGGACGGGCGGAGACCCGCGATTTTCTGCGCGCACGGCCTATCAGCGCAATCTGGGGCGTTGGCGATGCCATGGCCGCCAAGCTGAAGGCTGACGGCCTGACGATGATTTCGCAGCTGCAGGACATGGACGACACCGACTTCATCAGGCGCTACGGCGCAATGGGCCTGCGGCTGTCCAAGCTCGCCCGTGGCATCGACGACCGCCCGGTGGAGCCGGATGGTGAAGCGAAAAGCATCTCCGCCGAAACGACATTCAACACCGATCTCCATCGCGCCGACGAACTGGTTCCTGTGCTGCGACGGCTAAGCGAGAAGGTATCAACCCGGCTGAAAGCGACTGAGCTTGCGGCGACTGGCGTAACCCTCAAACTCAAGACGAGTGATTTCAAGCTGCGCACGCGGCAACGGAAGCTGCAGGACCCCACCCGGCTTGCCGATCGCATCTTCGCGGCGGGTCGATCGCTTCTCGAACATGAGCTCGACGGCACCCGGTTCCGACTGATCGGCATCGGCTGTTCCGGCTTCGCTCCAGCCGCGTCTGCCGACCCGGACGACCTCGTCGATCCGAGCTTTGCAAAACGAGCGAAGGCCGAAGCCGCTTTGGATAGTCTACGCAATCGCTTTGGCCAGAAAGCAATAGAGACCGGTTACACCTACGGAGTGGCCTCCCCGAAATCCGGCTCAAACCGCAGCTGAGACCTAAATCAGAGCTCAAACCAGTTCGACGTCGACAACGCCTTGCGCCGCCTTGATGGCGCTCGCGATCTGCGGCGAGACCCGGTACTTATCCGCCAGCATGATCTCGACCTCGCGGCCGCCGTCGTCACGCAGAAGTACGATGGAGACTTCACTATCGCCGTTCGGTTGCAAATGGCTCTGGAAGGCATCGATCGGGTTTTCGTCGCGCAGGAAGATGCGAAGCGCCTTCTGCATGCGAACCGCTTCGTCCTCCAATGACTGCACGTTGTTCGCACGGAAGGAGACACCCTCGGGCCGCTCCTCGGCCTGGGCCGTCACAATGACCGAGGCGCCCGGCTCCATAATGTCGCGGAAAGCGTAAAGCGACTCGGAAAAGAGCACCACCTCATATTGCGCGCTCGCATCCGACATCTGGATGATACCGATCTTGCCGCCCGAGCGCGTCTTGCGTTCCTGCCGGCTCGTGACGGTGCCGGCAAGCCTCACTGCACTCGCCCCTCGCTTCACTGCGGCAACCGCGTCGGCATGGGACTGGACACGAAGCCGCTTGAGCGTGGCACGGTATTCGTCGAGCGGATGGGCCGACAGGTGGAAACCAATCGCCTGAAACTCGCGAAGGAGTTTTTCCGATGCAGTCCAGAGTGGCGCCGGTCCGAGGCGCAGAGGTTCGGGTTCGGATGACAAAGCGCCGAAAATATCGGCCTGCCCCGAGGTACGGCTCTCGGCAATCCGTGCCGCATAGCCCATCATCCGCTCGACATTGCTCATGAGCACCGCGCGTTCGTGGCCGAAGCAGTCGAGGGCACCCGCGGCGATCAGGAATTCGAAGGTCCGCTTGTTGATGATCTTCGGATCGACGCGGCCGCAGAAGTCTTCCAGAGACTTGAATGGCTTGTCGCCTCGCTTCTCCACGATGTGGTCAACGGCATGCTCGCCAACGCCTTTGATCGCCGCAAGCGCATAGAAAATCTTGTTCCCAGAGACTTCGAACTTGCGGAACGACGTCTGGACCGAAGGCGACACGACCTCGATGCCGAGCCGCCGTGCGTCGAGACGGAATTCGTTCAGCTTTTCTGTGTTGCCCGCATCGAGGGTCATCGAGGCGGCCAGGAACTCGGCCGGATAGTTCGCCTTGAGATAGGCCGTTTGATAGGCAACCAGCGCATAGGCCGCCGCGTGGCTCTTGTTGAAGCCGTAATTGGCGAATTTGGCGAGCAGATCGAAGATCATATCCGCCTGCTTCTTGGTGATACCGCGCTCCACCGCACCGTCGACGAAGCGTACCCGCTGCTTGTCCATCTCCGCGCGGATCTTCTTGCCCATCGCGCGGCGGAGCATATCGGCCTCGCCAAGCGAATAGCCTGACAAAACCTGGGCGATCTGCATCACCTGTTCCTGATAGATGATGACGCCTTGGGTCTCCTTCAGGATTGGCGCGATCTTCTCGTGGATGAAGTCCGGCTCTTCCTCACCATGCTTTCTGGCGTTGTAGGTCGGAATGTTCTCCATCGGACCCGGACGATAGAGCGCGACCAGCGCGATAATATCCTCGAAGACGTCCGGCCGCATGCCGATCAGCGCCTTGCGCATGCCGACCGATTCCAGCTGGAAGACGCCGACCGTCTCACCCCGCGTCAGCATGTCGTAGGTCGGCTTGTCGTCGAGCGGGATCGCCGAAAGATCGATCACCGTCTGTTTGTTGCGCTCGACGAAGGACACGGCCGTCTGAAGCGTCGTCAGGGTTTTGAGGCCGAGAAAGTCGAATTTCACGAGCCCGGCTGGCTCGACCCATTTCATGTTGAACTGGGTCACCGGCATATCGGAGCGCGGGTCTCGATACATCGGGACCAGCTTCTGAAGCGGGCGATCGCCGATGACGATACCCGCCGCATGCGTCGAGGCGTGCCGATAGAGACCTTCGAGCTTGAGCGCGATCGAGATCAGCCGATCGACGATCTCTTCCTTCTCGCGCGCTTCCTTCAGGCGCGGTTCTTCCTCCAGCGCCTGGGCGAGCGTCACCGGGTTCGCGGGGTTGGCCGGCACAAGCTTGCAGAGCTTGTCGACGTGGCCGTAGGACATTTCCAGCACGCGGCCGACATCGCGCAGCACCGCCCTCGCCTGAAGCGTACCGAAGGTGATGATCTGTCCGACCTGCTCGCGACCGTATTTTTCCTGGACGTAGCGAATCACCTCTTCGCGCCGGTCCTGACAGAAGTCGATGTCGAAGTCCGGCATCGAGACGCGCTCGGGATTGAGGAAGCGCTCGAAGAGAAGCGAGAAACGAAGCGGATCGAGATCGGTGATCGTGAGGGCATAGGCGACCAGCGAACCGGCACCCGAGCCACGCCCCGGCCCGACCGGGATGCCCTGATCCTTGGCCCATTTGATAAAGTCGGCGACGATCAGGAAGTAGCCCGGAAACTGCATCCGCTCGATGATCGTCAGCTCGAAATCGAGGCGCTCCTTATATTCCTCAACTGTATGACCGTCGGCGATGCCAAGCTTTTCGATCCGCCGGTCGAGGCCTTCAAATGCCTGACGGCGCAGCTCGGCGGCCTCCGCTTTCTCCGCCTCGGCCGGATCGGCATCGGCGCCTGCAAAGCGCGGCAGGATGGGTCCCCTCACCTTCGGGCGGAAGCTGCAGCGCTTCGCAATCTCGATCGTATTTTCGAGAGCTTCAGGCAGATCGGCGAACAGCTCCGCCATCTCGTTCTGGTTCTTCAGGCAGTGATCGCGCGACAGGCGGCGGCGATCCTCGTGGCTAACCAGTCGGTTCGACGCGACGGCGAGTAGTGCGTCGTGGGCGTCATAATCCTCGGCGCAATAAAAGTAAGGCTCGTTTGTCGCGACAATCGGCACGTCGTGCGCATAGGCCAGCTCGAGCGTGCCCGCCTCAACGCGTCGGCTGTACCCAACCTGGCGCTGAAGCTCGACATAGAGCCGATCGCAATAGACCTGTTTGAGTTTTTGAAGTCGTGCCTCTGCGATCTGTTGGCGCTCGGCACCGATCGCGAGGCCGATAGGCCCTGACGGGCCGCCGGTCAAAGCAATCACGCCTTCGGCGAGGTCGTCCAGCCAGGATGATTTCACATGCGGGCGAGCGTTTGTCTCGTGGCCGAGATAAGCTTTCGATACGATCTCGACGAGATTGGCGTATCCGGTGTCAGATCCGGCGATCAGAACGATCGGTGCCGGCGACAGAGCAGCCCGTTCTCGGTCGTTCTCGCCATCCTCGAAATCGACATCGAGCTGACAGCCAATAATCGGCTGCAATCCGCTCTTGGCCGCCTTCTCGGAAAATTCGAGCGCTCCGAAGAGATTGTTGGTGTCGGCAATCCCAACGGCAGGGGCCCCGTCCGCAACCGCGAACTTGATGATCTGATCGAGTTTGAGAGCGCCTTCGAGCAGCGAAAACGCACTGTGGCTGCGAAGATGGATGAATTTCAGGCGATCCAAAGTCTCGGTCATCACTCACCTTCGGTTCTTCATCGCATCAAGGCAACCGGCATCTCCAAGAGATGCATCGCCTCTCTTCAGATACGTGCGACGGGCGACTGGATAAACCGCCAATACCTGCCGCTTCCACAGATTTCCGGATTTCCGGTGTATCGTCTCGAGAAGGCTGAACAGAACAAAGACCGGTTAATCCCTCGAACGGCTCAAACGCCGGAGGCGATCATCATCAGGGAAAGGACGAACCCAGCGACGGCCACCAACGAAGCCAGATCTTTCGTCAATCCGATCATGTCTGTTCTCCTGATTTTCCAAATGACACAGCCAAAATGTTCTTGTTTTGTTCCTTTTGTCAAGTGCGTTGGGCGAGTGCGGACTACGGCACAAGAAGCACCGCGCCAACTGTTTGAAAATAAAAGGAGAGATCGATCTACGCAGCAGCAGGCGAGAGTTTTCTCAATCGGTCTTTGCGACGACCTTCCCGCTGTCGAGTGTCACGATGCGGTCCATTCGCGACGCCAGTTCGTGGTTATGAGTGGCAATCAATGCCGCCAAACCCGACTCGCGAACGATCTCCGTCAGAGACTGGAACACGTGATCCGACGTTGACGGATCAAGATTGCCCGTGGGTTCGTCGGCGAGCAGAACCTGCGGTTCGTTCGCGACGGCCCTTGCAATGGCGACACGCTGCTGCTCGCCGCCGGAAAGCTCCGCTGGGCGATGATCGGCCCGCGCCGAAATCCTCATATGGTCGAGCAGCGTTGCCGCCCTTGCTGAAGCATCGCCGCGAGAGCGCCCGAGGATGAGCTGCGGAATCATCACGTTCTCAAGCGCCGAGAGTTCGGGCAGAAGATGGTGGAACTGGTAGACGAAGCCGATCGAACGTCGGCGCATCGCCGTGCGCGCCTTGTCGTCCAGTTTCGAGCATTCACGCGAATTGACGATCACCTCGCCGTCGTTCGGCTTTTCCAGAAGGCCGGCGATCTGGAGAAGAGTCGATTTGCCGGAGCCAGACGGAGCGACCAGCGCCACCATCTCGCCGGACGAAATCTTCAGATCGGCGTCCTTGAGGACAACGAGTTCGTTCTCGCCCTGGACGAAGCTTCGCCCGACAGTCTTCAGTTCGAGAGCAGAGGTCATTCGTATCTCAGTGCCTCGACCGGATCGAGCCGCGAGGCCTGCCAGGAGGGCAGGATCGTCGCGAGGAGAGAGAGCCCGATTGCCATCAGAACGACGAGGGTGACTTCGGACGCCTGCACCTCGGCGGGCAGTTCGCTCAGGAAGTAGATTTCCGAATTGAAGAGGTCGACGCCGGAAAGCCACGAGAAGAACGCGCGGATGCTTTCGATATTGAGGCAGAACAGCAGGCCGAGAACGAAGCCGGCGATGGTGCCCGAAACACCGATCGAGGCGCCGGTAATGAAGAAGATACGCATGATCGAGCCGCGCGTCGCCCCCATGGTGCGCAGGATCGCGATATCGCGCCCCTTGCCCTTCACCAGCATGAAGAGACCCGAAATGATGTTGAGCGCCGCGACCAGTACGATGAGCGTGAGGATGATGAACATCACGTTTCGCTCGACCTGGAGCGCGGAAAAGAATGACTGGTTCTGGCTCTGCCAGGTCACCGAGTAGACTGGCCTCTGGGCTGCCGCCTCGATGGCAGGCTGAAGATCGGCGACATTGTCGGGATCATCGACAAAGACTTCGACGGACTGGGTCTCGCCTTCAGAATTGAAGAAAAGCTGGGCCTCGGACAGTGGCATATAGACGTAGGCCGCGTCATATTCCGAAAGGCCGATCTCGAAGATCGCATCCACCGGGTAGGATTTGACGCGGGGGGTCGTGCCGAGCGGCGTCACGTCGCCTTCGGGCGAAATCAGCGTGATCCGATCTTCAATGCGCAGGCCTAAACGCTCGGCGAGACGGGCGCCGATCGCGACGCTGTCACCCTCGTCGAAATTCTCGATAGAACCTTGCGAGATGTTGTCGGAGACCGGTGTCAGGTTCTTTAGCGAAGCACCTGAAACGCCCTTCACGAGCGCGCCGGAGGATGACGTGCCCATCCCCTGGGAGAGAATCTGCCCCTGAACCAGCGGCATCGAATAGGCGACGCCCGGCACCTGATCGATGCGCTGGGCAACCTCGTCGTAATCGCTCAGTGGCTGATCGATCGGCATGACGATGACATGGCCGTTGACACCGAGGATACGGCTCAGAAGTTCGGTGCGAAAGCCGTTCATCACCGACATGACGATGATGAGTGCCGCAACGCCCAGCATGATGCCGACGAAGGAAAACCCGGCGATCACCGAAACGCCGGCCTCGCGCTTGCGCGAACGCAGATAGCGGCCGGCGAGCAGCCACTCGAACCGCGAAAACGGCGAGGCGCCTTGGCGATCCTTCTTTTCTGCTCTCGGCGTATCGGCGGTCGTCGTGCTCAAGCCTTCACCCTGGCGATAACCTGTTCCATCGGAATGCTTTCGCGCGCGCCGCTTGCGCGGTCCTTGACTTCGGCTTCGCCGCTCTTGGCGCCGCGAGGGCCGATGATGACCTGAGTCGGCAGCCCGATGAGGTCCATCGTCGCGAACTTGCCGCCAGCACGGCCTTCCTGATCGTCGTAGAGTACGTCGATGCCGGCCTGTTTCATCTCCGCATAAAGCTTCTCGCAGGCCGCGTCACATTCGGCATCGCCCGGCTTCATGTTGATCAGTCCGACATCGAAGGGCGAGATTGCGCGCGGCCATATGATGCCGGCATCGTCATGAAAAGCCTCGATCGCCGCGGCGACAAGACGGCTCGGACCAATGCCGTATGAGCCCATATGGACAGGCACGTCCTTGCCATCGGGGCCGGTCACGACCGCGTTCATCGCCTCGGAATACTTCGTTCCGAAATAGAAGATGTGGCCGACCTCGATACCGCGTGCGTTGAGCTGGTTGTCAGCTGAAACAGCGTTCCATGCAGCCTCGTCGTGCATTTCGTCGGTCGCGGCATAGGGTGTGGTCCATTTCTGGACGATCGAGGCCAGCTGGCCGGCATCGTCGAAATCGATCGCCTCCGACGGGATCTCCATGTCGAGATAGTCGCGATGGCAGAACACCTCGCTCTCGCCGGTCGAGGCCAGAATGATGAATTCGTGGCTCAGATTGCCGCCGATCGGCCCGGTATCAGCGCGCATGGGAATCGCCTGGAGCCCGCAGCGGTTGAAGGTACGCAGATAGGAGACGAACATACGGTGATAAGCGGTCTGCGCACTCTCGAAGTCGAGATCGAAGGAGTAGGCGTCCTTCATCAGGAATTCGCGACCTCGCATCACGCCGAAGCGCGGGCGCACCTCATCCCGGAACTTCCACTGGATGTGGTAGAGGTTGAGCGGCAGACTCTTGTAGGATCGGACATAGGAGCGGAAGATATCCGTCACCATCTCCTCGTTGGTCGGCCCATAGAGGAGATCGCGCTTGTGCCGGTCGGTGATGCGGAGCATCTCCTCGCCATAGGCGTCGTAACGGCCCGACTCGCGCCAGAGATCGGCCGACTGGATCGTCGGCATCAGGAGCTCGTTGGCACCTGCCCGATTCTGCTCCTCACGGATGATATTGCAGACCTTGTTCAACACCTTCAGCCCGAGCGGCAGGAACGTGTAGAGACCGGCCGCCTGCTGGCGGATCATGCCGGCGCGCAGCATGAGCTGATGCGAGATGATCTCTGCCTCTCGCGGCGTTTCCTTGAGGATAGGCAGAAAATAGCGCGACAATCGCATGTGATGTTACCGTCAGTTCGGCGGGGTTAAGCCGGATCCCGTATCCAGGCAGGTCCGGCGTTTACCGGTTCGCAACCCATATGGGAAGCGGCATTTCCAAGGCAGATGTCGTGGATGCACAAGCCGAGCAATAACGAAATATCTGTGATTTAAACACTTTCGCCCGCGAATCTTTTGCCTCTCAGATGTAGTGCAAAACAGCACTTTGTTTGAAAGACCGATCCCGTTGAAATTTTACGTGACAAGCCGTGAGGAGTTGCCTATCGTCACCCTCGTTGTCACGGTTTCGCCAGAAAACCGGACTGAGCGGTCTAGTCTTGGGAGGACGAGATCTCCGGCGCGGGTCAGCCGCAGCCCCGATCCTTAGGGATCGGAGTGAGATCCAGACACGCAATTCTTCGAGTGCAGGGCTTCGGCCCTGCATTTTTTTTGGCCTGCAAAAGCTACCGAAACAGTTCTGCTTTCCGGCGAGCGAAACGTCTCGCTCAGCTGGACGGATCGGGAATGATCTGCGGGAAGTCGGCGAAGCTGAAGCCGATGATTTCCGTTACAAGGTAGAACAGCGCGAAAACAATCACGGCGACGACCGTGGTGATTCCCGCCTTCTTCAGCATGTGCGGATTTGAGGGTGTCTCTTCCTGCGTTCCGAGGAGCTGGTCCTCTCCGTCGGGGATCCGATTTCCGAAGGGGAGGACGGCGAACAGGGCCGTCCACCAGATGATGAAGAATATTGCAAGTCCCGAGACCCAGCCCATAGTCATCGTCCCGTTTTAGAGTTTTCAGACTTCTTCCAGTTCGGTCAGCGTGCCGAACAGATCGGAGGGGTGGAGAAAGATCACCGGCTTACCGTGCGCCCCGATCTTAGGCTCGCCGTCGCCAAGCACACGGGCTCCGGCTGCGACCAGCCGGTCCCGCGCCGCACGCACATCTTTCGTTTCGTAGCAGACATGGTGCATGCCGCCTTTCGGGTTCTTGGCGAGAAAGGCGGCAATGGGCGAGTCCTCGCCCAGAGGCTCGAGAAGCTCGATCTTGGCGTTGTCCAGTTCGACGAAGACGACCGTCACGCCGTGTTCCGGCAGGCCCTGCGGCTGCGAGACCTTGGCCCCCAGAGCGTCGCGGTAGAGCGCGCTTGCGGCGGCGAGATCTGGCACCGCAAGAGCGACATGGTTGAGACGTCCGAGCATCGGCTTTTCTTCACTCCATCGAAATGAAGACGGTGGTCAGCGGCTTCTTGCCCCAGATTTCCTGCGCCGCATTTCTCACGGCACGCCGGACCGCTTCGCGCACTGTGTTGGGGTCCTTGCGGCGTGCATTCGGAATGCTCTCAACGGCCCCGGCCGCGGCATCGACCAGCAGGTCTTCCAAATCCTCGCCCTCTTCGTCCTCGATCGGCAGGCCGATGGAGACGAGATCAGGATCATCCTTGAGATTGCGCTTGCCGTCGAGCTCGATCAGTACGGAGACCTGCCCGACGAAGGAAAGCCGCCGCCGCTCGATGATGCCCATATCGTCCGCGGTACCAAGCAGATGCCCGTCCTTGTAGAGGCGGCCGAAGGGGACCTCGTCTATGACCGCGCCCTTGCCCGGCGAAAGCTGCACGAGATGGCCGTTACGCGCTTCGACGACATGCTCAACCCCCATCTCCCGCGCGAGCTCTGCATGAGCCGCAAGATGGGCCGGCTCGCCATGGGCGGGGATCGCCGTCTGCGGGCGAACCCATTCGTACATCTTCTTCAGTTCATTCCGCCGCGGATGGCCGGAGACGTGGACCAGACCGTCACCGTCCTCCATGATCTTCACGCCGCGCTCGAGAAACGCATTCTTGATCTCGATGATCGGCTTCTCGTTGCCCGGAATCGCACGGGACGAGAAGATGACCAGGTCGTCCTTCGAGAGTGCGACGCTCGGATGTTCGTCGCGGGAAAGCCGCGCCAGCGCCGCGCGCGCCTCGCCCTGACTGCCGGTGAGGATGATCACGACCTTGTCGCGCGGGATATGGCCGAAGTCCTGTTCCGACAGGAATTCGGGCACATCGTCCATGTAGCCCGCCTCACGGGCGACATCGATCGTACGCCGCATGGACCGGCCCATGAGCAGAACCTGACGGCCGGCATCGGTTGCAGCCCGCGCGACCGAGCGGATGCGCCCGACATTCGACGAGAAGGTGGTCACGGCCACCCGCGCCTTCGCGCTCATGATGATCTTCGTCAGCGAAGCCGCGACTTCCGATTCGCTGGGACTCTCACCCTCGCGCATGGCATTGGTTGAATCGCAGACGAGGGTCATCACGCCCTCGTCGCCGATCTCACGCAGACGCTTCTCGTCCGTCGGCTCGCCGAGCACAGGCGTCGCGTCGATCTTCCAGTCACCGGTGTGAATGACCGTTCCCGCCCCGGTGCGAATGGCGAGCGCAACCGGATCGGGAATCGAGTGCGTCACATTGATCGCCTCGATCTCGAACGGACCGATCTTGAAACGATCTCCCGCCTTGAAGACGTCGACGGGAATCTTCGGCGCACCTGGTTCGCCCTCCCGCTTTGCGGCGAGCAATCCAGCGGTGAATTCCGTGGCATAGACCGGAGCCTTCAAGCGAGGCCACAGGTCGAGAAGCGCACCGTAGTGATCCTCATGAGCATGGGTGATGACGATGCCCTTCAGAGACTTCACATGTTCTTCGATGAAACGGATGTCCGGAAAGACAAGGTCGACGCCGGGCATATCCGGGCCAGCAAAGGAAATTCCGCAGTCCACCATGATCCATTCGCGATCATGCTCCGGCCCATAGCCATAAAGGGCGAGGTTCATTCCGATCTCGCCGATGCCGCCGAGCGGCACGAATACCAATTGTGTCAAGCTTTCATACTTTCATGCGTTCGGCACGGCGCCGTATGGGCGCCGGTCTCGTTTCTCTCTTCATTTTCGTTCGTTCGCCGCGCCACGTTGATTCCGCGTCGCGAAAGTGTTCGTCGAGAACGGGCGCCATCCTGTATCGCGCCGCTACTCGTCTGTTCGTCATGTGAGCGCTTCAATCCGAAAAGAGCGCTCAGGCAAAGAAAACGTCTCCCGCCGATATAGACTGTTTCGTGCCATCCGCGAGACCCAGTATCAACCGCCCGTCTGCGTCGAGGGTCTCGAAGGTACCAGTCAACGTTCTGTCGTGAAGCCGCACCGTGCAGGGCTTGCCGAGGCCAACTGCATGATCCAGCCATTCGTTGCGAATTTGGGGAAAGTTCACGCCTGCGTCAAATCGCGTAACCTGGCGATGCCACTCATCCGCCAGCGCTTCGAAGACTGGCTCCGTGCCGGATCTATAACCTTCGTCCCGCAGCGACGTAACTCCATAGGGCGCGTCGCTCGGCTTATGCTCGATATTGATGCCGCAGCCGAGAATAATAATCTGCCGACCGTCCGGTAACCGGCAGGACTCCAGCAAAATGCCCACGAGCTTCTTGCCGTCGATCAGAATATCGTTCGGCCACTTCGTCTGAGCGTGCGCCGACGGTTCGATGAAGCGCTCGACGGCATTACGGACCGCGAGCGATGCGACGAAAGGCAGCTTGGCGAGTTCGGCAGGCGGCGCAATATCGATTCCGAGCCAGCTCGCATAGAGATTGCCGGACTCCGACACCCACTTCCGGCCCATGCGGCCGCGACCCTCAAGCTGACGCTCGCCGGTAATCCAAAGATCGCCGGGATCACCAGACCGCGCGGCCTCAAGCGCTAGAGTGTTCGTCGAGGAAACGTCCGCGAACGAAAGCCGGCGGTATCGCGTGGAGCCCGCCTGCATCGCAGATCAGAAGAAGGACTGCGCGGCTTCTCCGGCCGCCGCGAAGACGGGGCCGCCGACGAAGAGATAGATCGGGAAGACGAACAGCCCCGCCACCCAGAGGACGAGCTTGAGCTCGATCGGGGCCGGCAGGAAGGGCTTGGCTTCGTCGTCGAACCACATCAGCTTCACGATGCGCAGATAGTAATAGAGCCCGACGACACTCGCCAGAACACCGATTACCGCTAGCGCATAGAGCCCCGCCTCGACCGCCGCCATGAAGACGAAGTATTTGGCGAAAAAGCCCGCGAGCGGCGGCAACCCGGCCAGCGACAGCATCATGATCGTCAGGAAGGTTGCCATGACGGGGTTCGTCTTGGAGAGGCCGGAGAGGTCTTCGATCTGATCGGCCGGTCCATCGTCGCGGCGCATGGAGAGAATCACGGCGAAGGTCCCGAGGGTTGTCGCCAGATAGATCGCCATGTAAAGGGCAACGCCGCGGACGCCTTCCATGTTGGCGGCCGCCAAGCCGACGAGCGCGTAACCCATATGGCCGATCGAGGAATAGGCCATCAGCCGCTTGATGTTCTTCTGGCCGATCGCTGCGAAGGCGCCGAAGCCCATAGAGGCGATCGAGATGAAGATGATGACCTGCTGCCAGTCGACAGCGACGGGGAGAAACCCTTCCATCGCAAAACGCACGAGCAGCGCCATGGCGGCAATCTTCGGGGCGCCGGCCAAAAGCGCTGTAATCGGCGTCGGCGCACCCTCGTAGACGTCCGGCGTCCACATATGGAACGGCACCGCGGAAATCTTGAAGGCGAGACCGGCAAGCAGGAAGACGAGGCCGACCAGAAGACCGAGCGAGCGCTCGCCGCCGGTCAGCGTCTCGGCGATCGCCGTCAGTTCGATCTGTCCCGTGAAGCCGTAAATCATCGATGCGCCGTAGAGCAGCATGCCGGAGGACAGAGCGCCTAGGACGAAATATTTGAGGCCGGCCTCGGTCGAACGCACGCTATCGCGATTGATCGCGGCGAGCACGTAGATTGCCAGCGATTGCAGTTCTAGGCCCATATAAAGCGAGATCAGATCACCCGCCGAAACCATGACCAGCATGCCGAGAGTCGACAGCACGATCAGCACCGGGAATTCGAAACGGTTGAAGCGCTCGCTCTCGGCGTAGCCCGCGGACATGACAATCGCCGCCGCCGAGCCGATGAGAACGAGTATCTTCATGAACGACGCGAAACTGTCGGCGACGATCGAACCGCCAAAGGCGACGCCTTCCGGGGCCACGAAAACCAACCAAAGCGCAGCGATGATCAGCAGTGCCACGGAGAGAGCCGTGACGAGCTGCACGCTCTTGCCGCCCATAAAGACGCCGACCATCAGGAGTATCATCGCCCCGATGGTCAGGATGAATTCGGGCCCGACGATCGACAGGCTGCTCGTGAGCATGTCCGAAACCATGTTCTAGCGGTCCCCGCTTCAGTTGGCCTGTGCGACGGACTGGGCAGCTTCCAGTCCGGCACTGTAGGTATTGATAAGTTGCTCGACCGATGCCGCGGTCACATCGAAGACCGGCATCGGATAGACGCCGAAGAAGATGACGAGAACGATCAGCGGATAGAGCAGCGCCTTTTCGCGCCGCGAGAGATCGAGGATCTGCCTGAGGCTTTCCTTCTCAAGCGCACCGAAGACGACCCGGCGATAAAGCCACAGCGCGTAGGCCGCAGACAAGATCACACCGGTTGCCGCGAAGATCGCCACCCAGCTGTTCACCTGGAAGACACCCATCAGCGTCAGGAACTCGCCGACGAAACCGCTCGTGCCGGGCAGGCCGACATTCGCCATGGTGAAGATCAGCATGGCGACGGCATATTTCGGCATGCGGTTCACAAGACCGCCATAGGCCGTGATCTCGCGAGTGTGCATCCGGTCGTAGACGACACCGACGCACAGGAAGAGCGCGCCGGAAATGAGGCCGTGGGAGAGCATCTGGAAGATCGCGCCCTGCACACCCTGTGCGTTCGCCGCGAAGATACCCATTGTCACGAAGCCCATATGGGCGACCGACGAATAGGCGATCAGCTTCTTGATGTCCTCCTGCATCAGCGCGACCAGGGACGTGTAGATGATCGCGATGACCGACAGCGTATAGACGAACGGCGCGAAATCGGCCGAGGCAAGCGGGAACATCGGCAACGAGAAGCGCAGGAAACCGTAGCCGCCGAGCTTCAGGAGGATGCCCGCCAGGATCACCGACCCAGCCGTCGGTGCCTCCACGTGGGCATCGGGAAGCCAGGTATGCACCGGCCACATCGGCATCTTCACTGCAAAGCTCGCGAAGAAGGCGAACCAGAGCCAGGCCTGCATCGAGGCCGGGAAGTCGTGCGCCAGAAGCTCGGGGATCGAGGTCGTACCAGCATCCCAGTACATCGCCATCATAGCGACCAGCATCAGCACGGAGCCGAGGAAGGTGTAGAGGAAGAACTTGTAGCTCGCATAGATGCGGCGTTTACCGCCCCAGACCCCGATGATCAGGAACATCGGGATGAGACCACCCTCGAAGAAGATGTAGAACAATATCAGGTCGAGCGCACAGAAGACGCCGATGACCAGCGTTTCCAAGACGAGAAACGCGATCATGTACTCCTTCACCCGCGACTGAACACTCTCGTAACTCGCGAGGATGCAGAGTGGCATCAGGAAGGTCGTCAAGATGACGAACAGCATCGAGATGCCGTCGACCCCCATGTGGTAGGTGATGCCCGTCCCGAGCCACTCGGCCTGCTCGACGAACTGGAAGCCTGTCGTCTGGTAGTCGAACTCGCCCCAGATCCAGAGAGAGACGATGAAGGTAAACACCGTCGTCAGCAGCGCGACATTGCGGATGTTCCGACGCGCGAGTTCGTTGTCGTCCTGAATAAGCAGGATCAGGAACGCACCGACGAGCGGCAGGAAGGTGACGGTCGAAAGAATCGGCCACTCGGTCATCAGGAGATACCCCCGATCATCATCCAGGTGACGAGCGCCGCGACGCCGATGAGCATCGCGAAGGCGTAGTGGTAGAGATAACCGGTCTGAAGCTTCACGACGCGGTTGGTGACATCGAGAACACGCGCCGAAACGCCGTCAGGACCCAACCCGTCGATGATGCGTCCGTCCCCGGTCTTCCAGAGCGTACGGCCGACCCATTTCGCGCTACGCACGAAGAGAAAGTCGTAGAGCTCGTCGAAGTACCACTTGTTGAGGAAGAACTTGTAGAGCCCTCGATGGGTCTGGCTGAGCTGCTTCGGCATCGCCGGATTGGCGATGTAGAAGTAATAGGCCAGCCCGAAGCCGATCGCCATCATGACCGTTGGAATGATCGCCACACCGAACGCGACCTCATGAAGATCGTGCAGCACGTGGTTCTCTGCGCCCGTGAAGAGAGCCGCACCCCAGAAGTGCTCATAGGCTTCGCCGACAAATTCATGCTCGAACAGCATACCGGCGAAGATCGCCCCGGCCGCGAGAATGAAGAGAGGAATCGTCATGACCGACGGCGACTCGTGGACGTGATGCATCACGTCCGCGGAAGCACGGGGCTTGCCGTGAAAGGTGAGGAAGATCAGGCGCCACGAATAGAAGCTCGTGAGCAGCGCCGCGATTACCGTCAGACCCCAGCCGTAGAGCGCAAAAGCGTTGTGGCCGACGAAGGCC
The DNA here is from genome assembly GCF_040239565.1 of Fulvimarina thalattae. NCBI lineage: Bacteria > Pseudomonadati > Pseudomonadota > Alphaproteobacteria > Hyphomicrobiales > Aurantimonadaceae > Fulvimarina > Fulvimarina thalattae. The sequence continues at coordinate 108,502 of NZ_JBEHWS010000010.1, forward strand.
GCCTCGATCACGGCGTCCTTTGAGAAGTAGCCGGCGGTCAGCGGAAAGCCCGTCAGCGCAAGCGTACCGATGATCATCGTCCAGTAGGTGATCGGGATGTGCTTCCGCAGCCCACCCATGCGGCGCATGTCCTGCTCGTCGGAAACGGCGTGAATGACCGAACCCGCCCCAAGGAAAAGAAGCGCCTTGAAGAAGGCGTGGGTGAAGAGGTGGAAGATCGCCACCGAATACGCTCCGACGCCCAGAGCCACAAACATGTAGCCAAGCTGCGAACAGGTCGAATAGGCGATCACGCGCTTGATGTCGTTCTGAACGAGGCCGACCGTCGCGGCGAAGAACGCCGTCGTCGCGCCTACGAAGGTCACCACTGTCAAAGCGGTATGGCTGAGCTCGAAGAGCGGTGACATGCGCGCCAACATGAAGACGCCGGCGGTCACCATGGTCGCCGCGTGGATCAGCGCGGAGACCGGTGTCGGACCTTCCATCGCGTCCGGTAGCCAGGTGTGCAGCCCGAGCTGGGCCGATTTGCCCATGGCGCCCAGGAAGAGAAGCAGGCAGACGCAGGTGATCGCGCTGCCCATGGTCAGTGAGTAACCGGCGAAGCTGAGAACGACATCACCCATATTCGCAGCGCCTTCGGCAGCTGCCTCCGCGCCCTCACCGCCCGCTTCGCCCATGCGCGAGGCGACATCGGCGGCGCCGGCGAAGATCGTGTCGAGATTGACCGACTGGAAGATCGCGAACACGCCGAAGATGCCAAGGAGAAAGCCGAAGTCGCCGACACGGTTGACGATGAAGGCCTTCATCGCGGCCGCGTTCGCGGACGGCTTCTTGTACCAGAAACCGATCAGCAGATAAGAGGCGAGACCGACACCTTCCCAGCCGAAGAACATCTGAACGAGGTTGTCGGCCGTCACCAGCATCAGCATGGCGAAGGTGAAGAGAGAGAGATAGGCGAAGAAGCGCGGCCGATGCGGATCGTGATGCATGTAGCCGATCGAATAGATGTGGACGAGCGCCGACACCGTATTCACGACCACAAGCATCACGAGCGTGAGCCGGTCGATCTTGAGAGCCCAGGAAACGTCGAGACCGCCCGACTGCATCCAGTGCAGCATGGTGATCGGAGCCATCGGCTCCTCGGCGCTGAACGTCAGGAAGCCGATCCAGGAGAGAACCGCTGCGACGATGAGGAAGCCCGACGTAATGTATTCCGACGCCTTGGCGCCAATCGTATTGCCGCCGAGGCCGGCGATAAGGAAGCCGGCGAGCGGGAGAAGGACGATGATCTGATACACGTCTCGATCAGCCTTTCATCGTGTTGACGTCGTCGACGGCGATCGAGCCGCGATTACGGAAGAAGACCACCAGGATAGCGAGGCCGATAGCTGCCTCGGCCGCGGCGACCGTCAAAACGAAAAGCGCGAAGACCTGCCCCGCGAGATCGTTCAGGAAGGCCGAGAAGGCCACGAAGTTGATGTTGACCGCGAGCAGGATGAGCTCAACCGACATCAGGATCGTGATGATGTTCTTCCGGTTCATGAAGATGCCGAACACGCCGATCACGAAAAGGATCGCCGCGACGGTCAGGTACTGGCCGAGACCAACTTCCATGTTCTCAAGCCCCTCGTTCGTTCTTCGTCATATTCCGCGTCCGCTTTCGACTTGCTTGATCTCGATCGACGTCGACGGGTTGCGTGCGACCTGATCTGGAATCGACTGGCGGCGCACCTTCTCCTTGTGGCGGAGCGTCAGCACGATGGCGCCTACCATTGCGACGAAGAGGATCAGGCCGGCCAGCTGAAAGAACAGGATGTAACGGGTGTAGAGCACGTTGCCGAGCGCCTCGATATTCGAGGCGCCGCCCACTTCGTCCATCGGCAGCGCGGTCTGGCTGGCGAGCACCGGATCGGCGATCGAGCCCGACCCAGCGATGATGAGTTCGGCGAGAAGCAGGACGGCGATAATCGCGCCGAACGGCGCATACTGGATCACGCGACTCTTCAACTGGCCGACGTCAAGATCGAGCATCATGACGACGAAGAGGAAGAGAATCGCCACCGCACCCACATAGACGACGATGAGAATCAGCGCGAGGAACTCGGCGCCCGCGAGCAGGAACAGGCCCGCCGCTGCTACGAAGGTGAGAATCAGGAATAGCACCGAATGGACCGGGTTCTTCGAGAACACGACCATCAGGGCGCTGCCGACCGCGATGAAGGCAAAGATATAGAAGAAGAATGCCTGGAGACCGAGCATCGAAGCTCCCTGTAGTCGTTCGCGCGGGGCCCATTCGGACCTCGACAACCCGTGCCGAACCGCCGAGTCTTACACCGTTCGCCGGTTCTGGCCCGGCTTACCTGTATGGCGCGTCGAGCGCAATGTTGCGCGCAATTTCCCGCTCCCAGCGATCGCCGTTCGCGAGAAGTTTCTGCTTGTCGTAATAGAGTTCCTCACGGGTCTCCGTGGCGAACTCGAAATTCGGTCCCTCGACGATGGCATCCACCGGGCAGGCTTCCTGGCAGAAGCCGCAATAGATACACTTCACCATGTCGATGTCGTAGCGAACCGTGCGGCGGGTACCATCGTTCTGGCGCGGTCCGGCCTCGATAGTGATCGCCTGAGCAGGACAGATCGCTTCGCAAAGCTTGCAGGCGATGCAGCGTTCCTGGCCGTTCGGATAGCGACGCAGAGCATGTTCGCCGCGGAAACGCGGAGAGACAGGCCCCTTCTCGAAGGGATAATTGATCGTCGCCTTGGGGGCGAAGAAATACCGGAGCGCAAGGCCGAAGGCCTGCACGAACTCGACGAGAAAGAGCGATCGAACCGTTTGTGCGATAGCGGACATGATAGGGTCCCAGATGCTTCCTTCTGCTCCCCGGCGCATCGGCGATCCTCATGACCACCAGCGCTCCTCGGCGGGAGCTTGACAATTCCTGGTCTGGCCGACGTCGGAGGTCGTCCGACAATACAGGCCTTCAGTGTGTTTTCGTGTCGAGCCTAGACCAGATAGGCTCCGACATACCAGCCGGCGATCGGGAAGAACATCAGCTGAGAGATCCTGACGATCTCGATGATCAGCCCACCTCCAACGCGCTCCGTCGGCCGCTGCTCCTTGAACCGGTTCCTGACGAAACCGAGGACGAAATAATCGGCGATGCCAATAACGAGGCCAACCAGCGCGCCGATCAGCCCCATCGACATCAGGCGGCCGCTCCCCAGCCGAAGATCTGGACCACGAAAGCCGTGATGACCACCATCCCCAGCGAAATCGGCAGGAAAACCTTCCAGCCGAGACGCATCAGCTGGTCATAGCGGTATCGTGGTACGAAGGCCTTCACCATGGCGAACATGAAGAACACCAGTCCGGCTTTCAACGTGAACCACATGAAGCCCGGGATCCAGTTGAGGAGGAAGATGTCGAACGGCGGGAGCCAGCCCCCCAGGAACAGGATCGTCGTCAGGCAGCACATCAGGGTGATCGCTGCGTACTCGCCGAGCATGAACATCATGTACGGCGCCGCCGAATATTCAACCATGTAACCCGCGACGAGCTCCGATTCGGCCTCAGGAAGGTCGAAGGGCGGGCGGTTCGTCTCCGCGAGCGCCGAGATGAAGAACACGATGAACATCGGGAAGAGGCCGAGCCAGTGCCAGTCGAGGAAACTCGCCGGCAAGCCGAGCATCGTGCCGAGCCCGGTCGTTTGCGCCATCACGATCTCGGAAAGGTTCAGCGAGCCGACACAGAGAAGAACGGTGACGATCACGAAACCGATCGAGACCTCGTAGGACACCATCTGCGCGGCCGAACGCAGCGCGCCGAGGAAGGCGTATTTCGAGTTCGACGCCCAGCCACCCATGATCACGCCGTAGACTTCCAGCGATGAGATCGCGAAGACGAAGAGAATGCCGACATTGATGTCCGCAATCACCCAGCCTTGCGCCACGGGAATCACCGCAAACGTCGCTAGCGCCAGGGTAACGGCGACGAGCGGCGCCAAGAGGAAGACCGGCTTGTCCGACGATGCCGGGACGATCGGCTCTTTCAGCGCGAATTTCAAAAGATCGGCAAAGGACTGGAATAGCCCCCAAGGCCCGACGACGTTCGGGCCGCGACGCAACTGCACCGCCGCCCAGATCTTGCGGTCGGCAAGCAGAATATAAGCGATCATAACGAGGAGAACGACCAGAAAGAGGACGCTCTGCGCGAGGATGATCAGGCCGGGCCAGAGGTAAACCGAGAAGAAGTCAGTCAAGCCGTTTCGTCCTTATTCCGCCGCTTCGAGATGCACCTGGCTCGCGAGCCGCGAACACTCCGCCATCACCTTCGAGGCCCGCGCAATCGGGTTCGTCAGATAGAAGTCCGCGACATTCGAAGTCAGCGGCATGGATTGCAGCTTTTCGGCCCGATCCGCAAGACCGGTGATCGCACCATTGTCCACAGGCACGATGGCATCGGTCCGCATGAAGCCGTGCTCGGCGTAGAGTTCCTTGCGCAGCTGCATCAGCGAATCGAAGGGCAGCTGCTTGCCGATGACGGCCGAAAGCGCGCGGATGACAGCCCAGTCTTCCTTCGCCTCGCCGGGAGGGAAAGATGCGCGGCTCGCGACCTGAGCCCGGCCTTCGAGATTGACGTAGGTACCGGATTTCTCGGTATAGGCGGCGGTCGGCAGGATGACGTCAGCGCGGCTTGCGCCCTTGTCGCCATGGCTGCCCATGTAGACGACGAACGGTCCATCCGGAACGTCGATCTCGTCGGCAGCCATGTTGAAGAGAAGGTCGACACCGCCGGACACCATCTGAGCTGCGGTCTGGCCGCCATCGCCCGGCACGAAGCCGATATCGAGACCGCCGACGCGCGAAGCCGCGGTCTGCATCACGTTGAAGCCGTTCCAGCTGTCGGTGACTGCGCCGATCTCACGGGCAAGAGCGGCTACGGAGGCGAGAATGGCCGAACCGTTATCCCCGGAGAGAGCCCCCTGCCCCAAGATGATCATCGGCCGCTCGGCACCCTTAAGTGCCTCGAAGAAGCCTTGGCTCGCGCCTTCGATGTCGGACAGCGTGTCCGTGCCGGCGCCGAGATAGGTGTAATCGTACCGAAGATCAGTGTTCTCGCCGATGACGCCGATCGGAAAGCCCTCCATCCGCCAGCGCTTGCGGATTCGCGCGTTGAGAACGGAGGCTTCGAAGCGCGGATTGGCGCCGATGATGAGAAGCGCGTCAGCCTCTTCGATCCCGGCGATCGTCGTGTTGAAAATGTAGGATGCGCGACCATCGGCCGGATGACTGACCGATCCATCCTGACGGCAATCGATGTTCGCCGAGCCAATCTCGCCCATCAGGCGCTTCATCGCCCACATGTCCTCTACGGCCGAGAGATCGCCGGCGATCGCGCCAACCTTCGAGGCATCGGTCGAATCAAGCTTTGCCTTCACGGCCGCGAAGGCCTCCGGCCAGCTCGCCGGCTGAAGGCGGCCATCCTTACGCACATAGGGCTTGTCGAGGCGCTGGACGCGCAGGCCGTCCCAGATGAAGCGCGTCTTGTCAGAAATCCACTCCTCATTCACGGCTTCGTTGGTGCGCGGCAGGATGCGCATCACCTCACGACCCCGTGTATCGACGCGGATGCCAGAACCGACCGCGTCCATCACGTCGATCGTCTCGGTCTTCGTCAGCTCCCACGGTCGGGCCTGGAAGGCGTAAGGACGAGACGTCAGCGCGCCGACCGGACAGAGATCGATGACATTACCCTGGAGCTCCGAGGTCATCGCCTGTTCGAGATAGGTAGTGATCTCGGCATCCTCGCCACGGCCGACGAGGCCGAGCTCGGAAATGCCGGCGACTTCCGTCGTAAAGCGGACACAGCGCGTGCAGTGGATGCAGCGCGTCATGATCGTCTTGACGAGCGGGCCGATATACTTGTCCTCAACGGCACGCTTGTTCTCGACATAACGCGAGGAATCGACGCCGTAGGCCATTGCCTGGTCCTGCAGATCGCACTCGCCGCCCTGATCGCAGATCGGGCAATCGAGCGGATGGTTGATCAGCAGGAACTCCATCACGCCTTCACGGGCCTTCTTGACCATCGGCGTTGTGGTGAAGACTTCCGGCAGCTCGCCGTTCGGGCCCTTGCGCAGATCCTTCACGCCCATGGCGCAGGACGCGGCGGGTTTTGGCGGACCGCCCTTAACCTCAACGAGGCACATGCGGCAGTTGCCGGCGATCGACAGCCGCTCATGGAAGCAGAAGCGGGGAATTTCGGCGCCCGCTTCCTCGCACGCCTGAAGCAGCGTGAAGTGATCCGGAACATCGACCTCGCGGCCATCGACTTTGAGCTGTGTCATCGTCTTTCAAACTTTCTCTTCCGGGCGACCGAAGCGTATCCGCGCCAATTCGGCTCCCGGCAAAATTTAACGTATCGCACGATCGCGTGCACGACCCACTCTACTCCGCTGCCACCAAATGCGGCCGGTCGAGATCGGCGTTGCGCGAATATTCATCGATCCGGCGCTCGATCTCCGGGCGGAAATGGCGCATCAGCCCCTGGATCGGCCAGGCCGCCGCGTCGCCGAGGGCGCAGATCGTGTGGCCCTCGACCTGTTTCGTCACCTGAAGCAGCATGTCGATCTCGCTTTTCTTGGCGTTACCCACAGCCATGCGCTCCATCACGCGCCACATCCAGCCGGTGCCCTCGCGGCACGGCGTGCACTGGCCGCAGCTCTCATGCTTGTAGAAGTAAGAGATGCGGGCAATCGCCTTCACGATGTCGGTCGACTTGTCCATCACGATGACGGCGGCGGTGCCGAGAGATGTCTTGATCTCCTTCAGCCCGTCAAAATCCATCGGCGCGTCGATAATGTCCTTGGCCGGAACCACCGGCACGGAGGAGCCACCGGGAATCACCGCAAGAAGATTGTCCCAGCCGCCGCGCACACCGCCACAATGCTTCTCGATCAGCTCACGGAAGGAGATGCTCATCGCCTCTTCGACCGTGCAGGGCTGCTCGACATGGCCTGAGATACAGAAGAGCTTGGTGCCCGTGTTGTTCTCCCGGCCGATCCCTGCGAACCAACCGCCGCCGCGCCGCAGAATGGTGGGGGCAACCGCGATCGATTCGACGTTGTTGACCGTCGTCGGGCAACCGTAGAGTCCAACATTCGCCGGAAATGGTGGCTTGAGGCGAGGCTGGCCTTTTTTGCCTTCAAGGCTCTCGAGAAGCGCCGTTTCCTCGCCGCAGATATAGGCGCCGGCGCCGTGGTGGACGACGACATCGAAGTCCCAACCGCACTTGTTGTCGCGACCCAGCAAGCCCGCGTCGTAGCACTCGTCGACAGCTTTCTGCAGCGCCTCGCGTTCACGTATGTATTCGCCGCGGATGTAGATGAAGGCAGTGTGAGCCCCCATTGCGAAACCGGCGATGACGCAACCCTCGATCAGCGTAAACGGGTCGTTGCGCATGATTTCCCGGTCCTTACACGTCCCGGGTTCGGACTCGTCAGCATTGACCACGAGATAATGCGGACGTCCCGCGCTCTCCTTGGGCATGAAGGACCATTTGAGTCCGGTCGGGAAGCCAGCGCCGCCACGTCCGCGAAGGCCAGACGCCTTCATCTCATTGATGATCCAGTCGCGGCCTTTCTCGATGATGTCCTTCGTGCCATCGAAATGGCCGCGCTTCATTGCCGCCTTCAGGCTCTTGTCGCGGAGCCCGTATATATTGGTGAAGATGCGGTCCTTGTCGGCCAGCATATACCCGCTCCTTGCTTACGAACCCGATGTTTCGTCGTCGTTTTCGGCACCGTAGTCCGAGCGAACCTTGGCCTGTTCGACCCATTGGTCGCGCACGGCGCGTCCCCGAAAATTAAGGTAATTGTCGACCCATACCAGTTCTTCGCGTCGCCATGCCGCGACCTGCCGGTAGTGGAAAACGCCAAGTTCGTTCAGCTTAGCCTCGATAACCGGCCCGATCCCCTTAATTTTCTGAAGATCGTCTTTCTTGCCGCCCTCAGGTTCGGTCAACAAGCCTTCAGGACGCTCGCCCTCCCCCAGATCTTCATCGGCGGATGGAAGAGCCGGCTGCTCATCGATCGGCTTTCCGATCCCAGGCGCCGGAGCTTCCGGCATCTCGGACGGCTTGCGCCTGTCATCTGCCTCTGTCGCGAAGGTATCCGCGTATACAGGGCCTGGACGGGTGTCGGATGTATCGGCGCGTTTCCCCTCCAGCGACCGACCTTCGTCGCGGTTCACGAGATCCGGTGACGGCTCACCTTCGCGGGCCCGCTCGATATCGGTTCCGCCGGCATCGTCGACCACCTTGAAGTCCCGTACGACCGCGTCGCGCGCGGCAGCTTCCTTATCCAGGAAAGTGCCGCCGGACATCTGCGGAGCCGCGCTTTCGTCGTCGCCGGTCACGACGCCCGACTCGGCCGCATCGCGCTCTTCCTGCCCGGTCTTCCCCTCTTCCGTACCGCCTTCCTGACCGGCGCTCGGATCGTGGGCTTCAGCGACAAGTTCGTCGCTCTCGTCCCGCTCGGCACTCTGAGGCGTTGTCTCGGCATCCGCCTTGCCGGGACTAGCGGTGCTGGGATCTGTATAGACGGACTCGCTGTCCGGTCGCCCGGCCTCTGAAGGCGGCGTTGAGATTGCCGCACCAGCGCCCTGGCCCTGATCCGCGGAGCCGTTGGCCGCGCCGTGCGCGCCTTCCCGCTTCTGTTCGGCGATCAGGTCATCGTAGTCCTCGGTCAGCGACGTCAGGCCACCGATGGGCACGGACTGATGGCGACCGTTCTGCGGGCCGGTTGTTACTTTGGCGCCGTTGCCGGCGTCGAACTCGTCGATGATCTCTTCCAGCCGTTCCGGGGTCAGATCCTCATAGGCATCCTTGAAGATCATGATCATCGGGGCGTTCACGCAGGCACCCTGACATTCGACTTCTTCCCACGAAAGCGTGCCGGACGAGTTGCGGTGGAACGGTTCGGGGTGGATCTTCTTCTTGCAGACCGCCTTCAGGTCCTCCGCGCCACGCAGCATGCAGGGCGTCGTCCCGCAGACCTGCACATGGGCGCGCGTCCCGATCGGCTGAAGCATGAACTGCGTGTAGAAGGTCGCGACCTCGAGAACGCGGATCAGCGGCATAGCCAGGCGATCGGCAACGTGCTCGATGGCAGCCTTTGTGACCCAGCCCTCCTGGTCCTGCGCGCGCATCAGGAGAGGAATCACGGCCGACTGCTGCCGGCCCTCGGGATATTTGCGGACGGTGGCATCGGCCCATGCTGCGTTCTCGTCCGTGAACGCGAAGCTCTGGGGCTGGATGCTGTCATCGGCAAGACGTCGAACGGACATCGGACCTCGACTCTGGAACCATTTCAATTCATGCGGTTTGGCCGCGTTCTATCACAGGCGAACCAAAACGCCAGCGCTTGATATTCCTGTTATCGCACTGCGGCAAACCGCGCGAGACCGTTGGACGCGGTCATCGTCCAAAAGGTCGAGAAAAAACGCATGGATGGCAAGAGAAACGCCGGGCTGCTGCCGGCTCATTCCAAACCTTCGAATATCGATGCACGAAGGAGTAGCTTGCCCATCTGGCTTGGAAACGCGTCTATTCCGTGGGCAATCCGACTTCCATCGCCTCGCCCTCTCCAAGCACGTTGTCGTGCCCCGACACCAAAACGCTTGTCACGCCAGCGGGAATTGAGATCCCGAATTCGGACCGGGTAAACGGCTGTTCGTTCACGTGCGGATGAAGAAGCTCGCGGGTGACGTAGACCGCTCCATCCGCACCTTTGACGTCCCAGCGATCCGCGTAGTGCTCGGCTCCTTCGTCGTCATGCCTCACGGTGACGCCGAAACTGTAGACACCCTCGCCGGTGCGCGTCACCTGCACGTCCTCGACGACCGGTTCTCCAGCATGGACCACTGCTGCACCAGCCAGAACGATAGAGCCCGCGAGAGCGAGCTCTAGAAATCCAGCGACACAGGCGCATCCGGAAACCTTCGAGCGGCGTGACCGATCAGAACGGAATTTCGTCGTCGAAATCGCGCGATCCGCCACCACCGCCATAGCCGCCGCCCCCGCCGGAACCGCCACCGTAATCTCCGCCGCCGCCGCGAGACCCGCCGGACGGCGGACCGCCGCGTGATCCGCCGCCGCCATAGTCGCCACCGCCACCGCCTTCACCGCGGCCGTCGAGCATAGTGAGCGAGCAGTTGAAGCCCTGCAGAACGACTTCTGTCGTGTACTTTTCCTGGCCGTCCTGTCCCTGCCATTTGCGGGTCTGGAGCTGACCCTCGATATAAACCTTCGAGCCCTTCTTTACGTACTGCTCGATGACCTTGTTCAGGCCCTCATTGAAGCAGACGACCCTATGCCATTCGGTCTTCTCGCGTCGTTCGCCGGAATTGCGGTCGCGCCAGCTTTCCGAAGTCGCGACCGAAAAGTTCGCGATCGGCTTGCCGTCCTGTGTGCGCCGCATTTCGGGGTCGGCCCCGAGATTGCCGACGAGGATGACCTTATTGACGCTGCCCGCCATGAATGACTCCTTTACACGAATGCGCGCGAACCTAACGACGCACCCCCGGCCGCGAAAGGGTGCTCCCTCGTTCGTTCACAGAAAAGGCCGTGCGACGCATCGCCGACGATACGGAACAAAATTAGAACAAAGCCTTTCCTTGAGTCAATCCGTGCTTTAAACTCGGTGCTGGTTTCCATAGATAGGCCAAATCCCAGTTTCCTTATCTCCTGCCGGTATCGTTCATGTCCGATCTCAAGACGATCTCCATTCGTGGTGCGCGCGAACACAATCTCAAAAATGTCGATCTCGACATTCCGCGCGACAAGCTGATCGTCATGACGGGCTTGTCCGGCTCGGGCAAATCCTCCCTCGCCTTCGATACGATTTATGCGGAAGGCCAGCGTCGTTATGTCGAGAGCTTGTCGGCCTATGCCCGGCAGTTCCTGGAAATGATGCAGAAACCGGACGTCGATTCCATCGAGGGCCTCTCGCCGGCGATCTCGATCGAACAGAAAACGACGTCGAAGAATCCGCGCTCGACCGTGGCGACCGTCACCGAGATCTACGATTACATGCGTCTGCTGTTCGCGCGAGTCGGCGTCCCGATCTCGCCGGCGACCGGGCTGCCGATCGAGAGCCAGACGGTGAGCCAGATGGTCGACCGAGTGCTCGCGCTCGATGAGGGCACGCGCCTCTATCTGCTTGCGCCGATGATCCGGGGCCGCAAGGGCGAATACCGCAAGGAACTGGCCGAGCTGCAGAAGAAGGGATTCCAGCGCGTCAAGGTAGACGGCGAGTACTACGAGATCGCCGACGTGCCGGCCCTCGACAAGAAGTACAAGCACGATATCGATGTAGTGGTCGATCGCATCATTGTGCGCGAGGACATGAAGTCCCGCCTCGCCGACTCTATCGAGACCGCGCTCGGCATGGCCGACGGTCTGGCGGTCGCGGAATTCGCCGACAAGCCGCTGCCGAAGGATCGGCTCGCCGATGCGGGGGCGAACCGCAACAAGAACGAGACCCACGAGCGGCTGCTCTTTTCCGAAAAGTTTGCCTGCCCGGTGTCCGGCTTTACGATACCGGAGATCGAGCCGCGGCTTTTCTCCTTCAACAACCCGTTCGGCGCCTGCCCGAAATGCGACGGCCTCGGCTCCCAGCAGGCAGTCGATCCCAAGCTCGTCGTCCCGAACGAGAACATGACGCTGAAGAACGGCGCGATCGCGCCCTGGGCGAAGTCAACCTCGCCCTATTACGGCCAGACCCTGGAGGGGCTCGGCAAGCATTACGGCTTCAAGCAGACCGACAAATGGTCCGATCTGTCGGATGAGGCAAAGGGCGTCATCCTCAACGGCACAGGCAAGGATAAGGTCGAGTTCCGTTTCAAGGACGGGCTCCGCGCCTATTCGACGACCAAGACCTTCGAGGGCGTGGTGCCGAATCTTTCCCGCCGCTGGCGCGAGACCGATTCGGCCTTCATGCGCGAGGAGATAGAGCGCTTCATGTCGGCAACGCCCTGCCCCGCCTGCAACGGCAACCGGCTGAAGCCCGAGGCGCTGGCTGTGAAGATTTCCGGCCAGCATATCGGCGAGGTCGCCGATCTCTCGATCCGCAATGCGGCAGAGTGGTTCGAGAACCTGCCGCAAAGCCTGAGCGACAAGCAGAACGAGATTGCCGTCCGCATCCTGAAGGAGATTCGCGACCGGCTGCGCTTCCTCAACGATGTCGGGCTCGACTATCTCACCCTGTCCCGGTCCTCGGGCACCCTCTCAGGCGGAGAGAGCCAGCGCATCCGCCTCGCCTCCCAAATCGGCTCCGGGCTGACAGGTGTTCTCTATGTGCTGGACGAGCCCTCGATCGGTCTGCATCAGCGCGATAATGAGCGCCTGCTCGTCACGCTCAAGCACCTTCGGGACATCGGCAATACGGTAATCGTCGTCGAACATGACGAGGACGCGATCCGGACAGCCGATTATGTGGTCGATATCGGCCCCGCAGCAGGCGTCCATGGCGGCAAGATCATCGCCTCGGGCACGCCCGACGACATCATGGAAACTCCGGATTCGATTACGGGCCAGTATCTGTCAGGCGATATGGGCGTTCCGGTTCCGCAGGCACGGCGGAAGGCGAAAAAGGGCAAGGCGGTCAAAGTTGTCGGCGCGCGCGGCAACAATCTGAAAAATGTCAGCGCCGAGATCCCGCTCGGCCTCTTTTCCTGCGTCACCGGCGTTTCCGGCGGCGGCAAGTCGACCTTCCTGATCGAGACCCTGTTCAAGGCCGCATCCCGCCGCATCGCCAATGGCCGGGACGTTCCGGCCGAGCACGACCGGATCGAGGGCCTTGAACATCTCGACAAGGTCATCGATATCGACCAGTCGCCCATCGGCCGCACGCCGCGCTCGAATCCGGCGACCTATACCGGCGCATTCACGCCGATCCGAGATTGGTTCGCGGGCCTGCCCGAGGCGAAGGCGCGCGGTTATCAGCCCGGCCGCTTCTCGTTCAACGTCAAGGGCGGGCGCTGCGAGGCCTGCCAAGGCGATGGCGTCATCAAGATCGAGATGCACTTCCTGCCCGATGTCTACGTCACCTGCGATGTCTGCGACGGCAAGCGCTACAACCGCGAGACGCTTGAGGTCACGTACAAGGAAAAGTCGATCGCCGACGTGCTCGACATGACCGTGGACGAAGGCGTCGACTTCTTCGCGCCGGTCGCTGCTGTGCGTGACAAGCTCGTGGCGCTGAAAGAGGTCGGCCTCGGCTATATCAAGGTCGGCCAGCAGGCGACGACGCTCTCGGGCGGCGAGGCCCAACGCGTGAAGCTCGCGAAGGAGCTGTCGCGCAAGGCGACCGGCAAGACGCTCTACATTCTCGACGAGCCAACGACGGGCCTCCACTTCCACGACGTCGCCAAGCTGCTCGAGGTGCTGCACGGCCTCGTCGAGCGCGGCAACACGGTGGTCGTCATCGAGCATAATCTTGAGGTCATCAAGACCGCCGACTGGCTGGTCGACATTGGCCCAGAAGGGGGTGACGGCGGCGGCGAAATCGTTGCGACCGGCACACCTGAACAAGTCTGCGAGACCCGGAAAAGCTATACTGGCCGCTTCCTCAAGGAGCTTCTGGAGCGCCGGCCGACGAAAAAGGTGACGAAGATCGCCGCGGAGTAGATCGCGCTATAGCTGTCAGCGTTGCATTCTAGCGCCGCTGCGCCAGCCAAACTGTGTGATAGTCGCAATCCGGGTCTTCGTTGCGCTGGTCGAGAACTTCAAAGCCGGTTTCAGCAAGAAGGGCACGATAATCCTCGTTATCGAGACTGGCCGCGTAGAGCGGCTCGCCCTCGAACTCGCTGATCACTTCGCCAGCTCTGGGCCCGGTCGTGAAGAGAAGCGGCGCATCGGGCGCGGCATGCAACGCGAAAATAGGAAACATTTTCCGCTGATCGTTCGGCGAGAGCAGGAAGAAGCTGTCCCAGGCGATCAGTCCGTCGAAGGTTTCTCCAAGCGAAACGGTGCGCATATCGGCTTCGAGCCAGCGATGATTTGGAAATCGCTCACTGGCGAGACTCAGCATCGCTGCGGAGCTGTCGATGCCCGTAATCTGGCACCCGTGCTCTGCGAGAAAAGCGCTGATCGGCTCCCCCATGCCGCACCCGAGATCGAGAACGCACGGCGTCTCCGCCACGGCATCGAGAAAACGGTCGAGCCAACCTTTTTCGAACAGGGCGCGATTGCGGAGGCGATCAAAGGCGGTGGCGTGACGCTGGTAGATACCGACGATGGCACCGGCGGCCTGATCGAGCTTCGCCCGCTTGTCGGTCACGCACCGTTCGCCTTCGGTGGGATGCGCCGTACGGCGCTCAGCGCCACGCCCTTCTCGTCGAACCGTTCTAAGGTCTCGGTGAGCGGCTCGATTGCGGTCATCATGTGATAGGCGTTGGCGTGGAGCAGGCGTTGGCCGTCCATCATGATGCCGACATGGCCCGGCCAGAACAGGAGGTCGCCGCGCTGGAGAGCCTCGATGCCGGCTATCCGCGTGCCGAGTTCGCGCACCTGGTCGGACGAATCGCGCGGCGCGTCGATCCCGGCCATTGCGCAGGAGAGCTGGACGAGCCCCGAGCAGTCGATACCGAGCGCGCTCTTGCCGCCCCAGAGATAGGGGGTTTCGAGAAAACGTTCGGCGACGGAGACGAAGTCCTCGGCATCCTCCCCGAAGGTCTCCGCATGCTGCTTGACGATCGCACCGCCGCCGTCGAGCAGGTGATAGTTGGCATTGTGATCCTCGGCCTCGCCGACGACCTTCACGAGCGCACCCATGGGTAGGTCGGCTACCGGCGGGCGCTTGATGTCGGGTTCGGGAAAGACCAGCGTGCGCGGCACGGAAATCCGGTGTGTCGGCATGTCCGCTTCGCCCGGTTCGCTGAGACGGCTCAGCGCGGCGAAGGGCGTGTAGCCAACATAGCCGTCCTCGTCGAGCTGCACCCAGGCCCAGGGCTCGCCATCGACGACGATCTCGTCAAAGACGAGCAGCCGTTCACCGAACAGGGCCTCCGTGTCGAGCGCGGCATCATGGGCCGGCGCGCGATGAAGCGGGGCGAGCGGCACGGAAACGACGCCCGGCTGGCCTTCGATGAAGCGTTCAGCCTCGACGCTTCCCTTGAGGCGGATATCGGCCAAATCGTCACGATAGGCGTTGAGGCGGGGATTGAGCTTGTCAGTCATGCTTATCATCAATGCGTTCGAAATCACTTCGCCGGATAACGCGTTGCGAGAACGTCGAAAAGGGCGCGGACGGCATAGGCTTCGCCGCCCACCGGGCCGATCGACGAGGCCTTCGGACGCCAGCCATAGATATCGAAATGGGCCCAGGCCTTGGCTTTTTCGACGAAGCCATCGAGAAAGAGCGCGGCCGTGATCGCGCCGGCAAACCCGCCTGAACTGATATTGTTGGTGTCGGCGACCTTGGACGAAAGGTCCGGGCCGTAGGGCCGATAAAGCGGGAGCCGCCAGGACGGATCGGCGAGCCGAACACCCGCCTCCGTCAGATCGCCGACAAGGCTCGTATCATCGCTGAAGAAGGCCGGAAGATCGGCCCCGAGGGCGACACGCGCGGCACCCGTGAGCGTCGCCATGTCGATCATGATTTCCGGCTCCTCCTCGTCGCCATAGGCGAGCGCGTCGGCGAGCACCAGCCGTCCCTCGGCATCGGTGTTTCCGATCTCTACCGTCTTGCCTTTTCGGCTCGTGAGAATGTCGCTCGGGCGGAAGGCGTTGTCGGAGATCGAGTTCTCCACCGCCGGAATGAGAACCCGCAGCCGCACGTCCAGCTTTTGCGCCATGATCATCGAGGCAAGCCCCAGGACGTTGGCCGCTCCCCCCATATCCTTCTTCATCAGCAGCATGCTCGACGGCGGCTTGATGTCGAGGCCACCGGTGTCGAAGCAAACGCCCTTGCCGACCAGGGTCACTTTCGGGGCGTCCTGCCTTCCCCAGGTCAGGTCGATGAGGCGCGGCGCCGACGCGCTTGCCCGACCGACGGCGTGGATCATCGGGAAGTTCTTCGCGAGCAACGCCTCGCCGGCGATTACGGAAACCGAGGCGCTGCGGCGTTCGCCGAGATCACGGACGGCCTGTTCCAGCTCGGCCGGTCCCATGTCGTTGACGGGCGTGTTGATCAGGTCGCGTGCGAGGCAC
Organism: Fulvimarina thalattae; assembly: GCF_040239565.1. Classification (NCBI taxonomy): domain Bacteria; kingdom Pseudomonadati; phylum Pseudomonadota; class Alphaproteobacteria; order Hyphomicrobiales; family Aurantimonadaceae; genus Fulvimarina; species Fulvimarina thalattae. The sequence goes on from NZ_JBEHWS010000010.1 coordinate 124,709, forward strand.
ACCCCATCGGCGAGTGCCGCGATGCGATCGAGATTCGCCGCCTCGCCGAGATGGAAGCGCAGACCGGGTTCCTGATTTGCGTCTCCGCCCTTGCTTGTCTTGTACCGGTCGAACTTGTAGGCGCCGAGTTTCAGCGCCAGGCCGAAAAGTTCAGCATCGAGTTCGGATTCGGCCGGTAAATGCCAATCGCCCTCCGGCAGTTTGCGGCCGAGAACGCCGGCAAGCAGCGCGGCGCGGGCTCCGTCGCTAGGATCGCGCTTATCCGCACGTCCCAGCCCGAGCAGAACTGAGCGGACGCCCCCCTTGCCGGGCACGAGACAGATATCGCCGGCTTCGCCATCGAACCTGGAGAGTTCCGCCCAGTCCCGCGTCTCGCCAAGAAGGCTGTCGCGCTCACCGGGCCGCACGGGCACGATGGGGCGGGACTCGGCGGCACGTTCGGATACGAGAGAGACTGACATCGGCACTCCGGGACCACAGGCGGATATTAACCGGCCATTAGGGTTAACGATTTATGTTTCGAGCCATCGCCCGATAGCCCGCTGGCACATCGGACACCGAATTCCGTCGAAACGGAGACGAGAGCTCAGCGCATGCGCAAGATTAGTCCGATATCGGCTTCCAGAAAGGCCCTTCTCGTCGCAACGTCGATCGCCGCGCTTGGCTTCACGGGCTGCGCCAACAAGGTCAGCTACGAAACGACAGGCTCGATCTCGCGCACCGCGCCACAGCAAGCGGTTCGCCAAGGCCCTGCCAAGACAGTCGCGGAGATGTCGTCCGGCGAACTCCGAAATGCCGTCGACGCCTATGGCCGACAATACGAAGCCAACCCGCGCAACAAACAGGTCGGCCTTTCCTATTCAGCGGCGCTTCAGATGGCGGGGCGAAACGAACAGTCCCTCGCCGTAATGCGCCAGGTCGCGATCGCGCATCCGAAGGATCGCGACGTACTGGCCGCCTACGGCAAGGCACTTGCCGCCGCTGGCGACCTGCCGAAAGCCCTCGACACGATCCGCCGCGCGCAGACGCCGGACTACCCCGATTGGCGCCTCTATTCGGCCGAGGGCGCGATCCTCGACCAGATGGGCAAACCGGCTGAGGCCCGCGCCCTCTTCCAGAAGGCGCTGGTGCTGAAGCCGAACGAGGCGACGGTGCTTTCCAATCTCGGCATGTCCTATCTTCTTGCCGACGATCTGCCGTCCGCCGAGCGTTATCTGCGCGCGGCGCTGCAGCAGCCGGACAGCGATGCGCGCATCCGGCAGAATCTCGCCCTCGTGATCGGCCTTCAGGGCCGATTCGAAGAAGCGGAAAAGGTGGCAGCCGGCACGCTCTCGCCTGAAGAGGCCAAGGGCAACGTCGCCTTCCTGCGCGAGATGCTGGCTCAGAACAACACATGGTCGAAGCTGAAGCAGGAAGATGGAGAAGGCTGATCTGCTTTCGCGTTGTCAACCAAGCCGTAGAAATGCTGCCTCGCCGTCCCTGAGCAGCCAAGCTCCAGTTGACATTGCGGGAGGCCGATTCCAAGTCAGCCTCCATGCGTGTAGCGGAAGCCGACATCCTCATCATCCCGGGCTATAAAGGCTCGCCGGACAATCACTGGCAGAGCCGGTGGGAGCGCAAGCTCTCGACGGCCCGGCGCGTCAAACAGCGCGAATGGACCAAGCCCGTTCGCGAGGATTGGGTCGGCGCGGTCACGCAAGCGATCGGCGAGTCCTCACGGCCAGTAGTGCTGGTCGCCCATTCGCTTGGCGTCGCGACAGCGGTCCACGCAATTCCAGACGCCGAGAAACGCATCGCAGGGGCCTTCTTCGTCGCGCCGCCGGATGTGGAGAATGCCGCGATCCGACCGAAGCATCTGATGACATTCGGGCCCTATCCGCGCGATCCCCTGCCCTTCCCCTCTATCGTGGTTGCGAGCCGAAACGACGTTTTTTCTTCCTTCGACGCCGCTGAAGACATCGCCGGCGCTTGGGGTTCGCTGTTCATCGATGCAGGCGAAGCGGGCCATATCAACGGCGATTCAGGCCACGGTCCCTGGCCCGAGGGGCTCCTCACCTTCGGCAAGTTCATGAGCAAGTTGTCCGCGACCCATTGATGGGAGACGGTGGCCCTGATTAGCCCTTTGCCTCTTTCGCCAGAGCTTGAGCGGCCGCCGCAATGACCTTCAGATCGACGCTGATGCCGACATAGTCGAAGCCACGGCTCCAATAGGTATTGGCGTGTGCAGCATCCCCAGCATAGGCCGCCGCCACCTTGCCGTGCTTCTCTGCCGCTTCGACGACGCGTTGCATGGCGTCCTTCAGACGATTGCCGTCGACGTCGGGCCGGCTGTCGTCTGACAGCGCGATGGAAAGGTCCGAGGGTCCAACGAAGAGCCCGTCGACACCATCGATCGCCGCGATCTCATCCAGCGCATCGAGCGCTGTGCGGGTCTCGATCATGGCGAAGGCGAAAGTTTCGGTGTTTGCGGTCTCGACATAGGCGTCGACCTCGCCGTCCTTGGCAAGTGGCGCAGCCCGGCTCGGGCCGAACGACCTCAGCCCGAGCGGCGGATACTTCATGTGCTTCACGAAGTTTCGCGCATCGTCTGCCGACTCGACCATCGGCATGATGACGCCGCGCGCACCCATATCCAGAGCCCAGGAAGCCGCGCCGAACCCGCTCACCGGCACCCGAACGAATGCGCCTTTCCCGAAGCCGTAAGCGCGGGTGATCGCATCGCGCACGTCACTCCGATCAAGGAGGCCGTGCTGCATGTCGAGCATAACAAGATCGTAGTCCGCCCTGAGAAAGGCTTCCTGCGTAAAGGGATCGGGTGAAGCAAGCCAGGCCGAAAGTGCCGGCTCCCCCGCAAACAGAGCGGAGAAGCGGTCCTTCGGCGATGGCAGCGAGCTCATTCGCTCATCACCTGCTGTTCGGCTTGCGAAAGGAGTTCTTCCATCTTGGCGTGGATTTCGGCATCGGAAATGCCCTGATCGCCAAGATCCGCCTTGAGGTGGTCGAAGACATCATCGTCGCCGGGCTTTTCGAAGTCGACTCGGACAATCTCCTGAGCATATGCGTTTGCATCGGAGTCAGTCTTTCCAAGCTTTTCGGCTGCCCACAGGCCAACCAGCTTGTTGCGGCGCGCCCGGATGCGGAATTTCAGTTCCTGATCGTGGATATAGCGATTTTCGAAATCGCGCTCGCGGTCGGCCATGGTCATGACGGATCTCCTTACCCATTCCCGCCGTCGGAGCGTGCTCCTTCCGGCGGCTGATTCTCTACACATATAATATGGCGGAGGTAGAGAACGGCGATAAGACGTTTCGGGGCCATCGAACCCAGAAAAATCCATGGTTGACCGATTTTGGATGTGTTACGCGCCCCACTCGGCTTGACGTGCGGCCAGCCGATAACGACCTTGATCCCGTTCATCCCCTATAGAGACACGTCCGCCGATTGTGGTGCCGGGCGCTTTGGTCTATTCACGCAGAAAAGCGGCCCTTGAGACGGTTTCCAGCTCGGTCCCGCTAGCCAAGAACAGAGTATGCTATGACACGTCGCCGCCGCATCTACGAAGGCAAGGGCAAGATCCTTTACGAAGGCCCCGAACCCGGAACGCTCGTCCAGTTCTTCAAGGACGACGCCACCGCCTTCAACAAGAAGAAGCACGAAGTCGTCGACGGCAAGGGCGTCCTCAACAACCGCATCTCCGAATACATTTTCGGCCATCTGAACAAGATGGGAATCCCGACCCACTTCATTAAGCGGCTCAACATGCGCGAGCAGCTGATCAAGGAAGTCGAGATCATTCCGCTGGAAGTCGTGGTGCGCAACATCGCGGCCGGCTCGCTCGCCAAGCGCCTCGGCATCGAGGAAGGCACTGTGCTGCCGCGCTCGATCATCGAGTTCTACTATAAAGCCGACCAGCTCGACGACCCGATGGTCTCGGAAGAGCACATAACGGCCTTCGGCTGGGCGAGCCCGCAGGAAATCGACGACATCATGGCGCTCGCCATTCGTGTCAACGACTTCCTCTCCGGCCTCTTCCTCGGCGTCGGCATCCAGCTGATCGACTTCAAGATCGAGACAGGACGCCTCTTCGAGGGCGACATGATGCGAATCGTCGTCGCCGACGAAATCAGCCCCGATTCCTGCCGTCTCTGGGATATCAACACCCAGGAGAAGATGGACAAGGACCGCTTCCGCCGAGACATGGGCGGCCTCGTCGAGGCCTATCAGGAAGTCGCCCGCAGGCTCGGCATCATGAATGAAAACGAGCCGCCCCGCCCCTCCGGGCCGGTGTTGGTCAAGTAAGGCGGCCGAACCCCGTCAAGCAGCCGGCACCGGCTTTGAAGATCATCCATTCGAAAGACAGGCAGATCCCGTGATCAAGGCGCGCATCGTCGTAACGTTGAAGAACGGCGTCCTCGACCCCCAGGGCAAGGCTATCGAAGGCGCCCTCGGCCATCTCGGCTTCGAAGGCGTCGACGACGTGCGACAGGGCAAGGTCTTCGACCTGAAACTAGAGGGCGACGACAAGGCGGCAGCAGAAAAGCAGCTCACCGAGATGTGCGAGAAACTGCTCGCCAATACCGTTATCGAAGACTACTCGATTACCCTCGACTGACCCGGAGGGCACGTCCATGAACACGACCGTCGTCCTTCTTCCCGGCCTGAACCGCGACCGCGACATGATCGCCGCGCTGAAGACCATTACCGGCAAGGCACCGCAGACGGTCTGGCAGACCGAAACCACGCTGCCGCAGTCCGATCTGATCGTCATTCCGGGTGGCTTCTCCTTCGGCGACTATCTCCGCGCAGGGGCGATCGCGGCGCGTTCGCCGGTGATGCGCGCGGTAGCGGAGGCGGCGGAAAAAGGCGTGCCGGTTCTCGGCGTGTGCAACGGCTTCCAGATCCTCTGCGAGGCAGGCCTCCTGCCCGGCGCACTGATGCGCAACACGACGTTGCGTTTCGTCTGCCGCGAGGTGAAGCTCGAAGTGACCAACGCGAACACACGGTTCACGGGCGGCTACTCGGCCGGTCAGGTCATCCGCTGCCCCGTCGCCCATCACGACGGCAATTATTTCGCGGACGCGAGCACCCTCGCCTCGCTTCAGGACAACGACCGGATTGTCTTCCGCTATGCCGAAGGCACCAATCCCAACGGCGCGATCAACGACATCGCCGGAATCGTCAACGCCGGAGGCAATGTCCTCGGCATGATGCCGCATCCTGAAAACCTCATCGAGCCGGAGCACGGCGGTATCGATGGCCGCGCGATCTTCGAGGGCGCGCTCGGCCTCACCCAGCGGGAAGCTGCATGATGTTTCGCAAGCGCCGGCACGAACGCCTCACTCTCGCGCTCGGCGCAATGCTTATGCTGGCCGCCTGCTCTACCACCTCGGAGACACCGGAGACCGATCCTTCCGAGATGGGACTAGACCTGATGGAGCGGCTCACGCTGAATGCCGATCGCTGCTGGTTCAAGTCCGGCGATCCGGCGTTCGAGCCCTACGGCCTCTCGCCGGAACTCGCCTCCTTCTCAGGCAAGCCACGCTTTCTGCTGACACCTGCTGGTGAGCCGGAAGCCCGCCCGCTGCTGGTCGCAGAAGGTCAAGCCGGCTCTTCCAACGTCGCGGTCTATGGTCCGCTTCTCAGCGAAGAGATCGGCCAGCGCGCCCAGACGGACATTGCCCGCTGGCGCGCCGGAAGCGACGACTGCGTCGTCTGACGCTGATCAGTCCAGACGCTCGATCCGCAGCATTTGCGGCTGGCCGGCGAGATGGCCGTCATCTGAAATGGCACGCAGCGCTTCGCGCACAGCGCTTTCCGTCGTCTCGTGAGTGACGAGGATCACCTGCGCATTCGTCGCTTCGCCATCACCGGCACGGCGGCGCTGGACGATGGACGCCAGCGAAATCTCGTTCTCCGCCATCCGGGTCGCAATCGAGGCAAAGGCGCCGACCTGGTCGCGCACGGAGAGGCGGATATAGTAGCCGCCCTCGTGGGCGCGCATGCGGGCGCGGACATAGGGTTGCAGCTTGTCGGCCGGAATGCCGAGCGTCGGCAGAACGACGCCGGACGCGACATCCATGATATCCGAAAGAACGGCTGACGCGGTGGCATCGCCGCCCGCTCCGGGACCGGCCAGCATGATCGAGCCGAGAAGGTCTGTATCGACCGCAACCGCGTTCGTGACGCCGGAAACCTGCGCCATCGCCGCGGCGGCCGGTATCAGCGCCGGGTGAACGCGCTGCTCGATGCCTGTGTCGGTCTTCTGTGCGACCGCCAGCAGCTTGATCGTATAACCAAGCTCGCTCGCGGCGGCGATGTCTTCCGAGGTCACCGCCTCGATCCCCTCGACATAGATCGAATCGGCGTCGATCTCGGTGCCGAAGGCGAGCGAGGTAAGGATGCCAAGCTTGTGGGCAGCGTCGAAACCGCCAATGTCGAACGTCGGATCGGCCTCGGCATAGCCGAGGTCCTGCGCATCCTTAAGGCAGGCGTCGAAGGAGAGGCCCTCGCGCTCCATCCGGGTCAGCATGTAATTGCAGGTGCCGTTGAGAATTCCGTAGACGCGGCTCACCTCGTTGCCGGAAAGGCCTTCGCGCATGGTCTTGATAATCGGAATGCCGCCCGCGACGGCCGCTTCATAGAGAAGCTCGGTTCCATTGGCGGCCGCCAGCTTCGCCAGCTCGACGCCGTGATGAGCGAGAAGTGCCTTGTTCGCCGTGACGACCGGGATTCCGCGTTCCAGCGCAGCCTTCACGCAGTCGAGCGCCGCGCCTTCCGAGCCGCCGATCAACTCCACAAAGCCATCGATCTCGGCTTCGCGGGCGAGTGCTGACGGATCGTCGTGCCAGGCAAGACCGCTTGCGTCAAAACCGCGGTTCTTCGTCTTGTCGCGCGCCGACACCGCAACGAGTTCGATCGGCCGCCCGGCGCGCTTCGTGATCGACTCGGATTTGGTCTGAAGGAGACGCGCAAGGCTCGCACCAACGGTGCCGAGGCCCGCGATTCCGATCCGCAATGGTTTCGTCATGGATATCAGTCGCAATTTGTCATGGATCGACTCGCGCGACCATCCAAACGAAGGTCACGCGGCCGACAAGGTTTCGATGGCGGCTGCGCTAACCCGAACGAGAAGAGATTGAAAGGCCGGATCGACCGGCCTTTCGGACAGGACCTCAGGCGCGGGCGCGCATCGGCACGACCTTTTGCCCCTCTTCCTCGCCGCTTGCAAGGAAGCGCTTCAGATTGCGCGCGGCCTGGCGGATGCGATGCTCGTTCTCGACCAGCGCGATGCGGACATGGTCGTCGCCGTGCTCACCGAAGCCAACGCCTGGTGCCACAGCAACATCGGCCTCCTCGACGAGCAGCTTGGAGAATTCGAGCGAGCCCATGTTCTTGTACGCATCGGGAAGCGGCACCCAGGCGAACATGGTCGAGGACGGCGCGGGCACGGTCCAGCCGGCCCGGCCGAACGCATCGACAAGCACATCACGACGCTTCTTGTAGATCTGCCGAATTTCCGCGACGGCCTCGTCGCCCTGATTGATCGCGGTGGCCGCCGCCACCTGAACCGGCGTGAAGGCTCCGTAATCGAGATAGGATTTCACGCGGCCGAGCGCAGCGCAGAGCCGCTCATTGCCGACGGCAAAGCCGATCCGCCAGCCGGGCATGGAATAGCTCTTCGACATGGATGTGAACTCGACGGCCACATCCATCGCGCCTTCGACCTCGAGAATCGAGGGCGGCGGAACGTCGTCGAAATAGATCTCCGAATAGGCGAGATCTGAGAGGACAATGATCTCATGCTTTTTCGCGAAGTCAACGACGTCCTTATAGAACTCGCGGGTCGCCGTGTAAGCTGTCGGATTGCCCGGGAAGTTGAGAACGACCGCGATCGGCTTCGGGATCGAGTGCACGACCGCCCGTTCCATCGCGCGCAAAAAGTCCTCGTCAGGCTTCGCCGGCAACGCCCGGATCGTTCCGCCCGACATGATGAATCCGAAGGCGTGGATCGGATAGGTCGGATTCGGGCAGAGAATCACGTCGCCGGGCGCGGTGATCGCCTGCGCCATATTGGCGAAGCCTTCCTTGGAGCCGAGCGTGGCGACGACCTGCCGGTTCGGATCGAGTTTCACGTTAAAGCGCCGCTCGTAGAAGGCAGCCTGCGCCTTGCGCAGACCGTTGATGCCGCGTGAAGCGGAATAACGGTGGGCACGCGGGTCGCGGGCAACCTCGCAGAGCTTGTCGACGATAAAGGCGGGCGTCGGCAGGTCCGGATTGCCCATGCCGAGATCGATGATGTCGGCGCCTTTCGCGCGGGCGGCGGCCTTCAGCCGGTTGACCTCCTCGAACACGTAAGGCGGCAGGCGACGGATCTTGTAATAGTCTTCCATGGGTCGTGTATCCATGCGGCAACTCCTGGCCGCGAAATTGGAATTCCAGAAAGACCGAAGCGAATTCAGTTGGTCTATTCTTCAGTGGCTTCGATCTGGCGCAGGACGTCTTCCGGTCGCGGCCCGCGCTCCGTCGTCCCGGAAGCAGCGGGCTGGCTGGCCGCCTCCGCGTCCAGCGTGGAAACGGCCTGGGCCTGTCTCTGGCGTGCGTTCTGGGCTCGCGCGATCGCCGACGAATAGCCCGTATTGCCGGAAGCGCCTGCCCGCTGGGCAGCGATGCCATTGTAGCGCGCATCGAGTGCAGCGACATTTTCATCGGCAAGTTGCGGCGCGGCAGCACCGGGATAGGCGCCGAGAAGCGGATAACCATCGTCATCGAGCCGCTGCTGGGACGCCACGGCCCGAGCCTCACCCAAGCGCAATGCACCGAGCGATGAGTCTTCCTCACCAGGAAAAATACCCTGGCAGCCGGACAGCGCGAGCGTGCCGACGAGTATGCTCGAGACAAAAGGTGCGCCAAACTTAATGGACATGACGAAGGACCTGTTTGAAATCGTCGATCGTGTCATACCTTAAAAGAAACAATTTACAAAACCGTCCCCGCTCCGAGAGAATGTCCATCAAGGCTAAGCTCCAAGGACCGGATCAAGGCGGATTGGGAACGCATCTGTAATGGGTCCCCCAGGGAGGAAAAGACGATGGCGGATAAGCAATCGGACTCGAAACCAATCACGGAACCTGTTCCTTTTTCGACCGAATATGCGGTCAAGGATCCCGAACAATTCGCCATGAACATGGCGCGGATGTTCGAGCATCTCGGAAAGGCGGCAAGCGCCTGGGTCGAGCCGCGCGAGAAAGGCAACCATATCGAGACCGGACCGGTCACGATGGCGGAGATCGTCGACACGCTCTCAAAGGTCGGCGAATACTGGATGACCGATCCGACGCGGGCGATCGAGGCCCAGACCCGGCTGTTCGCTGGATATATGACGGTCTGGAACAACTCGATACGGCGGCTGTCGGGCGAAAATCTCAACGGAGAGGCAGCGTCCCCGAACAAGGGCGACAAGCGTTTTTCCGACGAGGACTGGAATCAGAACTTCTTCTTCGATTTCCTGAAGCAGGCCTATCTGATGACGACCCGCTGGGCCGACGAACTCGTCGAGGAAGCGAATGGTCTCGACGACCATACCCGGCACAAGGCGGCTTTCTACATGCGGCAGGTCTCGAACGCCCTGTCGCCGACCAACTTCATCATGACCAATCCCGAACTCTATCGGGAGACGGTTCAGTCGAACGGCCAGAATCTCGTGAAGGGCATGAAGATGTTCGCCGAGGACATTGCTGCCGGCAAGGGCAATCTCAGGGTCCGGCAGGCAGACTATTCGGCGTTCAAGATCGGCGAGGACATCGCGCTCACCGAGGGCAAGGTGATCGCCCAGAACGATATTTGTCAGATCATCCAGTATTCGCCGCAGACCGACGAGGTCTTCAAGACGCCGGTCTTGATCACTCCGCCCTGGATCAACAAGTACTACATTCTCGATTTGAAGCCCGAGAAAAGCTACGTGAACTGGCTGGTCGAGCAGGGCCACACCGTATTCCTCATCTCATGGGTGAACCCCGACGAGCGGCACGCCCAGAAGACGTGGAAGAACTATATCGAGGACGGGATCGTGTTCGGTCTCGACACGGCCGAAAAGGCGACCGGTGAAAAAGAGTTCAACATGGTCGGCTACTGCGTGGGCGGCACGCTGCTGTCGGTCGGCATCGCCTATCTGAAAGCCAAGGGCGACACGCGGCCGAAGACGGCGACGCTTTTCGCCACCCAGGTGGACTTCAAATATGCCGGCGACCTCCTTGTCTTCGTCGACGAAGAGCAGTTGAAGACCCTCGAAGCGACAATGGAGGCAAAGGGCTATCTCGACGGCACCCAGATGGCGCAGGCCTTCAACATGCTGCGTTCGGCCGATCTGATCTGGCCCTACTTCGTGAACAATTATCTGAAGGGCAAGGAACCGGTCCCCTTCGACCTTCTGTTCTGGAATGCCGATGCGACGCGGATGCCGAAGGCAAACCACCTCTTCTATCTGCGCAACTGCTATCTGGAGAACAATCTCTCCAAGGGCGAAATGATCATCGGCGATGAGAAGATCGATCTCGGCGCGGTGGATATCCCGATCTACAACCTCGCGACGAAGGAAGATCACATCGCTCCGGCCAAAAGCGTCTATCGCGGATCAAAGTTCTTCGGCGGCGATGTAAGCTACGTGCTCGCCGGTTCCGGGCATATCGCCGGCGTCGTCAACCACCCGTCGCGCAACAAATACCAGCACTGGACAGGAGCCGAGCCGCACGAGGACGGCACGTTCGAGGAGTGGTTCGAAAAGGCCGAGGAGCATCCCGGCTCCTGGTGGCCCCACTGGTCGGAATGGATAGCCGAAAAGTCCGGCACCAAGAAGGTGAAGGCCCGCAAGCCGGGCGGCGGTAAGCTGAAGCCGATCGAGGACGCGCCCGGCTCCTACGTGAAGGTTCAGGCGTGAGCACCGGGATCATAGGCTGGGTGCGATTTGGCGCGGGAGCAGCGGTCTCTCTCGCGCTCTCGGTTGGTGCCGCCCACGCTCAGGGACTCGCCATCGTCGAGGCACCGGAAGCAGGGTCCGGTGTGTGTTCGGCCGATAGCCCAGCCGAAGGCTTCGCGTGCGCCACCGATCGATGCGTTGCCGAAAGCGGCCTGACGGAGCTGGATTGCATTCCCGTCCGCTGGTGCTTTGGGAATGGCTGGACCGGCGACATCTTCCTGCAGACCGGTGAAGGTTTCCATTACCATCGCTATATCTGCGACGCCTCCTCCCCAGAGGAGCTGGACCTGATCGTCTCCGCAATCTGCGGCGGAGACGATAAGAACGGCTTCCTCGAATGCGCTCTCGTCCGCCTCTGGGATCGAGACGGCAACGAGCATGAGGCGCCGCTACCGGCCAAGTGAGCCGTAACCGCAATTCACACCGGCGAGTACTCGTCCTTGCGGAGGAACATCCGACAATAAAGCGACATGCAGTATCTTATCGCGACTCGTCGAAGGCCGCTTGACTCCGTCCAAAGACTCAAATGGTAGGCAATCTCGTGCGGTTGCCGCCCTTCGCCACTTCAATACGCGTGGAACTTAGCGGCAGCTAGCGACTGTGGCCCGCTCCAGGTAGCCGTCGAACCCGGAAATGCTGACACCCGGCCCGAGCAACCGAGACCGAGCCAGCGGTCGCAATGACGGCACCAGCGGCGGCGAAAATAGAGCGTTGCATCTGAACTTTCATTCGATAGCTGTGAACTGAAAGAATGGGCCATTCCGTTTTCAGATGCGCCGTTTTTGCGGCGGCGAGGCAGGTATCGCGGAGCTGCGCGATACCTGCAGCCCGCCGAGCGTAAAAATGGAATGTCACGATGTAGAGCAAAAATTTGCGACAGTCAGTTTCGTGCCTTTCACCGCCGCAGATCCGCAAGAAAGGCAGACCCCAATGCCAAAGACGCCAACATGCCGAGAGCCAAAATTCGTGCATGAGCAAGACTGGCTCTGTCTGACATAAGATATAGAGCTTCGCGCTTCAGCCGAGACGACCGTTTCGAACTCGGGAAATTGCCATAACTTTCAATATTTTGTGAAATATGCTCGCACTGAAGTGCGAGATGGCGGAGGGAGAGGACTCTTCGACAAACTCGCTCGAAGTATGCCCCACATCGCGCCAGTACGCCTTCGAATTTGCGGGTGAATCTTCGCTTTCGCAGAACTTCGCTCTTCATGACCATGCGCAGCTTCGGAAAACGCGCCGGACGGTGATGCGCTCCAGCACCTTGGACCCCGGCCACGCGCAGCAGGCCGGTGCCTGACACCGCTCCTGGATGAAAGCCGGCTGCGTTACGGACGTCATACTTCCCTCCGTGCCTGCCTGCGCACTGGCTCTCCCAATTTCGATTGAACCCACGCCACTTCTCAGATAGCTTGATCGAAGGTCAAGTAACTGGGCTCGCCTAGTTACGAGACGGATCATGTCGCTGGGAGTGCATGGTGGAAACAGAGAAGGCAGATCTTCGGTGGGGAGTCGAGCAGCGGCTCGAATTCATCGAGTTCCGCCTGTTTTGGGAGGGGCATGTGAATCGAGGCGATCTGATGAGCGCGTTCGGGGTGTCGGTGAACCAGGCGTCCACCGATCTGAACCGCTATATTGGAATGGCACCGGAGAACATGCAGTACGACAAGAGCGCGCGTACGTATGTCCGCGGTGCAGCGTTCGCACCGCTTTACCTGAAGCCGGACGCCAGACGATATCTGGCACAACTTAGGTCCGTTGCCGATGGCATCCTAGACCGGGCTGATGCATTGATCGGTCAGTTTCCGCCCTACGACGCCGCACCAACGCCTGTGAGGGGTGTCAACGCCAAGACACTGCGTTCGGTGATCGCCGCGATCCGGCGATCAGAAGCAATTGAGGTCAAGTACCAGTCGCTCTCCCGGCCCGAGCCTCGCTGGCGCTGGATCGCCCCGCATGCCATCGGGTTCGACGGGTTTCGCTGGCACACGCGAGCATTCTGCCTCACCGACCACAGCTTCAAGGATTTCCTGCTCTCGCGGATCATCGAGACCCGCGGCACCAAGCCGAGTGAGGTTGGGCCTGACGGGGATGCCGACTGGAACGAGCAAGTCACTTTGGAAATCGGGCCCCACCCCGAATTATCTGAAACCCAGAAAAAAGTCATCGCGCTCGACTACGGAATGCGCAACGGAAAGGCCAAGATCCCGGTCCGCAGGGCGCTTTTGTATTACGCGCTCAAGCGTCTCGGTCTTGACTCTGACCCCGCCAAGCGTCGTCCCCAAGACCAACAAATTGTTCTTCTCTCCCCCGCGAATTTGGATTGCCAAGCCACACAAATCGGAAGGGAGCTTTAATGAGCAATGTAAAACTCAGGGGGGCAATCGGCAGACTGCTACCGCACTCTTCCCAAACGATCAAAAACATGGCTGCCGAATTCCAAGAAGAGCGAAACAAATGGTCATAGGCTTCGCACCTTCACTCGTGTCTCTACTTAAAGCTCGATTGCTTGTAGGCTTTCTGGGAGAGCGAGCGCAGTTCGGCTGGTGGCCAACCGCTTTCTACGAGGTATCGGGGCGTCCATTCCTCGAGCCAGTTTTCCCCAAAACGACTCGGCTCGCCCAATATCATGGGGTTATCGAGGCTGCGCGGCGAGTCCATGACGAGCACCTTAGCGTCGGCTCCTTTCATCTTTTTCGCCTCCCCGAAGAGATGGAGCAAGACCTTCACGCGCTATTGCAGGCTGAGCAAGAGCATCTTTTTTCAGCGGGATTTTGTCAGGACAAATCAGTCGCCCTTGATGACCTTCGCAACGTAGCAAGTGATTCTAAGCTTAACGTCGAAGGACCTGTATCAATCGGAAAAGTAGAGGACATCAAAACCCATATTCAGAAACTGGCCGCAATATACCACTCTGCATTTATATCCGGCGTCCCTTCATTTCCCTATTTAGTGAAATAATCATGGTCGCCGACAAGAAATATACCACCCAATTGCAGGCCGGCCTGGGGCTCGTCAATGAGACAAAGGCATTGTTGGAATTGTGGTTGCCAGGAAAGTCCGCATCCGAGCTTTATCAGGAAGCGTTGCAATCCGGCCGGTTCCCTAATGTCACGGCTCGCCGTCTTCGAAATGTCGTCGCCGAGTGCTTCGCCCCCCGATACCTCATCGCCGAGGCGGGGCGTGTCCCGGCAGATGACTTAAAGAAATTAGTCGGATCTGTATCGAGCAATGACCTATCTCAGCTCATGATGATCTTTACAAGCCGTGCAAATCCAATCCTGGGTGATTTTATTCGAGAAGTTTATTGGCCCCGCTATTCTGGTGGGTACTCGGAGATATCGAATCTGGATGCGCGCGTTTTTGTAGAGAGGGCTGTAGACGACGGTAAGACACATAAACGTTGGTCGGAATCTACGATCAGAAGAGTGTCAGCCTACCTCACAGGGTGCTGTGCAGACTACGGCCTGCTTGAGCGTGGCGCAAAATCAAACAGGCAAATTTTGGCGCTACGAATTTCAAGCATTACGGCCGCATATCTCGCCCATGACCTGCATTTCTCAAAAATCGCCGACAATGCAATTCTAGAGCACCCCGACTGGCAGCTGTTCGGGTTGGAGCGACAGGACGTGTTGGAAGAGCTGAAGAGGCTCTCACTCAAAGGCGTTCTGATTGTTCAGGCAGCAGGCGATGTTGTCCGGATTGGCTGGAAGCAACCAAATATGGAGGCGCTTTGCGATGTCCTCGCTCAGGCCTGATTTTGATGAATTGCGCGAGCGCATTCGGAGCGGCCGTGAGCTCGGTCACGCAAGCTTCGAGCCGATTTACTATCTGATTTTTTCGCCGGAGCAAATCCTCGAGGTAAAACGCCAAACGCCTGCTTGGGTGGCAAAACTCCATCAGGAAGGTTGGGATGTTCATAGTTTCTCTATCGCAGAAAACTTGTGGCGTCTCCTTATGGACGATCCTTTCTGGCCGCTTTGTTTAAAAGAGGACAAGGCCGCCCCGCTGGATTGGCCGCGCACAAATAAAGCACTAGCCGACATCGTGACCTCGGGTGGGGGCTTACTTCGCGCATTGGAGGATGCCCTAAGGGCTCTAGAAGGCAACTCAAATGCGCTGCTCCTGGTGACGGATCTTGAGGCGCTGCATCCGTTTCTGCGCATTGGGGCTATTGAAAGTCAGCTGCAAGGAAAATTCAACGTGCCGACAGTTTTCTTTTACCCGGGAACGCGAACTGGGAAGACGCGGCTCAAATTTATGGGCTTCTATCCAGAAGACGGAAACTACCGTTCCGTCCACGTTGGCGGATAAATCAGAGACTTGGGAGGATAAGCTGTGAGCATTCGGAAACTGTTTGATCCGTCCAAGGATATTTATCGGAATATTGAGAAGGTAATTACCTATGGCGCTGCCCAGGAGGAGCGGCTTCGTTCGGAAATCTCCGAGTATGTCGTTACAGACAGCATTGAAGAGCAGTTTCGCAAGCTCCTCGACCGCATGCAGCTTGCCATGGAGTCTGGCGGTGAAAATGAGATAGGCGTCTGGGTGTCTGGCTTTTATGGATCAGGCAAGAGCTCGTTCACCAAATATCTGGGTCTCGCGTTCGACAGCCAGCGCACGATCGACGGAACCCCATTTATCAAGCATCTGCAAGATCGTCTGCATAAGCCGCAAACCAAAGCGCTGCTTGGCACGGTTGCACAGCGTTTCCCGGCGGCGGTTGTGCTGCTCGACCTGGCAAGCGAGATGCTGGCCGGAGCAACCATGGAAGATGTGTCCACGGTTCTCTACTTTAAGGTTCTTCAATGGGCCGGTTACTCGCGCAATCTCAAGGTTGCTGCCTTCGAACGTATGGTCGAGAAGGACGATCGCACACCTGAGTTACATCGGCGTGTGGGGGAAGCTCTGCCAGGCGCCACTTGGGAACGTGTCCAAAATAACCCGCTTGCGATCGATGGGCTGATCCCGAAGATTGCTCATGAGATGTATCCGGGTCTATTCCCGGAAGTGAAGTCGTTTTCATCGAGCACCGAAGGTTTTTTCCAGTTCGAAGATCAACGTGTCGAGGAGATGATCGATATTGTCCGCACTAAGAGCGGCAAAGAAAACATCATCTTCATCATCGATGAGGTCGGCCAGTATGTCGCGTCGCGTGACAACTTGATCCTGAATCTCGATGGCTTGGCCAAGAACCTCAAGCGACTTGGCGACGGCAAGGTCTGGATTGTATCAACCGCTCAGCAGACCCTCACCGAGGATGATCCGCGAGCAGCCTTAAATTCTGACAAGCTGTATAAGCTCAAGGATCGGTTCCCGATCCAGATCGACCTTGAATCGAGCGATATCAAAGAGATCTGCTACCGCCGCCTCCTGGGAAAGTCCCCCGCAGGCGAAGAGGCATTGGGGCAGTTGTTCGATGCGCACGGACAGGCGCTTCGCCACAATACCAAGCTGCAGGATGCTAAATACTACGACGCGAACTTTGATCGTGAAACGTTCATCAACCTCTATCCCTTCCTGCCTGCTCATTTTGACATTCTTCTGCACCTCCTCGGCGCCCTGGCAAAATCGACCGGCGGCATCGGGCTTCGGTCAGCCATTAAGGTTGTCCAGGATGTTCTCAAAGGAGAGGGCGGGACCATCGCGATGGCTGACCAGCCGGTTGGCTGGCTCGCCACAACTGTCACCCTCTATGATGAGCTAGAGAAGGACATCCGGCGGGCTTTTCCGTCGATTCATCAAGCTGTTGGGAAGGTCCTGACGCATCGCGGCTTTGGTGAGCTGCATCAGGACGTCGCCAAGTCTATTGGTGTCTTGCAGATCCTCGGCAACCTGCCGATCACCGTTCAGAACGTTGCGAGCTTGATGCAATCCTCCATAACGGGGGCCTCCCAGCTTGAAGCGGTGAAAACAGCTGTCGACGAATTGCTCGCCGACTTGGACGTACCTTTGGGCACTGAAAAGGATGGCAGTCTCGTCTTCCTCAGCGAAAAGCTTCGGGACATCGAGCAGGAGCGTGGTGCTCTTGCACTGCGTTCGGTGGATGTTCGACGGGCTTTCAACGACGCTTTGCGAGACGTTTTTGATCCCCTGCCGAGGGTGAACCTTCATGGGACATTGGCCGTCTCATCTGGCCTCAAGGTGCAAACAGGCAGCGCGTTAACCAGTCTCGCCGGCGATCAGAATCCGGTCCAGATGGTCGTCGAGCTCGTGGCCCCTGCAGACTACGATGTAGCGCGAAACCGAATGCTCGACGACTCGCGCAGCCGGAATGGTCGGAACATCATCGGCCTGTTGGCGCGGGCAAACCCCGAGTTGGATGACCTCGCGAACGAAATCTACCGCAGTCAGCGCATCGCCGAACTGCACCGCAACGAACCGGATCAGGAGGTCAGGGATTATTGCTCAGGCCAGTTGGATCGCGCTGCCAAGCTCGCCACTCAGCTGCAGAGCAAGATCAAGCAGACCCTGCAGGGAGGGTCCTTCGTTTTCCGGGGGCAAGCCACGGCCGTTTCTACGCTGAATGTCGATCTTCTGGAGGCGGCAAAGAAGCTTCTCTCAGATGTCGCCGAACAGGTCTTCGACCGTTACGCTGAGGCGCCTGTTCGTGCATCAACTGATACCGCGGAGAAGTTTCTCAAGGTCGCCAACCCCTCTGCAATAAGCAGCGCTCTGGATCCTTTGAGCCTGGTGCATTCCGTCGCCGGGCGCGCCACTTTCCGCAATGATCACAAGGCAATGGTCAGCATTCGTGATTACATCGACAAGCGGGGAACCGTTGATGGAAAGCGACTGCTGGACGACTTTAACAGCGACCCCTTCGGCTGGTCGCCCGACACCACGCGTTACATTCTCGCCGCGATGCTGATGGCAGGCGAGATCAAGCTGAAGGTCTCGGGGCGCGAGGTAACCGCAGCAGGTCAGCAGGCGATCGATGCGCTCAAGACGAACAACTCGTTCAAACCGATTGGTGTGGCGCTTCGGGACGAGCGGCCATCGATCGAGACCTTGGGGCGCGCCGCCGAGCGGTTGACCGAATTGGTCGGAGACACGGTCATCCCCCTCGAACAGGAGATCAGCAAGGCGGCCGCCAAGCACTTCCCCCGTTTTCAGTACGAGTATGGATCGCTCGGAGAGAAGCTGATCGGGCTGGGGCTCGCTGGCAGCGACCGCGTCCAGGCGATGAACCAAGAACTGGCCGATGTCCTGTTCACGGATGCCTCAGATGCCCCGCAGCGCCTCGGCGCGGATACCTCCGCACTTTTCGATAATCTGAAATGGGCCTTGGAGGTGAAGCGGGCACTCGACAACGGCCTTGATGGGACGTTGCGCGATCTTCAATCCCATCGGCAGAATATCGAGGCGCTCCCTGATACAGGCATTCCCGGTGAGCTTCGGAAGGAGCTAGCTGATGACCTGGCGTCGCTCTCAGACCGGCTGAAGAAGGACGACTTCCACAAGCACGTCGCAGACTTCAACTCACTTCTCACCCATGTCAAAGGCCGGGTTCGAGACTCCGTCGCAGCGCTCACCGATCAGCAGAAGCTGCGGATCAAAGAGGGGGTGGAGGATCTACAGCGTCTACCTGAATGGTCAGAGCTCACCCAGGAAGAGCGTGGGAACGCCGTCAGCCGCCTGGAGGCTCTAGCCATCGCAGTTCCCCAGGATCTAGCAGGCCTAAAAAGATTGCTCGCTTGCGACTACGATATCAGCACCACGATCGAGGACATCAAGCGATCGATTAACAAGCAGCGGCAGGAGCGCATCCGCCAGGAGCTCGACGAGGAAGCGGCCAAGTACAAAGCTGAAGGAGCCACCAAGCTCGCCCGCTCCATCGCCGTTCCGTCAAAATTGTCTTCGGCCCGAGACCTCGACGCGCTGATCGGCAGGCTGAACGATCTCAAGAGCCAGCTCGCCCTCTATGAAGAGATCGAAGTCTCGTTTGTCATCGGCGGAGACGAATAACGATGGCCTTTGATCAGACCACCCGCAACCGTCTGCAACGCTTCGTCACCGACGCGCGCCACGTGCTGGAGGAGGAATTCACCCGGCAGCTGCAGAACGATTACGGCTTGGACCCGGTCTCGGGCACTGCGTCGCCGCTCGAAAGCCTCCGCCACATCAACGACCAGCAGCGGGAAACGGCGCGGATCCTGCGCAACACGCTGGCTCACTATTGCGCCAACTCCGACACCGACACGCACGCGGGTCTGGATCGGATCGTGCGGGAACAAGCCTTCACCGTCCTCAACCGCCTGGCCGCGCTGCGCATGGCTGAGGCGCGTGGCTTGCTGATCGAGTCCGTCGGCAATGGCTACCAGGCCAAAGGCTTTCAGCTCTATGCCCGCCTGGTCGGCACGGGCTTGGGCGAAACCGGCGACGCCTATCGCGTCTACCTCAAAAGCGTCTTCGACGAGTTCGCGCTCGACCTGTCCGGCCTCTTCGACCGCTACTCCCCCCAGGGGCGGCTCTTTCCGCGTGAGGCCGCGCTCCTCCAGGTTCTGGCGCTCATCAACCACGGTGAGATCGAACCGCTCTGGGCGGAGGACGAGACGATCGGCTGGATCTACCAGTACTTCAACTCGAAGGAAGAGCGCAGAGCGATGCGCGAGGCCTCGCAAGCGCCGCGCAACAGCCGCGAACTGGCGGTGCGCAACCAGTTCTTCACCCCGCGCTATGTGGTGGAATTCCTTGTCGACAACACGCTCGGGCGGCTCTGGTTCAACTGGACGGGTGGGCAGACCGCGCTGCGCGACCGCTGCCAATACCTGCTGGTGAAACCGGACGAGCAGCCCGAACCCGCCCCGCGCCTGCGCGATCCGCGCACGATCAAGCTGCTCGACCCCGCCTGCGGCTCGATGCACTTCGGGCTCTACGCCTTCGATCTGTTCCAGGAGATCTATCGCGAGGCATGGGATTGGGAGCAGGCCCATGGCCCGAACGCGCTAGATCGGGCAACCGGCGGCAGCCCTGATTTGAAGCCTTTGTCAGAAAACTATGCCGACCAGGTTGCCTTCCTGCGCGACGTGCCGCGGCTGATCATCGAGCACAACATCTATGGCGTCGATATCGACCCACGGGCGGCGCAGATCGCTTCGCTGGCGCTGTGGCTGCGCGCGCAGCGGGCCTGGCATGAAGCCGGGGTGAAGGCCAAGGATCGGCCGCAGGTGGGTCAGGGCCATGTGGTGGCGGCGGTGGCGCCCCCGGCCGAGGTGGACCTGCGCAAACGGTTCATGGAAGAGCTCGATCCCCTGGATGCCGAGCTGTTCGAACAGACGCTGTTCATGCTCAAGGGCCTGCCGGAGCTTGGCGTGCTGCTGCAGGTGGAAAAGGAGCTGCCTGCCCTTGTGCGGCAGGTGTTCGGAGAGCATGGCGACCTCTTCCGCAAAGAAGACATGGCGCAGTGGCAGAAGGCTGAGGCCCGACTGCGAGAGGCCCTGACCGAGTTCGCCCGCGCGGCGCGGTCCACCTATCAGGGGCGATTGTTCGCTGAGGATGCACTTCAAGGCCTTCGGATGATCGATCACTGCCGGGCGGCGTTCGATGTGGTGGTGATGAATCCGCCCTTTGGAACGCTCTCGGCAGGAACAAAAGAACAGTTGGTCAGCGCATACCCACGCAGCAAGAACGATTTGCTCGCAATCTTTGTTGAGCGCGGATTGGAAATGATGCGTCCCGGATCCCGAATTGGAGCAATCACTTCGCGCACATGCTTCTTCCTTAGCAGCTTCAAGTCGTGGCGAGAGGAAGTCGTCTTGAAAAGTGCCAGCCCTGAATTAGTGGCAGACCTCGGACTAGGAGTTATGGACGATGCCATGGTTGAGGCAGCCGCTTATGTATTTGAGAAGGCAGCATGACTGAATTTATCCGCCTCTTCGAAGCGAAAGAGAAGTCGATTGCGCTTCGTGAGACTTGCCTAGCGATCCGGAATGGCAAAACCCATGATCACTGTTTCAATGTCGATCCGAATGAGTTTGAGAAAATTCCAGGCACACCCTTTGCTTATTGGGTGAGCCAGTCGGTCCGAAACACCTTTGGCACATATCCAAAGTTCGAGTCCGAAGGGCGAGCAGTTCGAGTAGGGCTTCAGACCTCTGATGACTTTCGGTTCGTAAGAGCCTGGTGGGAGACCCTGGCTGTAAATCGCGACATGACCGAGAAGCGCTGGTTCCCCTTTGCGAAGGGGGGAAGCCACTCACCATTCTACTCTGATCTATACCTCGGAGTTAATTGGTATAAAAACGGACGAGAAATGAAAGCATGGGCCGACCCACTGTACGGAAACTCCGGTTGGTCGCGCATTATCAAAAGCACCGAGTTCTACTTTCGACCAGGCATCACTTGGCCATTACGCGCCAGCAGGTTCTCTCCGCAAGCTATGCCGAGAGGATGCATATTCTCGGTTCGGGGATACTCCGCATTCCCAATAGAGGGAGAGGAAGCCGCGACTTTGGCAATTTTCAACAGCTTGGCTTTTGACTATATTTACAAGACAGCTCTTGGGCGGTTTGGATACCCAGAGTTTATTGTTGGCATACTACAAGTAATGCCCTGGTCGAAGCCCGATCCACGCCTTGCAGTAAGGCTCGGCTCGCTCGCCAACGGTAGCTGGTCACGGAAACGAAACCTAGACTCGACCGTCGAAACATCTCATGCGTTTCTCCTGCCGCATGCCCTGCGTCAGCGACTTGGAGACTATGATCCAACATCCATTCAAGCTGAACTGGCCGCAATTCAGGCGGAGATAGAAGAAATCGCGTTTGATCTCTATGGATTCAGCGACGCAGACCGCGCAGCAGCTCATGGGTCATCTGGTGCGATGGACGACGATGACGGGGTTGAGGAAGCGCGCGAAAGCGAAGACGACGACGGCGCCGAAGCGGTCGACCAGACTGACGGTCTGCTCAGCTGGGCCGTTGGCGTCGCCTTTGGCCGTTTCGACTGGCGCTTGGCCACCGGCGAGCGCGCAGCGCCGCCCGAGCCAGACCCCTTTGACCCGTTGCCCGCCAAAAGCCCAGGCATGCTGCCCGACGGCGCCGCGCCGTTCCATGTTCACAGTGGCATCTTGGTGGACGACCAGGGCCACCCTCATGACCTGCCCCGGTTGATCGAAGAAGTCCTCGCCCGCGTCCAGGCGGATGTGCCGGGCGACGTGCGCCGCTGGCTGCAGCGCGACTTCTTCCCCCTGCACCTGAAGCAATACAGCAAGAGCCGCCGCAAGGCCCCGATCTACTGGCCGCTCTCGACCACCTCAGGCAGCTACACGCTGTGGCTCTACTACCCCAGCCTGACCAGCCAGACGCTCTACTCCGCCGTCAACGACTTCGTGGAGCCAAAGCTGAAGCAGGTCAGCCGTGATACCGCCACGCTGCGTGACAAGGGCGCCGCCCGCTCTCGCGAAGACGAGAAGGCGTTCGAGGCACTCCAGACCCTCGAGCTGGAGCTGATCGAGCTGCGCGACACCCTGCTGCTGATCGCCCCGAGCTATCGCCCGAACCATGACGACGGCGTCCAGATCACCGCCGCCCCCCTGTGGCAGCTGTTCCGCCACAAGCCCTGGCAGAAGATCCTGAAGGACACCTGGGCAAAGTTGGAAAAGGGCGACTACGACTGGGCCCACCTGGCCATGGCCTACTGGCCGGACCGCGTGCGCGAGAAGTGCAAGACAGACAAGTCGCTCGCCATCGCCCACGACCTGGAGCACCTTTTCGTGGAGCCGGAAGCCCAGCCGAAGAAGGCCCGCAAGAAGCGGGGTGACGCATGAGCATCGCTGCCTTCATCCGCGACACGATCCTACGCCCCCGCTTGCTCGAGGCAGGCTGCATGGTCGTGTATGATCCAGACCGTCGCTATCAGGCAATTTGCGCCAGCCTTGAGGACGAGCGGGTCCGGGTGGTCGACGCATCGGAGAGTAGCATCGAGAGCCGACTTGCGGCCATCGAAGCCCTGCGTGAAGTAGGCCGACCAAAGAGCGATCTTGACGCTGTTCTCATCTACGTGCCCAAAAAGCGGTCGGAGACCGAGGAGGACCAACAGGTCGATCCGTTCACGATCTATGCCGCCAGCGGCGCAGTGTTTCCGCGGGATGACGGCGACGATTATCAGAGCCTGTGCCTGCGCGCGAAGCCCGATCATTCGACCGAAGTCCGGCGTGTGTTCGCCGGTTCGCCCTCGGGCCCTGCCTTCTCGGTCATCGATGCGATTGGCGGAGGCGCCAGCTGGCCGCAGTTGCGCGCCGCCCTGAAGGTGGAATCCGGACGGGAAATTCTCGGTGCTTTGCTCTCCCCTAGTGCCGCGCAGGCCGAAGCGCTAAAGGCGCAGGAAGGATGGAGCGATGAAGCCCGCGAGTTTCTGAGAGCGACGCTGGACTTGAGCCTCAGGACCAGGGGCAAGACCTGGAACGCCATTGCGGACGAACTTTGGCGCTATGTGCTTTTCAGCGAGTTCGCTTTCGACCTACCTGTGCCGCTGCCAGAAGCCCTGTTGGGCGTACCCCGCGCGCCCGATGAAGCGCGGCCGATCGTCGAAGATGTTTGTGACCGCCTGCGCAGCTCACCCGACAGCCGCACCGCCTACATCGAACGGGCTGAAACGATCGAAAGCGACCTCGATTTGCCCAGCCTTTGTCAGGCGATCGACGATCTGGGCGAACGAGACACTTTCCCGTTCGAGGAGCGGACGTTCCTCAAGACGGCGATTAAAGGCATCACGACGAACGACACTGACGCAACCCGCAAAGTGTTGGCACGTCAACGGAACTCGATATGGCTCGGCAAAGGGGAAAGCCGGACCCAGTGGGAGCTCGTGCGCGCCGGCCTAAGCCTTGTGGAAGCCTGTGAAGACCACGACAGGCAGCTGCCCGACCATGCGCGGTCACAGGCCAACCTCATCGACTACTATCTAGGCAGTCTGCGTGAGGTCGATCGCCTTCAGCGCGAATTCGAGCAGGCGGTCGGAGACTTTGTGGACGCCCATGGCCTTATGCAGGAGGTGATTGACCAGGCGCGCGCGCGTTATCGACGGCTTTGCGAGAAGGTTCAATCCACCTTCATGAAGCACCTGGAAACGGTCGGTTGGCCACCCCAGGGGCGGCTGGCGAATGCCGACGTCTTCGATCAGCTGGTTGCGGGTCGCCTCAAGGAGAGCGGGCGAAAGGTGGCATATCTGATGGTCGATGCGCTGCGATACGAGCTTGGCGTGGCGCTGGAGAAGATGCTGGGCGAGGACGGGCCAGTAGAGTTGCAGGCCGCCTACGCGCAACTGCCGACGATCACGCTGGTCGGGATGGCGAGTCTTCTCCCCGGCGCTCGATCGGCGCTGTCACTCAGCATCGAGGCTGGCGACCTGGTCCCGAAGCTGGGAGATGTTCGCGTCAGCAATGTCCCCCAACGTATGGATGTTCTGAGAAAGCGGCTGGGCGATCGCTTTCACGAGATGCCACTGAGCGATTTCGTCCGCGGCAAGCCAAAGATCTCCGAAACAGTCGATCTTCTCGTGCTGCGCTCGACAGAGATCGACAGCCAGCTCGAAAACAACCCGGAGACCACCCTGGGTCTGATTCCGGGGACTTTGAAGCTTATTCGCGTGGCGCTGCATAAACTCCGTGGAATGGGGTTCAACGAGGCAGTCATCGTGACCGACCACGGCTTCTTCTTGAATGCGCAGGCCGAAGCCGGTGACGTGAGCGTCAAACCTCAGGGCAACTGGCTGATCAATGCCCACGATCGCATGATGCTCGGTGACGGAAACGCGGATACCCACAATGCGGTCATGAGCGCGGAAAAGCTTGGCATGCGTGGGGACGCTGCGCGTGTGGCGCTACCGCGAAGCATGGCGCCTTACCGCGCAGGACATCTCTATTTTCATGGCGGCGCCTCACTTGTTGAGGCAGTCGTACCCGTTTTGGTCGCGCGCCTAGATGCTGGAGAGAATGCCGTTACCGGGAAGATGACCGTAGAGCTTTCTTACAGGAAAGGCGCCAAACGCATCACGACGCGCCTACCCGTGATCGATATTCAGGTCCGGTCAGACGATATGTTCTCACAAGGAGTGGCGGTCGAGGTGCTTATCGAGGCGCAGGATGCCAAAGGCAATGTCGTAGGTGAGCCTCGGCCAGGTGCAGATGTGAACCCAGCCACCCGCACCCTTTCTCTCATGCCTGGACAGACCAAGCAGATCGCCCTGCGCATGGATCCTGATTTCGAAGGGAAGTTTTCCGTCAAGGCGCTTAATCCCACAACTCTCGCGAGCTTCAGTGCCCTCGCGCTAGAAACGGACTACACAGTATGAGCGTACTTGATGCACTTGATCTGCAACTTACTTCGACCTTTGAAGGCAAGGTCGTCCGCAAGGATCTTTTGCATCGAATTAAAAAGGGAACGAATGTTCCGACGTTTGTGTTGGAGTTTTTGCTTGCCCGCTTCTGTGCCAGTGATGATCCGGCCGAGATTCAAGCAGGCATGGAAGCCGTCCTTGCGACGCTGCAAGACAACTACGTGCGTCCCGACGAGGCGAATGCGGCTCAGTCGAAGGTCGCGACCAAGGGCAAGCACAGATTCATCGACAAAGTGCATGTGCGATATGTCGAGAAAGAGAAGCGCCACTGGGCGTCGCTTGAGAACTTCAACTCTCAGCGCATAGCAGTCGGTGAGAAGTTCTATCGCGACAACGACCGCCTTCTGGAGGGTGGGATTTGGGCGGAAGTTACACTCGCCCACAACGCGATCGAGGAAGACGACTACGCCTTCTACATCGAAGAACTTCGCCCAATCCAGCTATCACGCTTCAATTTTGACCAGTATGTAGACGGCCGCAAAGCCTTCTCACGAGAAGAGTGGCTCGATACTATCATGCGTTCGGTTGGGCTAGAGCCAGGCAAGCTCTCAGAGCGGGTGAAGTTGCACTATGTTGCTCGCCTAGCACCACTGGTCGAGCCGAATTACAACTATATCGAACTTGGCCCCCGAGGAACCGGGAAGTCGTATTTTTTTAGCGAGTTCTCGCCGTACGCCACTCTAATTTCAGGAGGTCAAGCCACGAAGGCAACACTGTTCTACAACAACGCGCGGAGGAAGGTTGGCCTCGTTGGCTATTGGGATACCGTAGCGTTCGACGAGGTGGGGGGGATCAAGATTCGCGATCCTGACACCATCCAGATCATGAAAGACTTTATGGCCAACGGGCGCTTCTCGCGTGGGGCCGAGGTAATCGCTGACGCTAGCTTGAGTTTCGTCGGCAACATCGACCTTTCAGTGCAGCAGGTCGTTAATTCTACCGAGTACGATCTTTTCCAGCCGCTTCCCCCGGAATTTGATCTTGCAGTGATGGATCGTTTTGCCGCCTACATCCCTGGCTGGGAAATGCCGAAAAACAGTAGCGAGTTCCTCACGAACCGTTACGGCTTCATTACCGATTACCTTGCGGAGGCCTTCCACTATCAGTTCAAGCACACGAACAGATATGAAGAGGTCAATCGTCGGATCAAGCTCGGAAGAGCAGTCGAAGGGCGAGACGAAAAGGGCATCAAAAAGACGGTAGCAGCATTTCTCAAAATTCTTCATCCAGACGGAGCTGCTACTGACGAGCAATTTGAGGAATACGTTGCGTATGCCGTCGAATGTCGGCGCCGCGTTAAAGAACAGATGAATAAGCGCAAGCCAGATGATGAATTTGCGCTGATAAACCTGTCTTATCACGCGAAGAGCGGGGATGAAGTCGTCGTTTTCTGTCCAGAGTCAAAGGATGCGATTGCGACCCAACAGCCGGCTCGTCGTCCTCTCAATGAAGAAAAGACAGTTAGCGAGGCCGCTTCAGAAGCTGATGTCGTCGACACGACCGAACCGGAGAAACCAGTCGGCACTATCAAACCGTCTTTGGACCGTAGTGCTATAGAATTAAGGCCTGCTACATCAGATCTTGAAGAAAAGCATTTTAGGATTCTTTATGGTGACACCGGCCACAGCTATGAGTCGATTATGGGGTCCTATCTGCGTGGCGCTAAGGCGGTAGTCATAGAGGACCCCTATATTCGCTTGCCTCACCAAATCCAGAACTTCGTCCGTTTTTGTGAAACCTGCCTAAAGGCAAGCACAATCAAGGCAATACAGCTTATCACAGGTTATGACGATAAGACGCAGTTTGCAGAAATTTCCGAGAAACTCGAAGACCTTAAGCAGAGTTTGCTGGAGATGGATATTGTGCTCGACGTGAAACTGAACCCGAATATGCACGATCGTGAAATTCGTATTGACAATGGCTGGGTGATCAAAATCGGTCGAGGTCTTGATTTCTATCAGAGGCCCGGCAGCTGGTTTGAGATCGGCGCCAATGATCTCAGCCTGCGGAAGTGTTTGGAGACGAAAGTCGACATCTTCAAGACAGATGGCATCGGATAATCTTTCGCCAAAATTCAGCGGCACGCCCGAGCCTGGTCCCGGATGACGCTGTAATTGGCCAGCATCTCCGCGATCGCGGAGTCCTCCGGCAGCAGATCGAGCTCGTCGGCGGCGCGCGCCTGGAACTCGCGGCTATACTCAACAACCGGCGGGCAGACGGTGGCCATGCGAAGTTCAGAAGTGGCCGTCGCGCATGCGGCCAGCAAGCTCATCCCGATCCCGAGGACGGCGAGCCGCGGCATCGAGCATCTGGCGCTGGACGTCATTGGTCTTCTCCGAGGTTTCAAGGCGTTCGGCGAGGCGTCCCGCTCGCTCGCCGGACCGCCGAAGCGAAAGCAGGAACAGGAGCACGGCGGGGACGATGGCCACGTATCGCAGCACCGTGCGCGCCCATGCCGATCCGGCGAGCGCGGCAATGAATCCGCCGATCATCGTTGCCCCTGACCTGCCACTGAGTTTTTCCTCCACGTTGGATTAGAGTCCGTTCCCCATTGAGGACGGACGACATGAAGCGAAAGCGTTTTTCTGAAGAACAGATCATCGGCGTTTTGAAGGAGCAGGAGGCTGGGGCGAAGAGCGCCGATATCGCCCGCAAACA
>NZ_JBEHWS010000011.1:0-142290 GCF_040239565.1 Fulvimarina thalattae
AACGGCCGATTGCGACGATGGCTGCCGCGGTCACTCGATCTCGACACCCTCACCGAAGCCGACATTCAGGACGTCCTCGTCTCGATCAATACGACACCGAGAAAATGCCTCGGCTTCGTCACGACTCTCCAAGCCATGCTCAAAGAACTTGGCAAAGACGTCCAAATCCGCTTCTCATGATCACGTTGCACTTCATGCTGGAATCCACCGTCCCCCGATCGGGGCGGTTAGCTGTTCATCAGGCTCGGCAGATAGGTTGCGATCGAGGGAAACGCGACAATCAGGAGAACCGCGAATAGCAGGATCAGGAAGAACGGAAGCGCGGCGATCGCGATCTTCAGGATATCGATCCCGGTCAGTCCCTGGATGACGAAGAGGTTGAAACCCACCGGCGGCGTGATCTGGGACATCTCGACGACAATGACGAGGTAGATGCCGAACCACAGGGGATCGATACCGACACTTTCGACCATCGGCATGATGATCGCGGTTGTCAGAACGACCACCGAAATGCCGTCCAGAAAGCAGCCGAGTACGATGAAGAAAACCGTCAGGGCCGCGAGCAGGGCATAAGACGAGAGTTCGAACGACCCGATCCAGCCGGCGAGGTTGCGCGGAATGCCGGTGAAGCCCATCGCAACGGAGAGGAAGCCCGCGCCGGCAAGAATGAATGCAATCATGCAGGAGGTAATCGTCGCGCCCATCAGCGCTTCCTTCAGCATGGCGAGCGAAAGCGAACCACTCCACCAGGCAAGGCCGACCGACAGCACGACGCCAACGGCCGCAGCATCAGTCGGCGAAGCGACGCCCGTGTAGATGGAGCCGATTACTCCGAGAATGAGCCCGAGAACGGGCAAGAGCCGTTTCGCGGCAGACAATTTCTGCCGAAGCGAAAACGACTCTTCGGTGGCAGGAAAGGCATGAGGCCTGATGAGCGCGACCGTCATGACATAGACCGCGAAGAGACCGATCAGCATCAAGCCCGGCAGGATGCCGGCAATGAAAAGCCGAGCGATCGATTGCTCCGTGGCAACGCCGTAGACGATCAGGATGATGGAGGGCGGAATGAGGAGACCGAGTGTCGCCGAACCAGCGAGGGTGCCGAGCACCATCGTCTCGGAATAGCCCCGCCCCTTCAATTCCGGGATAGACATCTTGCCGATCGTGGCCGCCGTCGCAGCCGACGAACCGGAGACGGCGGCAAAGATCGCGCAGCCGAAGATATTGACGTGGATCAGCCGACCTGGCAGCCGTCCGAGCCAGGGTGCGAGGCCGGAAAACATATCCTCGGACAGGCGCGAGCGAAGCAGGATTTCTCCCATCAGAATGAACATCGGGAGCGCCGCCAAAGCCCAGGAATGGCTGTGCCCCCAGAGCGTCGTCGCAAGGATCGGGCCGATCGGCGCCGAGGCCAGCAACAGCATCGACAGCATGCCCGTGATCATCAGGGCGAACGCCACCCAGACACCGGCCGCGAGCATCGCGATGAGAGCGATGAGAAGACCGGCGACGACGGGTATTTCGGCCATGGGCTACTCGATGTGTTGCTGCGGTTCGATTGCCGGTCGTCCGGTCCGCAGGGTTTGTACGAGAGAGTCGAGAAGCGCGATCGAAAGGATGGCGAGACCAAGAAGGACGACGCTTTGAGGAATCCAGAGCGGGATCGCGACGATACCTGTCGACTTGTCGCCGAAGCGGTAGGACTGCGCAGTCAACAGGGCAATGTAATAGGTGGCGAAAAGCGTCGCCGCGCCGCATGCGAGAAGGGCGAACAATTCGGCCGCGAGACGAGCCGCGCGGCCGGGAAGCCGATCAAGAACGAGCATCACGCGGATATGGCCGTCCCGCGTGAACGTGTAGGCGAGCGCGAGAAACGAGGACGCCGCCAGACAGTAGCCCGCGAAGTCTGCATAGGATGGGATCGTGTAGCTGACAGCGGTCCCGCCGAGGCGTGTGACGATGTTTAAAACGACCTGCGCACTCACGATCAGGCAGATGAACGCGATGAGGCCGGCGGCCAAGCCGCCGGCGAGCCGATAGAGGCCATCGAGCAGGTCTCTCATCCACTCACCTCTTCTAACGGTGCGCTCGGCCGAAGTGCCGTCATGGCCGAGCGCATAGTATTACGTCAGTTCTGATAGGCTTCGACGATAGCCTTGGCTTCCTCGGAAGCCGAGGCCTGCCATTCCTCCTGCATCGTCGCCCCGATCTCCTTCAAACCGGCGAGCAGCTCATCGCTCGGCTCGACGATCGTCATACCGTTGGATTGGAGCTCGTCTGTCTTCTCCTCCGTTTCGGCCTTGCTCATCTCCCAGCCACGTTCCTCGGCAGCTGAGGCGGCATTCATGACGGCTTCCTGCGTTTTGGCGTCGAGCCCGTCGAACGCAGCCTTGTTCACGACGACGATATTCTTCGGCACCCAGGCGTTGATCGGCGTGTAATGAGAAACGTAATCCCAAGCGGCCGAATTGGCGCCCGTCGAGGGCGACGTGATCATCGCCTCGACCTGTCCCGTCGAAAAGGCCTGCGGGATATCGGGAGCCTCAACCTGGGTCGGCGCCGCGCCAGCCAGCGTCGCGAACTTTTCGAGCGCGGCATTGTAGGCGCGGAATTTCAGGCCATTGAGATCGGAGACGCGTCCGATCTCGTTCTCGGTGTAAAGGCCCTGTGGAGGCCATGGCACCGAAAACAGGGGAACGAGGTTTTGCTCGGCGAGAAGCTCTGTGATCACAGGCTTCTGAGCCTCCCAAAGCCGGGCGGCATCGTCATAGCTCGTCGCAAGGAAGGGCTCGGAGTCGACGCCATAAGCTGCATTCTCGTTGGAGAGTGTCGACATAAAGAACTCCCCGATCGGCACCTGCTGCCCGCGAACCGCGTTCTTGATCTCCGGATGCTTGATCAGTGATCCCGCCGAATGAACGGTGATACTCAATTCGCCGTCGGTCGCTTCCTCGACCTCTTTTGCGAACTCGGAGATGTTGACCGTGTGGAAGGTTTTGTCCGGATAGGGTGTCGGCATATCCCAGTCGGCAGCGAGTGCCGCACCAGACGAGATCGAACAGGCGAGAACGCTTGCGAAGAATGCGCTGGCGGTGGCTTTCATGTCGAAGGTCTCCAGGATGGGCTTGAGATAATCGCGGAAGGGCTTTTCGCTGCTATGGTCGCGAGAAGCTATCGGTCAGCAGCAAAGGTCATCGATCCTTCCTTGCTTCAGGTTCATTTCGATCCTGCCATAGGGTCATGGATGATTCCAGCTCGTGGGCGATCGTGCGCTTTACCCGTTCCAAGGAGCGCCTGAGATTCCTCCATCATTCATGGTCGGGGCGCGGCAAGCGGCCACTGGCGTGCTCGACCGTGCCGCATATCTCCGCTGATATGGGACGCAAACGCCGGATCGAGGGGCCACCGCCACCGCGTGGCGACGAGGTGAAAGCCTGTTGGCTATGTGGTCGGCCGCTCGGCCGGCGTATCGAATGGCATCATCCGAGACCGAAAAGCCGTGGCGGGCGAGAAACCGTCTCGGTTCATCCGATCTGTCACCGGACGATCCACGCGACTTTCGCCAATCATGAACTCGCCCGGATGATCGATGACGACGTCTCGCTCGCAGAGCAGCCGGAAATAGCGAAATTCCTCAGGTTCATCGCGAACAAGCCGCCGGACTTCCACGCACCGACACGGCGGCGAAAGTGATCCGGCGACGCTGCATTCACGCTCGTCCTTCGGCCTTGGCCTTCAGCTTGGCCGCCATCGTCTCGACGTCGTCGCCAGCAACCCGCGGCACGATCCGGTAGCGTGCATTGACGAAGCAGAACAGCGCGAAGCCAAGCAGCCCGATGCAGATCGCGCCGACGATGACACGCCCGTAAGCCTGCCCGGTGAGCCAGGAAAAGGCCTTGCCGGTTCCGCCTGCCTCTTCGGGATTGAACGTCCAGCCAGCATTGATGAACAATATGCCGACAATGCAGATAACGATCCCCTGCGCGATCAGTCCGGCCTTGAGCACCGAATTGAAGTTCAGCGTGACCGGATTGGCCCGCAGATGCTTGCGGTATTTCCCGGCCCAGCCCTTGTACATGTAGTAGACGCCTGCACCGAAGACGCCCGCGCCGACCGCCATGACAATCCATCGCCCGCCAGGGAGCTCTAGCACCCACCGCACGACCTTACCCGTGGTCGAACCTCCACCGGACCCGGAGGAGCCCATAAACAGCAGGGAAAAGGCAAAGAAGCCGAGACCGAGGTGGAGGATGCCGGTGATGATCATGCCGGCCCTTGCACCAAGACCCTTGGTGTCGTCTCCACGGCATTCGAGATCGTAGAAGGCGGCGATGATGCGCCAGGCCGCATAAGACAGCATGCCGATGAAGATCAGGAAGAGAACCACCGATCCCCAGGTCGAATCCTCCAGCTGGCCAAGCGCCGACTTCGTCCCTTGTGCCTGCCCGCCGTGCCAGATGGCGAACAGCGAGAAGCCCGCAACCGCGAGATAGGTGATGCCGCGGCCCGCGTAGCCCGCCCGCATGACCGGGACGGTCCAGGATAGATCTGTCTGCGCCATGAAATGCTCCTGTCGGGGCGCTGGTTGGCCCAGCCTTTTGGATTGTCCCTCACGGGAAGAACCTGCCAAGCTTCGACGCTTTGTCGAGGGGTGCACGCGAATAAGATTTCGTGTGCTGGCAAGCGGTTACCGACCGTTTCGGCTGATCCGATTCATTGAGGAACGGCTCGGCTGAGCGCTTCCGCTGCTGCGATCGGTGCTTGCACCCGCTTCCGCAAGCTGGTTCTGTCGCAAGGAACGACGACACTTCACGCCGACCTGCCAAGCCGCGAGCTGCCCATCATGCATTCCGACACAATCGCTGCCCTCTCTTCCGGCGCGCTGCCTTCCGGCGTCGCGGTGGTTCGTGTGAGCGGGGCGAAGGCAAGCGTGGTGATGACGTCGCTCGCCGGTGCGCTGCCGAAGGATCGCCGTGCGAGCCTCCGAACCTTCCGCTCGGCGGACGGCGTGCCGATCGACACCGGCATCGCGCTCTTCTTCGAAGGCCCGAAGACGGCCACCGGCGAGGACATCGCGGAATTTCATCTGCATGGCGGGCGTGCCGTCGTCTCGGCCTTTCTTCAGGCGGCAACAGCGATCGACGATGTGCGGCTCGCCGAAGCCGGTGAATTCACGCGCCGGGCCTTCGAGAACGGACGGATGGACCTGACCGAAGCCGAGGGACTGGCAGACCTTCTCGCCGCCGAAACCGAAGGCCAGCGACGGGCCGCCTTCGATCAGGCAGGCGGCGCTTTGAGCGCGGTCTATGAAGGCTGGATGAAGCGGCTCACACAGGCGCGTGCCATGGTGGAAGCCGGTTTCGACTTCGCAGACGAAGGGGATGTCGGCGATGATGCCGGTGCCGGCGTCCGCGAGGCCGTAAGCGCCATCCGCGACGATCTTTACAACCATCTGCAAAAAGCCGGGCGCGGCGAAATCCTGCGCTCCGGCTATAAGGTCGCGATCGTCGGCGCGCCGAATGCAGGCAAGTCGAGCCTGTTGAATGCCCTCGCCGAACGGGACGCCGCGATTGTCACTGACGTTCCCGGCACGACGCGGGACGTGATTTCCGTCACCCTCGATCTCTCGGGCGTTCCCGTTGTCCTGTCAGATACCGCCGGCATTCGCGAAACGAAGGACGAGGTGGAAGCCATCGGCGTCGGCCGCGCCCGTGCGGCGATGAACGAAGCCGATCTCGTTCTGGCTTTGGAAGACCCGCGCGATGCGCAGGGTCCGCTCTCGCGTCTGAAAGGCCTTCTTTCCTACGTTAAACCCTCGCTCGGTCCGGTCGGCCAGGCGCTGGACGACGAGGGCGAAGGGGAAGAGGATGTGTCCCAACGCGATATCCTCACCGTCCGCACCAAGGTGGACCTCGCAAGCGACAAGGATGAGCCCGGGCACGGCCAGCACCTGGAAGAAGGCGGTTACGACTTCGCGATCTCGGCGAAGACCGGTACGGGTCTATCCGCCCTCATAGAAGCCATCGCGGAGCGTGCGCGCGAAGCCGCCGGAGATCCGGCCTCGGCCGTTCCGCTGCGCGTCAGGCAGCGCGAGCTCCTCGACGACACGGTTCGCATCCTCGACGAATTCCTCAAGGATCGCGATGCCCCCGACGAAATCGCTGCCGAGACCTTGCGGCGGGCCTCGACGCGCCTTGGCGCCCTTACCGGCGCGGTCGGCGTCGAGGACCTTCTCGACGTGATCTTTTCCGAATTCTGCATCGGCAAATGAGCGAGCTTCGTCGGATAACAAAAGAGCCGCTGCTTTCGGCAACCGGATCGGCTAGACAGGCCTGAAACCCGCCATCCGGAGTTCTCACTTGGCCCTCGTCGAAGACGCCCCGCCCTATGGCGCACCGCTGAAGAAGCCCGCGGTCTGGGGCTGGATGTCCTTCGATTTCGCGGCCCAGCCCTTCTTCACCGTTGTCATCACATTCGTCTTCGGGCCGTATTTCGTCTCGCAACTCGCCACCGACCCCGCGACCGGGCAGACCGCCTGGAGCCTCGCCGCAACGATCGCCGGCATCACCGTCGCGCTTCTCTCGCCGCTTCTCGGCTCCATTGCCGATCGGTCCGGCCCGCGAAAACCCTGGATTGCAGGCTTTTCCAGCCTCAAGATCGCAGCGCTGATCGGGATCTGGTTCGTCGCCTCGCCCGGCTCTTCGCTGTTTCTCGCCGCAGCGCTCATCGTCATCGCGCAGATATCCGCCGAGTTCTCGATCGTCTTCAACGACGCGATGCTGCCGCGCCTCGTGAAAAAGGAAAAGATCGGCCGGGTTTCAAACGCCGCCTGGGGGCTCGGTTACGCCGGCGGCATCGTCTTTCTCGTCTTCGCGCTCGGCTTTCTCGCAGGCGCCCAGGAAACGGGCCTCACCCTCTTCGGTCTCGAACCGCTCTTCGGCCTCGATCCGATGGAAGGCGAAGGCGCGCGGGCGACGGGGCCACTGGCTGCGCTCTGGTATCTCGTCTTCCTGACGCCGCTCTTCCTGCTGACGCCCGATCGCCCGCGCAAGGAATCGATTTCCAAGGCGGTCCGGGAAGGTCTCGGCGACCTGATGGCGACGGCGCGGGAAATCCGGGAGCGGATCGAACTCCTCAAATTCCTCATCGCGCGCATGCTCTACCAGGACGGCGTCAACGCGCTTCTCGTGCTGGGCGGCGCCTTCGCGGCCGGCATGTTCGGCTGGTCGATCATCGAAATCGGCGTCTTCGGCGTGATCCTCAACCTGACGGCGATCCCCGGCTGTATCTTCGCGGGCACGCTTGCGACAAGGCTCGGCTCGAAGAGGCTCGTCGTGCTCTCGGTCGCGGCGCTCGCCATCGCCAGCATCGGCCTCGTCTCGACCAGTCCGACGACGACAGCGTTCGGCCTCTTCACCTTTGCCGATACCGAGGCGACGGGTCTTTTCGCGAACGGCGCCGAGAAGGCCTACATCGTCTGGGGTCTGCTGGTGGGACTCGCCTTCGGCCCCGTTCAGGCCTCCTCGCGAGCCTGGCTCGCCGAAAGCGTGACTGCGGACGAGGCCGGCCGCTATTTCGGCTTTTATGCTCTGATCGGCCGCGCGACGAGCTTCCTCGCACCGGCCTCGGTCGCCGGGCTGACCGCGCTCGCGGCGGGCCTCACCGATCCTGTGACAGCCTCGCGCATCGGCATGAGCGCCATCGTCTTTTTCTTCCTGGCGGGTCTCGCGATTCTGGCGGTCACACGTGGGCCGGAGCGGCACCCGGTCTGAGGCTCTGCCTTAGACGTCCTTCATCAGCCGCTGCTTCTGGCGGTTCCACTCGCGTTCCTTGATCGTCTGGCGCTTGTCGGGCGCGTTCTTGCCCTTGGCGAGTGCCAGTTCGAGCTTGGCCGTACCGCGCTCGTTGAAATAGATCTTGAGCGGGACGAGGGTCATACCATCGCGCTGGACGGCTCCCGCCAGCCTATTCAACTGGGCGCGATGAACCAGCAGCTTCCGCCGGCGCTTGGGATTGTGATTGAAGCGGTTGGCCTGAAGATATTCCGGCAGGTTGGAATTGATCAGCCAGAGCTCGCCCTCTTCCTCCGTAGCATAGGCTTCCGCGATCGAGGCCTTGCCGCCGCGCAGCGACTTCACTTCGGTTCCGGTCAGCTGAAGACCGGCCTCGAGCGTGTCGATGATCGCATAGTTGAAGCGCGCCTTGCGGTTCTCCGCGGCGACATTGCTGCCTGAGGATTTCTTCTTCTTTGCCATGCCTCGCCCGGAGAAAGCGAAAGGGGCGATCGGCCCCTTTCAATGCGTCATATAATCAAGATTGGTCGCAAGCGGCGCGGTTTCAATCGAGAAGGCCGGCATGGCGGAGCGCCGCGTCGAGGATTTCCGCCGTCTCGTCAGATACCGGCACCATGGGCGAGCGCATCACGTTCCGGCACTTGCCGATCTTCGAAAGCGCATACTTCACGCCCGCCGGGCTCGGCTCGATGAAGAGCGCCTTGTGCAGCGGGGCGAGCTTGTCCTGATAGGAAAGCGCCTTGGCGAAGTCGCCGGCCGCGCAGGCCGCCTGGAACTCCGCGCACAATTTCGGCGCGACATTGGCCGTAACCGAGATGCACCCAACCCCGCCATGGGCGTTGAAGCCGAGCGCGGTCACGTCTTCGCCGGAAAGCTGGACGAAGTCGTTGCCGCAGAGCTGACGCTGCTCGGAAACCCGGTCCATCTTCGCCGTCGCATCCTTCACGCCGACGATGTTGGAGAAGTCGTTCGAGAGCCGCGCCATCGTCTCCGGCGTCATGTCTATGATCGATCGGCCGGGGATGTTGTAGATGATGATCGGGATCGAGACCGCTTTCGCAACCGCCGAGAAATGGGCATAGAGCCCGCGCTGGTTCGGCTTGTTGTAGTAAGGAGTGACGACGAGAACCCCGTCCGCGCCCGCCTGTTCTGCAAAGGTCGCAAGCTCGATCGCCTCGGCCGTGTTGTTCGATCCAGCGCCCGCAATCACCGGCACCCTGCCCTTGGTAGTGCGGATGCAGAGCTCGACGACCTCCTTGTGCTCGTCATGGCTGAGCGTCGGCGTCTCGCCGGTCGTGCCCACCGGCACGAGGCCAGACGAGCCCTCCGCGATCTGCCATTCGACGAATTCGGCGAACCCCGCCGCATCGAACGCGCCCTCTTCGGTGAACGGCGTAATCGTCGCCGGCATCGAACCCTTGAACATGGTGGCCTCTCAAATCTCCCCGCGAGGCCGCATTTCATTCGAAACCAACAGCCCCGTGCGGCTTTTTCCTAGCCGCTTTCTATGTCGCACGCGGATACACCGACATGAGGCCAAATGCCAACGGGGAGCGCCTTGTTTCTGGAGTCGACGTAAATCCGTTGCCCGAAAGAAGCCTCGTCAACTCTCCCCCGGAGCACCCTCCACCAGCTGGTGTCGGCTGTAGAAGGCGAAATAGGCGATGAAGAGGGCGTAGACGATCGCAGCTCCCAGCACCGCGCGCGGATCGACCAGGAGGCCGGCGATCGTCGCGATGAGCGCGAGAACCAGCGCGATGCCCGAGGTCACGATGCCACCCGGAGTGCGATAGGGGCGCTTCAGCTCCGGCTCCGACATCCTCAGCTTGATGTGCGAGGCCATCATCATGACGTAGGAGATCGTCGCGCCAAAGACGGCGACGAGTATGAGCAGGTCGCCCTGACCCGTGAGCGAGAGCACGAAGCCGACGATGCCGGGGATGATGAGAGCGAGATAGGGCGACTGGCGCTTGTTCGTCAGCGAGAGCACCTTCGGCAGATAGCCTGCGCGCGACATGGCGAACACCAGCCGCGAATAGCCGTAGATGATCGAGAAGAAGCTTGCGATCAGCCCTGCGAGGCCGACGAAGTTGACGAAGCGCGAAACGAGTGTCGGCTCGCCATACGCATTGGGCGCTTCGAGGGCGGCCACCAGAGGGTTGCCGCTATCCTGCAGCACCGACGAGCCGGCACCGCCTGCGCCGAAGACCAGGATAAGCCCCGCCGTGAGAAGAAGGACCGAGATGCCGCCAATCAGTCCGCGCGGCAGATCGCGCTCCGGATCGGCTGTCTCCTCGGCAGCCAGCGGCACGCCCTCGATCGCAAGGAAAAACCAGATGCCATAAGGGATTGCCGCCCATATCCCGACATAGCCGAACGGCAGGAATACGCTCGCGCCGACGGCGTCGGTCGCTGCTATGTCGAAGAGATTGTCGACGTCGAAATAGGGAATCATCGCGACGACGAAGACGATGAGCGCCAGAACCGCAAGCGCCGTGATCACGAAGA
Organism: Fulvimarina thalattae; assembly: GCF_040239565.1. Classification (NCBI taxonomy): domain Bacteria; kingdom Pseudomonadati; phylum Pseudomonadota; class Alphaproteobacteria; order Hyphomicrobiales; family Aurantimonadaceae; genus Fulvimarina; species Fulvimarina thalattae. The sequence continues at coordinate 10,302 of NZ_JBEHWS010000011.1, forward strand.
TCAGCCGCAGCGCTTCGCCCGCCCCATAGATGTGGATGCCCAGGAAGATCGCGTAGAAGGCGAGATAAACCGGCCAGCCATCGATGCCGAAGAGCGAGCCGCAATAGGAGCCGATAAACACGGCGATGGCTGCAGGCGCGATTGCATATTCAATGAGGATTGCGACGCCGCACAAAAACCCGCCCCACGGCCCGAAGGCCCGTCGCGCAAAGCCATAGCCTCCGCCGGCTGTCGGCGCGATGGTCGCCAGCTCGGCAAGCGAAAAGCACATGCAGACATACATCGTCGCCATCAAAAGCGTCGCGATGAGAAGTCCGCCCCAACCGCCATATTGAAGGCCGAAGTTCCAGCCGGCGAAATCGCCGGAGACGACATAGGCAACGCCCAGACCGACGAGAAGCAACCAGCCGGCCGCCCCGCGCTTCAGCTGGCGTTCTGAAAAATAGTCCTTGCCGGACCCGGATGTGTCGGTCTCGTTCGCCATGCTGGTCGCTCCTTGCATCTGGGCCGGCTCGTCCGGCCATGCCGGGCGGCGATGGCGTTGGTTGCTGTCAGTCCTCGATCTGCTTCGTCCCGTCCCTCTTCGTCACTCCGGAATAGCCACGGTCCCGGGCCTTCTGGATCAGATCGGCGATCTTGCGGGCTGCATCCTGGGGTTTGAGGCCGCCGTCGCGGATGTTGGAGACGCAGAAGCGTTCAGCGTCTTCGGTGTCCTCACGTGGCTTGTGGGTGAAATAGGCTCCGAGAGAATCCGCTGCCGAGAGGCCCGGGCGTTCGCCGATGAGGACGAGGACGTTCTCGCAGTTCAGCGCCAGCGCGATCTTGTCGCCGAGCGCCACCCGCGCACCGGTGGCGATGACGAGGCGCATTTCGAGATCGCAGACCGTCTGGAGTGCCTCGACCGTCTTGCCCGCGTTGAGATTGACGGCGGTTGCGGAGAGACCATCGGCAACGACGATTGCGAGATCGCCGCCGGCCTCGGTTTCGAGTTCGTGCCTATCGTCCACGTCCAGCTGTTTGCCGAGATCGGGCCGGGCGAGATAATTCGTCCGGTCGCCGGTCTGGCTCGATACCGTCATAGGCTCGAAGCCAAGCTCTTCGAAGGACGCCTTCAGGCTTTCGAGATCGAGTTCGGAGTGGACCGCATCCCGCGCCATGGCGTGGTCAAGCGCGAACTTCAGCTGCGGCCGCGTCGGCAGGCCGGAGCGCGCGCGACCAAGCGCAATGCGCGCATCCGTGCGGCCCTTGAGCTTCGACAGCTTGTCCGGCGAGGCGACGATCGCCGGTGGCGGAGCATCGCTCCTGTCGATCTCGTCGCTCATGAGGCCTCCAACAGCTTTTCGACGCCGTCGATCGCCTCTTCAAGGGCTTGCGGGGCGGGCATCAAAATACCGGTCTCGTCCATCATGCCCTGGCGCACCATCCAGTCGAGGAATTCCGGCGCGGCCTTCAGCCCCATGGTCTCGCGGGCGTAGGCGAGATCGTGGTGCGACAGGCTCTGATAGTTGAGCATGATGTCGTCGGCCCCGGGCACGGTGATGACGAAGTTCACCCCCGCGGCAGCAAGCAGCGTCAACAGAACGTCCATGTCGTTCTGGTCGGCCTCCGCATGGTTGGTGTAGCAGACGTCGACGCCCATCGGCAGGCCAAGGAGCTTGCCGCAGAAATGGTCCTCCAGCCCGGCCCGGATGATCTGCCGTCCGTCGAAGAGATATTCCGGACCGATGAAGCCAACGACCGTGTTGACGAGCAGGCAGTCGAAAGCCCTTGCGATGGCGTAGGTCCGCACCTCCATGGTCTGCTGGTCGACGCCGTGATGGCCGCTCGCCGACAACGCCGATCCCTGCCCTGTCTCGAAGTAGAAGCAATCCTCGCCGATCGTGCCGCGCTTCAGGCTCTTTGCGGCGTCCTGGGCCTCCCGCAACACTTCCAGCGACACGCCGAAGGAGGAATTGGTCTTGGCCGAACCGCCGATCGACTGGAAGACGAGATCGACGGGCGCACCCGCCTCGATCGCCTCGATCGCGGTCGTCACATGGCCCAGGCAGCAGGTTTGGGTGGGGATTTCGTAGCGTGAGCGCACATCGTCGAGGATGCGGCAGACGCGGGTATAGTCCTCCACGCTGTCGGTCGCCGGATTGACGCCGAGCACCGCATCGCCCGAGCCCATCACGAGTCCGTCGACCAGGCTCGCGGCGATGCCGAAGCTATCGTCCGTCGGATCGTTCGGTTGGTTGCGGGCCGAGAGCCGGCCGGGCAGCCCGACAGTCGACCGGAATTTCTTCACCACCTTGCGCCGCGCGGCGATGGCAATGAGATCCTGATTTCGCATGAGCTTGGAGACCGCCGACACCATTTCCGGCGTCAGCGCATAGGTGAGCCGTTCCAGCTCCACCGGCTCGGCGGCGAGAAGATGCTCGCGCAATTCGCCGACGGTCAGCGAGGAGACGCGGCGAAAGGCGAGCTCGTCTTGCTGGCTGGCGATGAGGTCGGATACCCAGTCGTCCACCTCGGGCATCAGTTCGAGCCCGGCGAAGACCTTGAGCGGCATGTCGGCGAGGCAGTGCTGGGCCGCCACGCGCTCCAGCGCGCTTTCCGCCGCGATCTCGGCCAGATGATCGCCGGATCGCTCCGGCGAGGCCTTGGCAAGCAAGGTCCTCAGATCGGCAAAGCTCCAGGTCTGCCCCGCCACGGACGTCTTGAGCGCCATCGCCCTGCTCCGTTCGTCGTGTCTTAAGCGCGTCTCATCGGCAAGTGGAAACGCTTCGGGCTCAAAATACAAGCGCGAAAATGGGCAGCCCTGCCTCATCGGCAGGCACGAGCAGCCCTCGCGAACAGTTGAACGGCATCGGGTCGCAGGTCTCCAAAGGACCGTAACCGAGTCTTAAGTCCGTTCGTGAGAAGTTTTGCAACCATAACAAGGCCGTGCTGCGCTCAATGGATTCCTCGATGAAGCCGAAAAACGAGGAGCACGGCCAAATACGCGAAACCCATCAGGATCGCTCGACCCGCATGACCTTCACCATCCGGTCCCCACGCCTTCTCCTCGTCGCTTCGCTGCTCGCCGTGAGCACGACCTCGGCCTCCTCGCAGTCAATCCCGATTCCGCTGGATCGGCCGGGCAAGACCGATCGTATCACAACGGGTTCGACGCAGGCGGCGGCCAGCTCGCTGCGTGGCTCGAACGAAGCAGTCGATCCCTGGCGTTTCGGGCGCGAGGTGACCGCGCCTGCGAACCCGCTGATGAACCGGACAGCCGCGCCCTCGCTGCCCTCCTCCGCTGGAGCCTTTGCCGCGTCACTTGCAGCGACTGGTGCACGACAAGGCCAGCTCGCGCCGATGCGCGGCGAGTTGAAGGAAGGCCTGCAGGCGCTTTCAGACCGCGATGAGACCAAGGCCCGCCGCATCCGCGAAGGGCTGCGCCAAGGCTCGCTCGACCGCAAGATCCTTACCTGGGCGATCGCGCTGTCGGGCCGCAATGACGTGCCCTCCTACGAGATCGCGGCGGCGGCGAGCGAACTTGCCAACTGGCCTGGCATGACGACCCTTCGCGAAAACAGCGAAAAGGCGCTGTGGCGGGAGAAGCAGCCGGCCTCGCAGGTGCTGCGCGCCTTTGCCGGCAGCAAGCCCGAAACGCCGGAAGGCGCGATGGCCCTTGCCCGCGCCTATCAGCAGAGCAATCAGGCTGGCCAGGCGAGAGCCGTCATCCAAAACCTCTGGCATAACGAGGTTCTGGACCAGGGCACCGAGCGCGAAGTCCTCTCCAATTTTGCCTCCCTGCTGACGCGTGACGATCACCGCCACCGGATGGCGATGCTGCTCTATCGCGACCGTATCTCCGACGCTGACCGCGTGCGCAATCTTGCCGAGGCAACAAGCCTCTTCCGCGCCTGGGCTGCAGCTCTTCGCGGCGAACGCAATGCGGGCACGCTGCTTGCTCAGGTGCCGGCCGACCAGCGCGCGACGAGCTATCAGCTCGCCCTTGTCGAGCACTATCGCAAGCACGACCGGCTTCAGGACGCGGCACAAATTCTCCTCAATGCGCCGCGCGATCCGCGAGTCCTCATCAATGGGGATGCATGGTGGAACGAGCGCCGCATCGTCGCGCGCGATCTCCTCGATGTCGGCAATCCGAGGCTTGCCTACCAGATCGTAGCCGGGCACTCGGCGCAAGACGATGTCGAACGCGCCGAAGCCGAATTTCATGCCGGCTGGATCGCGCTCCGCTTCCTCAGGGACCCGCGCACCGCTCACCAGCACTTCGAGAAGATCCTGAAGGTCTCCTCCAAGCCGATCTCGCTTGGGCGCGGCTATTATTGGCTGGGCCGCGCAGCGGAAGCCGGCGGGGGCGGCAATGCTTCTAACTATTATTCCCAGGCCGCACGCCACTCGACCACCTATTACGGCCAGCTGGCGCTTGCGAAACTAGGTCGTTCTCCCGGCCAGATCGCCTATCCGAACCCCACCAATTCCGAGCGCCAGCGCTTCGCTTCCCGCGAAGCCGTTCAGGCGATCAACCGGCTGGAGCAGATCGGTTCGGATTGGCGCGCCGACATCCTCTATCGCGACCTCGCACGCGAGCTCGATAGCCCCGGCGAACTCGCACTCCTCGCGGTCATGGCCGAACGGCGCGGCAACCACAATCTGTCGCTCACCGTCGGCAAGCTGGCCAGCTATCGCGGCGTCGACGCCCCGGCGCTCGCCTATCCGATCGGGGTCATCCCGGCGAACGCCAACATCTCGGCGGCCGGCAAGGCTCTCGCCTATTCGATCGCGCGGCAGGAAAGCGCCTTCAACCCGAAGGCCCGTTCGGGCGCCGGTGCGCTGGGGCTTCTCCAGCTGATGCCCCGCACGGCGCGCAGCGTCGCCGGCCGGCTGGGCCTGCCTTATTCCGAGGGCCGGCTTCTCTCCGATCCGGGCTATAACGCCACCCTCGGCGCGCGCTTCCTTGGCGAGCAGATCGCCGATTTTGGCGGCTCCTACGTTCTCACCTTCGCGGCCTACAACGCCGGCCCACGCAGGGCCAAGGAATGGATCGAACGCTTCGGCGACCCCCGCGGCAAGTCGCTCGACGAAGTGGTGGACTGGGTTGAACGCATTCCGTTCGGCGAGACCCGCTCCTACGTCCAGCGCATCATGGAGAACTACCAGATCTACAAGGTCCGCCTCGGCGCCCCGTTCTCGATCGAGAAGGATCTTCGGTTCGGCCGGAATGGGTGAGGTCGCGGGTTAAAACCCTACCGACCGAATGCCTCCATAAACCGTGGCGCGCACTCCGCCACGGCCGCCAGCGAATAGCCACCCTCCTGCACGATGACCGTCGGCAGGTTCGTGCCGCCGATCAGCTCCCCGATCTTTGAATAAGCCACTTCAGTCACCGAAAGCCGGGAAAGCGGGTCGTCTTTGTGCGCGTCCCAGCCTGCGGAGATAACAAGCGCTTCCACGCCGAACTTCGCCGCTGCTTCAATCAGGCGCTCGACGCCTGCGATGATCGCATCGTCGCCGGCCTGGAAGGCGAGCGGGATGTTGAGATTACAGCCCTCACCTTCCCCGCGCCCCATCTCGTCGGCATAGCCGAAGAAGAACGGATAATATTCGGTCGTATCGGTGTGGACCGAGCCGACGAAGACGTCGCTGCGATCGTAAAAGATCGCCTGCGTTCCATCGCCATGATGGGTGTCGAAATCGATGATCGCGACCTTCTCGTATTTCGATCGAAGCCACTGGGCCGCGATCGCAGCGTTGTTGAAGAAGCAGAAGCCGTTGGCCCGATCCGGATAGGCATGGTGACCCGGTGGGCGGCAGAGGGCATAGGCGGCGGGCGCACCGCCAAGCACGCCATCCGCCGCCGTCGCGGCGGTCATGGCCGAAGCATAAATCGCCTCGAAGGTGCGCTCGCCCATCGCGCAGGAGAGATCACCGATATACCATCCCGTCTGGCCGAGAATGCCGGTCGTCCGCGGCGCCGGTCGTGGCCCGAGGGCCGAAGCGCCTGCATGGTAGGGATGAACATTGGGCAGCACCTCGGGTCCCGCATTCTTCAGGGACTGAAAACGGCTCCAGGCGCCGCGCAGATACTCGACATAATGCCCGGCATGCACTTCTGTGATCGCCTCGATACCGACGTCCTCGGGCGGGCGATGAGCTAGGCCCATACCAGTCAGCCGTTCCAACAACGTCTCGGCCCGGTTCGGGTTTTCAAGCGGCGTCACCAGTCGGCCGTGAACGCCGTATTGCTGCGGCCGGTGAACGAGCTGCGTTTCCGAAAAGACGATATCCATGGCTTGGTCCTTGCGTCAGTCCTTCGACCACCTGTGGGCCTCGGCGCTAAATTCCAGACGACGCGCTCGCCGACCGTTCGAGAACAGCTACCCGCTCGGAGCGAGCCAAGCGCAACCGGCGAAAACGGCGCCCGGCATTGCTTCCCGGCAGCCCTGCGGTATCCTGCTTCTCGGTATCGAAAACGAAAACGGTTTCAGGGAGGAAACCTCTATCATGACGAAACGGACCACTCCGATCGCGCTAGCCGCGGCACTCGCATTCGGCGGCTTCGCCGGGCTTTCGACACAGGCGAGCGCGCAGGAACAGAACCTCATCTTCGGCACCGGCGGCACGTCGGGCAGCTACTATCCGATCGGCGGCGCGTTGAAGGGCGTCTTCGAGGAATCCGATCAGGTCGGCGACGTGCAGGTGGTCTCCACCGGAGCGTCCGTCGCCAACATTCAAAATATTCAGGACGGCCTCAACCAGATTGCGATCGTCATGAGCGACGTCGCCTATGACGCGGTCGAGGGCAAGGGCCAGTTCGAGGGCAATCCAGTCGACCTCAAGGCGATCGCCGGGCTTTATCCGAACGTCGTCCAGATCGTTGCGACGGGCGATAGCGGAATCACGTCGGTCGCTGATCTCGAAGGCAAGCGCATCGGCGTCGGCAAGGTCGGCTCGGGCGTCGAACAGAGCGCCCAGAAAGTGCTGGAGGCCGCCGGCCTCACCTATGACGACATGGCGCGTGTGACCCACACCGGCTATGCCGACAGCGTGACCGAGATGAACAACGGCACCCTCGACGCCGCGTTCTTCACCTCCGGCGTGCCGAACTCCTCGATAACCGGGCTGATGCAGTCCTCGGATGTCACCTTCGTGCCGGTGGAAGGCGACATCGCCTCCAAGCTGCTCGAAAGCTACCCGTTCTACATCAACTACGAGATCCCGGCGAACGACGACGCGGCCTATGGCCTCGACAACGCCATCCAGACGGTCGCGATCCGCAACATGCTTGTGGTCCCGGGCTCCATGGACGAGGCTCTCGCCGGCGAACTCGCCAAGCGCTTCAGCGACTATATCCAGTCCGGATCGGTCTCGGTGAGCGCCCTCACCCAGTTCGATCCGGCGACGATGGACGAAGGTCTGGTCGCCCCTGTCCATCCGGGCGCGCAGAGCTTCTACGATTCCGGCTCTGGCGGTTCGGGCGAAGAAGCTGCCCCGCAGGAAGCCGAGAGCGGCGAGGCTGCCACGCAGTAACGCCGACAGAATCGCGCTCCATGGCGCGGCTGGACACTATCAGCAAGACCATCGCGGCGGCTCTCACTGCCGCGATGGTCTTGTTCGTCTCCGCGCTTGCCGTTGCCGAAGACGCGCTCCCATTCTCGCTGGTGGTCGCGGAAAACGAGAGCGAACTCCACCGTTTCCCCGCCAAGCCGGGCGACCGCTTCACACTCTCATGGGAGCATTCGGTAGAGCGCGAAGCCTGGGAAGAGACCTTCCGCATCACCGAGACGGGCGCGATCGAAATCCACTCGACCCGCTTCAAGACCTATGGCGCGGGCGTGCCCTCCGAGGGTGCCGAAACCACACGTATCGAGGATGGCTGGGTGGTGATGGACGGCATCGACCGCACCGTCGATCCGCTTGCAGTGCTGGCGACTCCGAAGCAGAACTACCGGATGCGCTGGAAAGATGAGAGCTTCGACCTGACGCCGGACGGCAAGCCACATGTGCTGACCTTCGAGGTGGATGGTCGAGACCGCTCACAAAACGGCATCGACGCCCTTGGCATGGATGAGCGATAGAAGCTTCAGGGATGGTCCACTCGGCTTCTTCTCCCCCTGCTCCCATTGCGACAGGGCCGACGTGCTGACGTTCAAAACCTTAGCGAACACGGCCTGGCTCATCTCGGACGCTTCCCGAAGCTGCCGGATTTCGGCGGCATCGAACGGGCGAACCGTCGTCAGACAAGCAGCATCGAAGCGCCGCATCGTCTGCTTGTCGACGGCACCCACCGCGTGGAGATCGGACATGGCGAGATGCGCCGAACGCAGGGCATCACTTCGGTAGGTCTTGTTCGGCTTGGTCATCCGTCACCTCGATCCATGCATTTCTGTCCACGAGCCTTGTCACATGGCTCTCGTCGAGCTTGGCGATCTCTCCTGCAAGTTCGCGATAAAGATCGAGCTCGCTTTCTGAGAGATTTGCCTGCCTGTTCTTCGCGAAGAGATGAAGAAACAGGACGTGACTTCCCACCACGAATACGACAATCGCCCGATGCGCATTCTTGCGACCGCTTTGCGCCGAGACCCGTTGCTTGACGAGATGGGCTCCAAGATCGGCATCGATCGTCCCCTCGCGGAGCGCGACCGCGGCCCGGATCAGCTCCCGATCATCGACCTTCGCCTTTTTCGCAAGCCGAGCGAATTCCGCGGTCTTGAAGACCCTCAACCCAAAGACCCTCGCTCGAAGCCTGCTCGAACCAATCCGACTGCAGGGCGACAAAGTGAGCGTCCCAAGCCGCCTCGCAATCTATGACACCTAGTACCACATTTCCACATAAATCGCCCATGCTTTGCACGATGGCACACCGAGGGCTAAGCTCGTCCACGGGCAGGAGGAGAATTCAACGATGGTGCGGAGTACGGCCGAACGGCAGGGTGCGGAAGGCAATCCGAGCGAAGAGTCAGCCGTCGATCGCGAAACGCTTGAGAAGTACGACCGCGAGAGTGCGTTCCGGCACTCGCTGCCGAAGCCGATCGCGCTCGTCGTCACGGTGCTCTGCGTTCTCCTCGCAGCCTTTCACCTTTACACCTCGGTGTCGGGCCCGCTGGTCGATGTCGCTCAGCGATCGATCCATCTCTACACGCTGCTCGGCCTCACCTTCATTCTCTACCCGCTGACCACTGCCGGCGCGCGGGACAGGCTGCCTGTCTACGACTGGATTACCGCCGCCGCAGCCTTTGCGATCCTCGTCTACATGTTGGTGGTGGCGGATCGGATCATCGCCTCTGGCGGGCGCATTACCATGACGGACGCGGTCATCGGTATGGTCGCCATCCTCCTCGTGATCGACGCCTCGCGCCGTGTCACCGGCTGGGGGCTGACGATCCTCTGCGTAATTTTTCTCGCCTATGGATTTTACGCCAAGCTCTCCTTCTACAACCAGCTGAACGAGGCGATCATCCTTGCCACCTTCAAGCAGGTCATCGCCCATCTCGTCTACATCACCGAGGGCTTGCTCGGCACGGCGATCGGGGTTTCGGCAAGCTATATCATCCTCTTCATCCTGTTCGGCGCGTTCCTCGGCAAGTCCGGCCTCGGCCAGCTCTTCAACGATCTGGCGCTCGCCGTCGCGGGCCATTCCAAGGGTGGGCCGGCCAAGGTCGCTGTGATCGCGTCGGGCTTTCTCGGTTCGATCAACGGCTCGGCGATCGCCAATGTCGTCACCACGGGTGCGTTCACGATCCCGCTCATGAAAAAGACCGGCTACAAGCCGAACTTCGCCGGCGCTGTGGAGGCTTCTGCCAGCGTCGGCGGGCAGATCCTGCCGCCCATCATGGGCGCGGCCGCCTTCATCATGGCCGAGGTCCTGTCGGTCCCCTATACCCAGATCATCCTAGCAGGCATCATCCCGGCGCTTCTCTACTATCTCGGCGTTCTCGCGCAGGTGCATCTCCGGGCCCTGCGCAACGAACTCGAAGGCATTCCGCGCTCGCAGCTGACGCCGGTGAAACAGGTGATGGCCGAGCGCGGTCATCTGCTGGTGCCCATGGTCGTCCTGCTCTGGCTGCTCTTCGAAGGCTACGCCCCGTTCTACGCCGCCTTCTGGTCGATCGCGGCGACGGTGCTCGTCTGCGGCACCCTGCCGGTCGTCATTTTCACCGCCGTGCTTTCGGGACTTCTCATCCTCGAACCCCAGATCATGGCGATCATCTCGGGCTATCAGATGCCCAACTTCCGGGCGAGCCGCTGGCTTCTCGTAGCGATGATGGTGGTCCCAATCCTCGTCAACATCGCGCGCCGGCGGATCGGCCCCATTCTCGAAACCATGGATTTCGAAAGCCTTCGCGATGCGATGGAAGACGGCGTGCGCTCCTCGATTCCCGTCGCGGTCGCCTGCGGCGCGGTCGGCATCATCGTCGGCGTCGCGACCCTCACCGGCATCGCGCTGGAAGCGGCAGATGCCGTGGTCGAGCTCGGCAGCGCCATCCCCTACGATACGCTCCAGCTTCTAGCGACGCTGTTCTTGACGATGATCGCCTCCATCGTCCTCGGCATGGGGTTGCCCTCGATCCCCACCTACATCATCACGTCCACGATGGCCGCGCCGATCCTTCTCAACCTGCCGCTCTTTCAGGAGCTGGCGGGATCGACTGATACCGCGATCTTCGTCGCTCACATGTTCGTCTTCTATTTCGGCATCTTCGCAAATCTGACACCGCCGGTGGCGCTTGCCGCGTATGCAGGGGCCGGCATCTCCGGAGGCGACCCGAACGCAACCGGCGCGCAGGCCATGAAGCTCGCACTCGCGGGCTTCATCGTGCCCTATATGTTCGTCTTCTCCCACGCCATGCTGATGATCGACGCGACGGTCGCGAACATCCTCTGGGTGCTGGTGACGAGCATCTGCGGCGTCCTTCTGCTGGCTGTCGCGGCCGAAGGCTATTTCCGCCGCCCGCTCCCGATCTGGCTGCGCCTGATGGCGCTCGCGGGCGCGCTCGCACTCATCTATCCGGGCCTGATCACCGACCTCATCGGCGCCGCCGCGATCGCCGGTCTCCTATTGATAGAAGGCGTGAAGCCTGCGGGCAAAGCGGAGAAGGCGAAGAGCGCCGCAGCAGAGTAAAAAGCCGGCGCTTCAAATCTTCAGCCTGCCGGCATGATCTGCCCGGTCTTCTGCACCGTACGCTTCAGCCCCGGCATCGCCTGAAGCCGTTTCCAGTAGGCCACCACCTTCGGATGGGCCTGAAGCACTCCGGCATATTCGGACATCGCAAGGAGATAGGATATCTGGATGTCGGCGAGCATCAGCTTCTCGCCCATCAGAAAGCTCCGGCCTTCCAGAGTGTCGCCGAGATAGGCCATGATCGCCGCGAACTCGTCCTTCATTTTCTGTTCGATCTCGCCGCCGTTCCGCTTCGCCCAAAACGCCGCGATTACCGAGCGCGCCATCGAGCCTTCAACGAAGTCCAGCCACTCATCGTGATGGGCGTGGGCATTCGTGCCGGGCTCGGGCGAGTGGCGGTTTTCTCCGTAGCGCCCGTCGATATAGCGCAGGATCGCCGCCGATTCGGCGAGCACGAGATCGCCGTCTTCGATCACCGGCGACTTGCCGAGCGGATGTTTGGCCTTAAGCTCCGGCGGCGCACGATAGGCTTCGGTCCGATCGTAGTTCTTCAGCTCGTAAGCCTCGCCGAGTTCCTCCAGAAGCCAGACGACACGGGACCCACGGGAATATTGCAGACAATGGACCGTGATCATGGACGTTGCTCCATCCCTTTACCCATCCGCTCGACGGCGGGTTTTCGTCGAAGTACGTCGACTTTCTGCCGATAGAGAGCGTCTACACGTCCCCACCATGCGGTCTCAAGTTCAAACTTCGCTGACGACATGACGTCAGAACGCGCCGGTCTTCAATCTGGATCCCCGATTGATCACGTCACTACTGCTCTAGATTGCACTTAATAACGAAGGAGGAGATCGGGCATCGGACGGTTAATCGCGACCTGACGAGTGACCGGCGAACCAAGGGAGGAAATTCCATGTCACAGGACAAACAACGCAGCGGGCTGTCGCGGCGCAGTGCCATCGGCCTTATGGGTATCGGCGCGCTCACGCTCGCCGGAGGCCGGCGCGCCATGGCACAGTCAGATCAGCCGCAGGCCGACATTGCCGAACCTTCGAGCACCGTCACCACGCCGCCCCGCGAATTCGGGCCGGGGGCCGCGCCGAACGTCTATTTCTGGGACCCCGACGTCATCACCGTCGATCCTGCCTTCCAAGGTTTGGCCCAGCCCAATGCGGCGGTCGAGCGGCTGTGGACGGGCGGGCGGTGGGTCGAGGGGCCGGCCTGGAACGGGGTCGGCAAATTTCTCGTCTGGTCCGACATTCCGAACAATCGCCAGCTACGGCTATTGAGCGAGGACGATCACGTCAGCGAGTTTCGCGTCCCGTCGAATAATTCGAACGGCAACAGCTTCGACTATGAAGGCCGGCAGCTGAGCTGCGAACATCTGACCCGGCGCGTCGTACGCTACGAGCTCGATGGGTCGGTCACGATCATCGCCGACAGCTTCGAGGGCAAGCGGCTAAACTCGCCCAACGACGTGGTCGCCCACACCGATGGCAGCATCTGGTTCACCGATCCGCCCTATGGCGGCCAGCTTTACGAGGGTGCGCCGGACGCGCCGGGCGGCCCATCGAACCGGGAAGGTCTCATCGACAACACGCTGGGCCAGCCGCCCGAGGTCGGAGAAGCGGAGCGCGAACTGTTGACGGCCGTCTATCGGGTCACGCCCGACGGCAACATCACCCAGGTCATTTCAGAAGATCAGGTTCCGGATCCCAACGGGCTTTGCTTCTCGCCGGACGAAAGACGGCTCTACGTTGCGAGCACCGGCAAGGGTCCGGGCGACACGGGTGAAGGTGGCAAGGGCGATATCCACGTCTTCGATGTCGAAACAGACGGCTCGCTCTCGAACGGGCGGCTCTTCACCGACTGCATGGTCGACGGCGTCAAATGCGGGCCGGACGGGCTGCGCTGCGACGTCTACGGCAATCTCTGGGCGTCGAGCAATGCGGGCCGGAACGTCGGCTATAGCGGCGTCACCTGCTGGTCGCCCGACGGCCAGCTTCTCGGTCGCATCCGCCTGCCGGAGGTCTGCGCCAATCTCACCTTTGGCGGGCCGAAGCGCAATCGTCTGTTCATGACGGCGAGCCAGTCAATCTACTCCGTCTACACTGCCACGCAGGGCGCCGCGCCCTCCTGACGCGGATCAGGGAAGGCGCGATCGGGATCGTTCCCGATTGAAACTGGCTGAAAGACTTGCGGAAGCGCTTCTTCCGCTCTTAAGCCAAACCCGAAGGATACCGCTGATCAATCGCCGTATCCTTCGGCTCATAGTCAGACATTCCGTATTAGACAGTACGATCGGACCGGGCAATCGCAGCACCAAGCGCGATGCTGGCAAGAACGGCGGATGCGATCGCATTCCACCCGGCAAAGGAGAGACCGAGAAACCGGCCCGCCGCCTCGTCGCAGGATGGCGCGCGCACGGCATCGATCGTCGCCAGAAGATCGCCGCCCATCAGGTTACCTCCGCCGCCACCGGAGCATTCGGCCGGACCAGGCCAGTAGCCCCATTCGACGCCGGCATGGAAAACGCCGAGATAAAGCGACCAGAGCATCAGCAGGCCAAGAACGATCAGAAGCCCTCGGACGAGGATCGCCTTGGCGCGCCCTCCAGCCGCGATCATCGCAAGAAGCGCGACCGGGATTGCGATGTAATAGGGTATCCGCTGCTCAAGGCAGAGCGCGCAGGGGATATATCCGCCGACATATTGGAAGAGCAGCGCCGTGCCGACCGTGATCGAGGTTCCGATCAGGAGCATGATCGCGGCAGCGCTTTGGCGAAAGCCGGTGGCACGGGTGAGAAATGACATGGCTATCGGCGTCCTTGCAGTCTGACATCGCTAACTCCCCGCCGAAGGGCGAAAAGAGCGCGAGACCGTTAGCAGAGGTTTTGCCCCCTTGCGAGATGATTGGCGTTAACGGAGTTTTAAGAGTTTCGGTCGATATTGAATAAACAAGGGGCAAGGACGCACCGGAGCAGTTGGGGAACCGCAACGGCGCGTCATGGAAGCCATCGGCTTCCATCTTGGGGACATGCATGGACGGACGTGTCGCGAGGGGCGACGCGTCCGTTCTGCGTTTCAGGGAACCGTTTGAAGCCGCTCCGAAAATCGTAACAATCGCAACCTTCGGCGCGCGCCTATCCACCGGCATGCCGCGGTTCGCGTCCATCTTCGTCTGTGGGTAAAAGGCTAGCCCGCCATGGACAGACGCTCGCGAGCCTGTTCAATTGAGGCGAACGATGGCCGCCTAATGCGGCCTCGATGCGTTTGATCTTGAGGACTTCCCCGATGGAGAACTACACGCCCGAAGCATTGTTGAACGGCTTCGTTTCGATCGTCGATTTTCTGAACAATGTGCTTTGGGGCTATGTTCTCGTCTACGGGCTTCTCGCCGTCGGCCTGTTCTTCACTCTGCGCCTCGCCTTCATCCAGATCCGGCACTTCCCGGAATTCTTCAAGGTCGTCAAAGGCTCGCGCACGGGGGACAAAGCGGGCATCTCGCCGCTTCAGGCGCTCACCGTCTCGCTCGCATCGCGCGTCGGCACCGGTAACCTCGCAGGCGTCGCGGTCGCGCTGACGCTGGGTGGTCCCGGAGCGATCTTCTGGATGTGGATGGTCGCCCTCCTCGGCATGGCGACGGCCTATTCCGAATCGACCCTCGCCCAGCTCTACAAGATTCGAAACGAGGACGGGCAGTATCGCGGCGGCCCCGCCTTCTACATGGCGCGCGGCCTCGGCCTGCCATGGATGGGCGCGCTCTTCTCGATCGCGCTCATCCTCTCCTTCGGGCTGATCTTCAACGCGGTTCAGGCGAATTCCATTGCCGGGGCGACCGAAGAGGTCTTCGGCTTCGGGCGTCTGTGGATCGGCATCGCGCTTGCCGCGCTTGCAGGCGTCATTGTCTTCGGCGGCATTCGCTCCATCGCCCGCGTGGCGGAGGTCGTCGTTCCCTTCATGGCGATCGCCTATCTCCTCGTCGCCCTTTATGTCTGCATCATTCACTACACGGAGGTTCCGGGCGCGCTCTGGACGATTATCGCCAGTGCGTTCGGGCTTCAGGAAGCGGCGGGTGGTGTCACCGGAGGCGTCATGGCGGCCCTCCTCAACGGCGTGAAGCGCGGCCTCTTCTCGAACGAGGCCGGCATGGGCTCCGCCCCGAACATCGCTGCCGTCGCCACACCGCAGCCGCACCATCCCTCGAGCCAGGGGCTCGTCCAGGGTCTCGGCGTTTTCATCGACACGCTGATGATTTGCACGGCAACGGCGCTGATGATCATCCTGTCGGGCGTCTATACGCCGGGTCAGGAAGTCGACGGCATTACCCTCACCCAGAACGCACTCGCCGCCCATCTTGGAGACTGGGGCGCGACGTTCATCGCGATCGCGATCTTTTTCTTCGCGTTTACGTCAATCATCGGCAATCTGTCATATGCCGAGAACGCGATGACCTTCCTGGGCGCGGGCGGCAAGACCGGCATGTCGATCATCCGCATCGGCGCGCTCGCCATGGTCATCTGGGGCTCGGTCGAATCGGTCGGTACGGTGTTCAACGCGGCGGACGCCTCGATGGGCCTCATGGCAACGCTGAACCTCATCGCGATCCTGCTTCTGTCCGGAACCGTGGTGAAGCTCACTAAGGACTATTTCAACCAGAAGAAGACCGGCCTCGAGCCGACCTTCGACAACGACATGTATCCCGAACTGCGCGGCAAGGTGGACCCGACCATCTGGACGATGGACGGCGATATCGGTCCGCGCCGGTAACGGAGGTCAAGGCGCTGCGAACGCCTCCGCGATTTCGCCGGGACGGGTGAGCCAGATCTCGTCCCGGTGGTCCGCTATGTGCTGGAGCGCACGCTTGAGCGCGCGAAGGCGGAAGGGCTGCCCGGAAATATAGGGGTGGAGCGCGATGCTCATGACGGCCGGCGCCTGACTTGAAGCCTCCAGCATTTCGTCGAACTGCGCAACGATCATGTCCGCGAATTCCTCAGCGCCCGTATAGCGCGCGGTGATTGCAGGGATGTCGTTGATCTCATGGCTGTAGGGCACGGAAAGAATGCGCCCGCCGTCTCGCGTCGACATCCAGGTTGGCTGATCGTCGTGGCACCAGTCGAGAAGATAGGTATAGCCCTCTTCCTTCAGGAGATCGATCGAGACCTCGCTCTGGGATATCCAGGGCGCCAGCCAACCCGCTGGCAATTCACCCTCCCGCTCGCGAAAGATCCCACTCGCCTCTCTGATCAGAGCCCCTTCCTCGACCTCGCCCATGATGCCTTGCCGCTCGGCGTTGGTCCGTCCGTGAGCGACAATCTCGTCGCCCCGCTTGCGAAAGGCGTCGATCAGGCCCGGACAGTCTTCATAGACGCAGGCGTTCGGAAGCAGGGCGAGCGGCATGTCGAGTGCATCGAAGGCATGCTTCATCCGCCAGACACCCACCCTGTTTCCCCATTCGCGCCAGGCGTAATTGAGGACATCGGGTTCGGCCTGCTTTGGCGCAAGCGCTGCCCCGTCACCTTCGCCGAACGAAAACGTCTCGATATTCAGCGCGATGTAGACGGCAAGGCGTCTGCCGTTCGGCCAGTCGAAGACCGATCGATCCGTCAGAGCCGAATACGGATAGCGGTTGTGATTACGGGTGGTCGTCATAGGGCCTCTGGATTTCGCGCTCTTAACCGGCGCAAGATAGGCCAAAAATCCCGGCGCGAGAGAGGCGCTGCGTCGCGGTGAACAGCCGAGAAAGCTCCGTTCACACCGACCAGTAGAAAAAAATCCCCTAAAACCCTCGATAGAAGGATAGCGCATTATCGACCCGAGGCGGTGCGCCGACTATACGGATGCCCGTGACGCTCCCGCCCCGGCTCGACAGGCGATCGAAGGACGGGAGAACACGTGGTACGAGCAGTATGGATCCGCCAATGTCTTACATGTTTCTTCCCTTGAAGCGCTACTTTCAGTTCTCCGGTCGGTCCCGCCGGCAAGAGTACTGGCTTTTCATGCTCTTGATCGTCATTGGCTCATTCTTTTTCGGCTTCCTCGACGTCGTGCTGGGCCTCGGTGGAGATGTGACAACGTCGACCGGGTCGGAGGACGCGCTTTTCTCCGCCAGTGCGGAAGCAGATGGCGGCATTCTCACCACCCTCTGGTCCTTGGCTACGATCATACCAAGCCTTTCTGTCGGGATTCGGCGCTTGCACGACACCGATCGCAGCGGCTGGTGGCTGCTGATCGGCCTTATACCGCTGGCCGGTGCGATCACTCTGATCGTTTTCTTCTGCTTCGACGGCACGCGCGGGGCGAACCGGTTTGGCCCTGATCCAAAAGGCTTCAGTGAGGAAGAAGCTCAGGAAGTCTTTTCCTGAGCAATACGGGCGGCGTGGAGCACACCTGATCGACGAGAAATACGCGTCGTTCGCGCGCCTGCCGCAACTATCAGAAACCGAGTAAAGCAGACCGTCATGACCGATTTACTTCGCCCCTATAAACGCTATTTTCAATTTTCCGGCCGAGCCCGCCGCAAGGAGTATTGGCTCTTCACCCTTTGGTCTTATGGTATTTTCATTGCCGCAATGATCGCTCTTGGTGCCGTTGCCGAAAATTTTGGCGATACTCCAACCGGGGCCGCAGTGGAGTCGATCGCAGGTATTGCAATTTCTCTCTGGTTTCTTCTGCACATTATACCGTATCTTGCCGTAACGGTTCGTCGTCTCCATGACATCGATTATAGCGGGTTTGCTTACTTTATCAGCTTTATACCAGGTGTTGGGCCAGTGATCCTGGTCGTGCTCTGTTGCCTGCGCGGGACACCGGGACGGAACCGTTTCGGCCCCAATCCAAAAGGCTTCAGCGACGAAGAAGCTCAGGAGGTGTTTTCCTGAGCCGAACGCTCACCGCCCGCCGCGACGCCCCGGCTCGCTGGGGGCTCTCGCCTCGATCGCCAGCGCATGGACGCCGGAATTCAGCTCGTCGGCGAGCAGCTTGTTGATCGCCCGCTGGCGGTTGATCCGGCTCTCGCCCTCGAACTGAGATGAGACGATCTGCACGCGAAAATGCGTCTCACCGGACCCGTCGAAGGCCTCGTGATGCTCGCTGCCCGCATGGTGATGGCCGGCATGCAAGTGGCTTTCGTCGATCACGTTGAGGCTCTCCGGTGAGAACCGTTCGCGCAGTTTCGTCTCGATCGCGGATTTGACTGTCATGACCTCGCCTTCCTTGTCTGCCGTTTGGGTTCCGAAACCGAGCCAGCCCGAATGCTTGTCCCGCCTCGCTCCATGTCGGAGCGGTAACGGTCGCGGGTCGTGGTCGGCAGCTCCGATCCAACCGTTCTCTCTTCCGGGCATTTTCCGGTCTGTCAATTCTTGTTCGTCAGCATTCAAAGCCCCATAATCCCCCGCGATGAAACTCGACTCCAAATATTTCGACGGTATCCGCGTGAAACGGCGCGGAGCAGGTGGTGCGAAGCCCAAGCCCCAGACGCCGGAATGCGCCTGGGAAGGTTGCGACAAGCCGGGCACCCATAAGGCTCCCATGGGGCGCGACGCGGAGGGCCAGTACCTCAATTTCTGCGTCGATCACGTCCGGCAGTACAACAAGAGCTATAACTATTTCTCCGGGCTCGGCGACGACGATATCCGCAAATATCTCAAGGACTCGCTGACCGGCCATCGCCCGACCTGGTCGATGGGGCACAACTCGTCCTCGCCGAATTCCGCTCGCAATCGCCGTCGCAAACGCGGCGAGCCGTTTGACTGGGCGGGCGCGGATGTAGATGCGGCGCAGGGACGCACGGCGGCGAAACGGCGCGTACGTCCGCTGGAACAAAAGGCGCTGGAAACGCTGAATCTTCAGTCGGACGCGACCGGCGAAGACGTGCGGGTTCGATACAAGGAACTGGTGAAGCAGCTGCATCCGGATGCCAATGGCGGCGATCGCGGCCATGAGGATCGGCTGCGCGACGTGATCCAGGCCTACAAGCTTCTCAAGCAGGCCGGTTTCTGCTGAGGCCGCCATTCGCATGCGGCTACCGACAATTCCGGACGCGAAGGCTGCAAAATCCGCGCCCCTCGCCAGCGGGTGAGGTTCCATCCGGGCGCATCACGCGGTAATTGCGTTCAGGAAAAGGGCGCAGCGTGCTCGGACCTCTGTTCCATTGCGAGCGGACACCCGAACCGAAACGCGTGTGGCGAACGACCAAGACACGACACAGAACCGGGTGCGAAAGCGAGAAAATCGCGCCGGTTTCAGGAGGCAAGATGAGTGCAGTGGAAAAGATGAGCGCGCCGCACGAGGACGCAGCCCCTCTCCCGAACACCACGATCTCCGTGCGCGAAACCTTCGGGTTCGACAGCGACCTCACCGTGCCGGCTTTCACGGAAGCCGATCCGCATGTCCCGGAAATCGATCACGACTACATCTTCGACAAGCCGACGACGCTGGCGATCCTTGCCGGCTTCGCCCGCAACCGCCGCGTCATGGTGTCGGGCTATCACGGTACGGGCAAGTCGACCCATATCGAGCAGGTCGCCGCGCGGTTGAACTGGCCCTGCGTGCGCGTCAATCTCGACAGCCATGTCAGCCGCATCGATCTCGTCGGCAAGGACGCGATCACCGTGCGCGACGGCATGCAGGTGACCGAATTTCGCGACGGCATCCTGCCCTGGGCCTATCAGAACAATGTCGCGCTGGTCTTCGACGAATACGACGCCGGCCGCCCGGATGTGATGTTCGTGATCCAGCGCGTACTGGAATCCTCCGGCCGCCTCACCCTGCTCGACCAGAGCCGGGTCATCCGTCCCCATCCGGCCTTTCGCCTCTTTGCGACGGCGAACACCGTCGGCCTCGGCGATACCACCGGCCTCTATCATGGCACCCAGCAGATCAACCAGGCGCAGATGGACCGCTGGTCGATCGTCACGACGCTCAACTATCTGCCGCACGACAACGAGGTCGAGATCGTTCTGTCCAAGGTGAAGGACTGGCGCACGGACGAGGGCCGCCAGACCGTCTCGCGCATGGTGCGCGTCGCCGATCTCACCCGCTCGGCCTTCATCAATGGCGATCTCTCCACCGTCATGAGCCCGCGCACGGTGATCACATGGGCCGAGAACGCCGAAATCTTCGGCGATGTCGGCATGGCTTTCCGCCTGACCTTCCTCAACAAGTGCGACGATCTCGAACGCTCGCTGGTCGCCGAATTCTACCAGCGCGCCTTCGGCGAGGAACTGCCGGACAGCGCGGCGAATCTGGTGCTGGAGTAGGCATTAGAACGGCTCCATTGAGCCTCAGATGATCTCGAAGCGCTCGACATCGACGAGACCGCAATCCGTGATCTTGAGCGCCGGGATCACAGGAAGCGCCAGAAAGGCAAGCTGGAGGAACGGTTCTTCGAGCGTGACGCCGAGGCTCTTGGCCGCGGCCCGCAGGGCGACCAAGCTCTCATGCACGGCCTCGAAAGGTTCGAGCGACATGAGGCCCGCAACGGGAAGCGCCAGTTCGGCGAGGATTTTGCCCTCGTTCGCGACGACGAAGCCGCCTTCGATCTCCGACAATCGCTTCGCCGCGACAGCCATGTCCTCGTAGTCCACTCCAACAACCGCGATGTTGTGGTGGTCGTGGCAGACGGTTGAGGCGATCGCGCCCTTTTTCAGGCCGAAGCCACGCACGAAACCGGTCGCGATATTCCCGTTCACGCCGTGCCGCTCGACGATCGCGATGCGAACGAGATCGCGCGCCGGGTCAGGACGCTTGTCGCCATCGACAGGTGCGATCTCCTCGTTGAGATGCTCGGTGATGATCTTGCCATCGAGGATGCCGATAACGTGGGTTTCCGCGGCATTACCCGGCGCGCGGAAGTCGGCGGCGGAGACATCCCGCGCCTTCACCGACTCGCGCCCCACCGGCCCAATCGTGCCACGCTGGTCGAAGATTGCATCGTTGACGATCCGGCCGCCGCTTAGCACGAGCTTCGCATGGCAGCCTTCGAGGCTGTCGAGCGCGACGATGTCCGCCCTGAGGCCCGGCGCGATCAGGCCACGATCCTTGAGGCCAAATGCTTCCGCCGCCGACAACGACGCCGCGCGGTAGACCGCCAGCGGCGGCGTGCCGAGCGCGATCAAGCGGCGGATCATGTAGTCGAGATGGCCGTGCTCGCCGATGTCCAGCGGGTTCCGATCATCGGTACAGAGGCACATATACGGCGCCGTCCGTTCGTTCAGCACCGGCTGCAGCGAATCGAGGTCCTTGCTCACGGACCCTTCACGGATCAGAACGCGCATACCCTTGCGCAGCTTTTCGAGCGCCTCCTCGGCGGTCGTCGCTTCATGTTCGGTGCGGATGCCGGCGGCGATATAGGCATTGAGATCGCGCCCCGACAGCTGTGGGCAGTGGCCGTCGATATGGGCGTTTTCGAAGAGGCGCAGCTTGGCCATCGCGCGCGGATCGCGGTGAATCACGCCGGGATAATTCATGAACTCGGCCAGCCCGATCGCCGACTCGTGTCCCATGACTTCCGCCAGCCCATCCGCCTCGATCCGCGCACCGGATGTCTCCATATCGGTCGACGGCACGCAGCTCGACAGCTGAACCTTGAGGTCCATCACCAGATGCCGGCTGGCCTCCTGGAAATAGCGGATGCCATCGAGCCCGATCACATTGGCGATCTCGTGCGGATCGCAGATCGCGGTGGTAATACCGCGCGGCGTCACCAGCCGATCGAACTCGAAGGGCGTGACGAGACTGCTCTCGATGTGCAGGTGCGTGTCGATGAAACCCGGCACGAGCGTGAGGCCGGTGACATCGATGACCTCTTTCGCCTCGTAATCTCCGATCCCGACGATGC
This sequence comes from Fulvimarina thalattae, assembly GCF_040239565.1. Lineage (NCBI taxonomy): Bacteria > Pseudomonadati > Pseudomonadota > Alphaproteobacteria > Hyphomicrobiales > Aurantimonadaceae > Fulvimarina > Fulvimarina thalattae. The sequence continues at coordinate 32,257 of NZ_JBEHWS010000011.1, forward strand.
GCGAGCCGCAGATCGCGAGGTCGCCCTCAATGAACGAGCCGGTCACAAGATCGAAAACCCGCCCTCCGCTGAGCTTTAGATCAGCCGGCTCGTCACCGCGTGCCTGTGCGATTCGCCGTTCGAGTTCGTCTCGTGCCATTGCAATACCCTGTCTGACGGCCATCCTGGTTCCGACCCGAAGCGGGAATCGGCTTACAACCGCGACGGTACGCTGCCTTCAGCGTGAATTGAAGCGGCCGTCGGGCGCCGCTCTGCTAGGCCGAGACGACCTGATTGCGTCCCCGTGACTTCGCATCATAGAGGCGCATATCGGCGACATTCATGAGTTCCTGCAGATCCTCTCCATCATCCGGGATCGACGCGACACCGATGCTGGTGGTGAAGTTGATCGTGCTGCCGTTGCTCTTCAACTCGGCTGCCTCGACGATCCGCCGCAGTTTCTCCGCGGCGCACGCCGCATCATCGTGCGCTGTGTCATGCAACAAAACGCAGAACTCTTCCCCGCCGTGGCGAAACGCATCGTCGTTCGTGCGGATGTTCTCCGTAAGGATCGCCGACATCAGCTGGAGCGCGTTGTCACCGACCTCGTGACCATAGGTATCGTTGATTCTCTTGAAGAAATCGATGTCGAGGAGAAGGATACCGCACGGGGTCCCGTAGCGCCGATTACGCTCGATTTCCTCGCCGAACCGGCAGTACAGGTAGGATCGATTGCCGAGACCGGTCAAAGCATCGGTGAAGGCTCTTTTTTTCAACGCGTTTTCAGCGCGGGATCTCGATGTTTCATAGGCATAGGAGAACCCGAAGATGCACAGGGCGACGCCGGCAACGTTGAGAAGCGCCCGGCTGTTTCCGTTGACGAGGTCGTCCCCGAAGCGCGTGTAATACAAACTGAAAGCGATGAGCATGAAGGTCAGCGTCATCGCACCGCCCAATGCGCGTCCGATCAGCATGTGCGAGAGGATCGGTATCAGGAGAACCCAGGCGAAAACCGACGGCGATGATTGCGGCGTCGAGATGATGAACATCATCACCGAATTGAAGGGAATGAGATAGACGATCGACCAGGTGACCAGATGATCCGTCTTCCTGACAATCGGAATCAGACCGATAGCCAGAGAGCCCATGGCGAGTTCCGCGGCCATCGCGCTGAAATTCTCGTTGAGGTAGTTGAGCACAGAAAAAGCCGCGCCGAAACCGGCTGTAAAAAGCAACAAACCCAGCAACACGGTTCGACGAAAGGCATCGATAGAGTCGAATATACTCTCATTCTCTGACACGCTTCCACGCAACCCTGATCTGTAATCGATTTCGACGTCGCTCATAGCGCTCAGTGCGCTCCTCTGTCGATGTGCCGTAGGGGAACTGCTGGCAGGTTTCCTGATTTCGTCTTTTTCCGGACAAACGCGCGTTCAATCGGTCGTGGTCTCCCGAAACTCGCAACTTTCGGCAAGGCGCCGGCCCAGTATGGCTCTCGGCATCCCGGTTCGTACGCGACTTCCCGCCACGGCGATCAGAACCACCGTTCGCTAGCCCTTGCCCGCCGGCGCAGAAACCCCTTATCTCGACCTCATGAGCAAGATCGGCGACAACAAGCGGCCAGCGCCCACCAAGGCGGCCAATCGGGAACCCTTCCGGCGTTCGCTGGCGAACACGCTTCGGGCGATTGCGGGCGACGGTGAACTGGAGGTGACGTTCTCGGCCGATCGGCCGGGCCTTGCCGGCAATTCAGCGCGGCTGCCCGAGCTGCCGAAGCGGGCGACCTCGAACGATGTCGCCGTCACGCGCGGCGTTGCCGATGCCATGGCGCTGCGCCGGGCGCGACATGATCCGAAACTCCACGCCAAGCTCTCGCCGGAAGGTCAAAGCGCCCGCGCGATCTACGACTCGGTCGAGCAGGCACGCTGCGAGGCGATCGGCGCGAACGCCATGCCCGGCGTCGCCGACAATCTGGCCTCCATGTTGGAGGACAAATACGCTCGCTCCAATCTCACCGAGGTTACCGATCGCAACGAAGCGCCGATGGAAGACGCCGTCGCGCTGATGGTGCGCGAGGCCCTGACCGGCCGCCCCGTGCCACCGAGCGCAGAAGCCCTTGTCGGCGTATGGCGAGACATGATCGAGGAAAAGGTCGGCACACGCTTTTCCAATCTCGCGGGCCATGCCGAGAATCAGGAGGCCTTCGCCCGCGCGATCCGCGACGTCCTCGTGTCCCTCGAAATGGCCGAAGAACTGGCCGAGCCCGAACAGTCCGATGAGGATGACGAGGAGAACGAGGACGAAAAAGGCGACAATCAGGTCCGCGATCAGGAGGAAGGCGGAGCCGAGAAGGAGGACGGCTCCGAGGACAGCCAGACCGAAGAGACCGAGAACGAGGGCGAAAACGACGAGACCTCAGAGGCTGAGGATTCCGAAGTCACCGCCGATGATGTCGTCGACGAGGGCGAGGAAACCTCCGAGACACCCGGCGAGGCGCGACGGCCTGAGCCGAAGGATCTCGATCCCCTCCAGAAGATCGAATACGAAGTCTATACCCGCTCCTTCGACGAGGAGATCGGCGCGGAAGAGCTCTGCGACGAGGCCGAACTCGATCGCCTGAGGGGCTTTCTCGACAAGCAGCTCACCTCGCTTCAGGGCGTCGTCGGACGGCTTGCCAACCGGCTGCAGCGGCGCTTGATGGCGCAGCAGAACCGCTCCTGGGACTTCGATCTCGAAGAGGGTTATCTCGATACGGCCCGCCTCACCCGCATCGTCATCGATCCCATGCAGTCACTCTCCTACAAGATGGAGCGCGACACCGAATTCCGCGACACCATTGTCTCCCTGGTGATCGACAATTCCGGCTCAATGCGCGGTCGGCCGATCACTGTCGCCGCCACCTGTGCCGATATTCTCGCCCGCACGCTGGAGCGCTGCGGCGTAAAGGTGGAGGTGCTCGGCTTCACGACGCGGGCGTGGAAGGGCGGGCAGTCGCGCGAGGCCTGGCTGAAGGCCGGCAAACCCCCGCGCCCCGGCCGCCTCAATGATCTGCGCCACATTATCTACAAGAGCGCCGACGCTCCTTGGCGGCGGGCACGGCGCAATCTCGGCCTGATGATGCGCGAGGGACTGCTGAAGGAAAACATCGACGGCGAGGCCCTGATCTGGGCCCATTCGCGGCTCACCAAGCGCCCTGAGCAGAGGCGCATCCTGATGGTGATCTCCGACGGTGCGCCGGTCGACGATTCGACGCTGTCGGTCAACTCCGGCAACTTCCTCGAACGGCACCTCCGCGCTGTCATCGACGAGATCGAACAGCGCTCACCGGTCGAACTTCTCGCCATCGGTATCGGCCATGACGTGACGCGCTATTATCGCCGTGCCGTGACTATCGTCGACGCCGAGGAACTCGCAGGTGCGATGACCGAACAGCTCGCCGCGCTCTTTGAGGACGAGGGGACGGGCGTTCAGTCCACCTATCGCCGCCGCGCCGCCGGAATGCGATGATGACACGGGCAGTGCCGGCGCGGTGATGGCGGATCGGCTCTTTCTGTGCCGTATCATGGCGGTTATCGCCGTATCGTCGGCCTGTCTCACCATCGCACCGATCGATGCATTCGGCGCGTATGTCACCATCTCGGCCAAGCCGATCGAGACCTTCCAGAAAGACGGTGACGAGACCCGTTTCGGAGCCCTATCCTATGTCGGCGGCTTCTCATTTTCAGCGTTCGGCAGTGGCGTCGCGGGCATCTCTGGCCTCGTCGTCGATACCGATGGGGAGGGCTTCACCGCGATCACCGATATTGGCGACTGGGTGACCGGCCGCATCGCGCGCGATGCCTCGGGCGCACCGACGGGTCTGAAAGATGTCGAGGTCGAACCCCTCACCGGAACGGATGGTTCGGCCCTTGAAGGCAAGATCGAGAGCGATGCCGAAGGACTGGCGCGCCGGGGCGATAATCTTCTCGTATCGTTCGAGCGCCGCCCCCGCATCCTCAGCTACCCGGTCGTGAACAAGCGGATCGTCACGCCGGCAGAAGTCCCGCAACCCATTCCGCTATACGAACTCCGTGCGAACGAAGGGCTCGAAGCGCTCGCGGTCGCTCCGCCCGGCTCGTCTCTCTCAGGTGCGCTGATCACCTTCGCTGAGGGCTCGATCGACACGAACGGCAATCTCTTCGCGGCGATCGTGGACGGGCCACAATCAGGCATCTTCAAAATCAGGAAAGATGAACGCTGGGACGTCACCGACGCCGACTTCCTGCCGGACGGTGACCTTCTCGTTCTGGAGCGTCGCTATGACGGCTTCACCAGCGGCCTCGGCGCGCGAATTCGGCGAGTCGCGGGGAACCGGATATCGCCCGGCGCTCTGGTCGACGGCGACATCATCTTCGAGGCCGATCTCTCCGAGGAAATCGACAACATGGAAGGGCTTGCGATCTGGCAGGACGATGCCGGCCGAACACGCCTCATCCTGATATCCGACAACAACAACTCGTTCCTCCAGCGAAATCTCCTGCTGGAGTTCGTTCTGGAAAACAAAGAAGCCGGGCTTTGAACCTGGCTTCCGCTGTCTTTTCACATGCAGAAACGCGCTACGCCCCGACCTGCCGGGCCGGCAACACCTGTCCGATGATGATGCGGTATGGCACCAGCGCGAAGGCGGCGATCAGGAGCTTCAGCCCCATGTCGCCCAGCGCCCAGGAAATCCAGCGCGGTGCCTCGGTCGCCATCACTCCGAACAGCGGGCCGCCCTGAAGCGCGAAATCGTCGTTCGGGGCGAGGAAAACGAAGATCGGCGCGAACGCGATGCCAAAGAAGACAAGCGTATCGACCACCGAGCCCGATACCGAAGACGCAGCCGGAGCGCGCCACCAGCGGTCCTGCCGCAACTTGTTGAAGACGAAGATGTCCAGAAGCTGCGCGACGAGGAAGGCCGTGCCCGAGGCGAGCGCGATCCGCGAGATGCGGGCGGCACCCGTCGAATAGGGAATGAGACCCATTTCGAAGAGGGCAGTCGGCACAATGATCGAGCAGACGACGGCCGTCGCGAAGCCGGTATAGACGACGCGGCGCGCGATCTTCGGCCCGTAGAGCCGGTTGGTCAGGTCCGTCACCAGGAAGGCGAAGGGATAGACGAACGCGCCGTAGGTGAGGAGATCGGCGAGATTGAGCGGGCCGATCTGAATGAACATCGGATACTGCACCGCGACATTTGCGGCGAGCACGATAAGGGTCATCGCCAGAACGGCGAGCCAATGGGTCTTGAGGAAGTGCATTTTTTTAACCTGGGTGATGGAACCAGAGGATGAGCGCCCGGCCGGATGAAACCACCGGGCGAAATGAAACGCCGCGACGGATCAATCCGGCACGGCGCAGGCATTCTTACGAGAAGCGATTAGCCTTAAGCGGCCGCTTCAGACGTCTCGGAGAGCTTCTTGGCGATCTGGCGCTTCAGAAGCTTGGCGCGCTGGGAAAGCTCGTTCTCGCGGGACTTCAGGAGGAAGGCGTCGAGACCGCCGCGGTGCTCGACCGAGCGCAGGGCATGGGCCGAAACCTTGAGGCGGTAGCGCTGTCCGAGAGCGTCGGAAATCAGCGTGACGCTGCACAGGTTCGGCAGAAAGCGGCGACGCGTCTTGTTGTTCGCGTGGGACACGTTGTTCCCGGACATGACGCCCTTGCCGGTGAGTTCGCAGACGCGAGACATGGGTTCACCTTCTCTATCAGGTCAGAACACCCGTCGCCCCCGCGCCATCGAAATCGACGCGAACCATGCTGACGGGCATGATCGGAAAATTGGGCTTGGCTATAGTCGCCAAGGCTTGATGCGTCAAGCCGAGCGAACCGCCGAGCGAACAGACACGTCGAATCGTGGCCGGTCTATCAGAATGAACGTCTGGATTTTCACCCTTTGGCGATTATCATACCCGCAAAACGAATCTCCGATACATGCGCAACATCTTCGCAATCGGTCGAGTACCAAAGCCGGCGGGCTTTGGTCCCCAAAGGACGGGAGCCGTTTCAATCACCGTGACCCAGTGCATGCATCGAGCCGGGCGAGCGAGGAGCTGGAGCGTCCGAGGGAATGGTATTTCGTCTGCTACCCTCGCCCTGGCGATCCTGACAGGTTTCGTAAGTCCCGCTTTCGCACAATCGGACTCAAACGGCGGACAGGCTTCGCTCGCACCCTATGCACCGCCAAGCACCGAAGCCTCCACCAACTATCAGGATGCCGTTCGGGGCCGAGGGCTGCAAGTTGGCATCGATTATCTTCATCCCGATAGCGAACTCGACGCAGACCTCTCCAACTACCAACCCGAAGATGCCTCTATTCCGCAAACGCCGCGCGACTTTTCCGACCCGGTTCGGCTGATAGCGATCGCCATTCTGATCGGGTTCATTCTGTTTCTCGGGATCTATGCCTGGAGCCGGCGCGGTGGGCTCCTGGATCGCGCCGGTCCCAAGCCGCATGATCGCAACAGGCCGGATCGGGGTCGTGAAAGCTTTGAGGACAATCGGGATATCGACACCGACTTCATCGCCCGGCTGCGATCGGAAACCGACCCGAGGGTTGGCCTGCGGCAGGTTCTGCAACGCTTCCTCGCGCTTGCGGCTCGGGATAACGAAATCGTCCTGAAGCGCAGCCTGACGACACGCGAGCTTCTCGAGCGACTGCCGGGAAGCTGGCACCATCGCAGCGCCCTCCAGACGGTTGCCCGGCGGGTCGAGCTGGTCGTTTTCGGCGGCCGTACGATCAGCCGCGAAGACTACGAGGAATGCCTCGACCTCGCTGCACCGTTCCTGAAAAGGACCGGGCAATGAGTACAGTGCACACGAGAGGCGGTGCCGGCGTCAATCGCGACGGGTCGGCGTCGGGGGCTGAAGATTCAAAGCGGCCGCTGCTGATCCTCGGCGCCGTCGTTCTTGCCGTCGCTCTCTTGATCTTTTTCGGCAATAGCCACCCTCTCGAGCGTACGGCAATCGGGCTCGGCGGCCTTGAAATCTGGTTGAAAAGCAACGGTTTCGAAACGGACGAATTGCTGCAGCATAAAGAGGATGGCTCGCCGGCCTCCTTCCGCGTTCTACCGATCTACGATCCGCATCCGGACGAAGAAGCGATCGAAATGACCGATGGCCGCGAAGATGTGGCCGGCGAACTCGCACCGCGACCGATCTTCGAGACCGATCTCATCAACAAGCTCGAGACCGGCCCCGTCCTCGCCACGATGCCGAAATGGCGCGGCGGCATGGTCAGTCGCGGACGCGCGCATCCGGACCTTCTCGTTCCGGCCGACCTCGTCGACATCTTCGAACTCGGCGTGAAGAGGTCGTCCGATCTCGGTCTCGCCGAATACGACGTGAAGAGCGAGGAAACCGGGCTGAAGATCGACTTACCGGTCAGTCTCTACGCAGCCCAGGTCTTCACAGCTGACGAAGAATTTCGAAACCAGTGCGAATCGCTGCTGACGCTCGGAACAGCCGGGACGCTCCTCGCCCGGTGCTGGGGCGGAGACGACACCTATTACGCTCATCCGATCTATCTCTTGTCCGATCCCGATCTTCTGGACAATCACGGCCTCAGGCTCGGCGAGAATGCGTCTGTCGCGCTCACTCTGATCCGACAACTCGCGGGCGACCAGCCGATTTTCATCGACAAGGATGCCGAAGAAACATGGTCGGGTGATTCCAATGGCACAGACCCGCATGTCAGGTCCCTCGCCGACCTCCAGCGCTTCTTCGTCTATCCGTTCTCGTTCGTCTGGATCGGTGTCGTAGCTCTGACCGGCCTTGCCCTGTGGCGTGGCAGCCGCGGTTTCGGTCGTCCCGTCGATGACGATCCGGCTGAGGCGAGCGATGCCTCCAAAACGCGCACGATAGAAGCCTCACGACGCATTCTCCTGCTCGCAGGTGAGAACACAGCGCTGGTGAGCACCCATGTCGAGGACCGGCTGGAATCGCTCGCCGGAGCCCTCCTCGGGCCGCATGCCCGCCGCGATGGGAGGGGCGACGTCATGCCGGCTCTAGAGCGTTTCCTGTCCCGCCGGGCACCGGCGCTCGGCGAACGCCTGGAAAGCACCTATCAGGCCCTTCGCTACACCCACGAAAACAACGCCACGACGGACCAGATGAAGCAACTGGCCGATTTCGAAGCCGTCATCGAGGAGATCTGGAATGAATTTGGACGAGCTGCGAGCCCTTCGCGACCGCATAGCCGGTGAAATCCGCAAAGCGGTTCAGGGGCAGGATGCGATCGTCGAACTGCTTCTCGTGTCGCTTTTCGCGCGGGGTCACTGCCTCCTCGAAGGCCCTCCGGGTACGGCGAAGACCCTGCTCGCCCAGAGCCTGTCCTCGGCCGTGTCGCTCGACTTCAAGCGCATCCAGTTCACGCCGGACCTGATGCCGGGCGATGTCATCGGCTCGAATGTCTACGATTTCGAGGCGCGACGCTTCGAGCTGGTGCGCGGACCGATCTTCACGGACATTCTTCTGACCGACGAGCTCAACCGCGCTCCGCCGAAGACTCAGGCCGCGCTCCTGCAGGTCATGACCGAGCACAAGGCGACGATCGACGGCACGGATCACGGCGTCGGCGACATCTTCTTCGTGGTCGCCACCCAGAACCCCTTGGAGCAGCAGGGAACCTACCCGCTGCCTGAAGCCCAGCTCGACCGCTTCCTGTTCAAGCTGCCGCTCGATTTCCCGAACGAGGAAGACGAGTTCTCGATCCTCCGGCTCCATGCCGGACAACCGCTCGACCACGATGCGAGAAAGGCGGCGATCGAACCGGTTGCCGGTCTCGACGAGATCAAGGCCGGGCAAACCCTGATCGACGGCATCCGGCTGGATGACGAGATCCTGCGCTATGTCCTGTCGTTATCGCGGGCGACCCGCTCCGATGTCGATATAGCCTTTGGTGTGTCCACCCGTGCGGCCGACGCGCTTTGCGGTGCGGTTCGTGCAAAGGCGGCTCTCGATGGCCGCGACTATGCGATCCCCGACGATGTGAAGGAGCTGTTCCTGCCCGTCATGCGCCATCGCATCGTCCTCAGCCCTACCGCCGAGATCGAGGGCCGCAGCCCCGATGCGGTGCTTGAAGCCATTCTCGATCAGGTCGCGGCACCGCGCTGATGCGTCCCTCGCGCCGCCTTCTTCTGTTCGCGAGCCTGATCGCGCTGTTCTCGCTCGGCGTGATCGCGGTGCCGGCATTCCCGGCAGAACTGATTCTTGCCGCCTGGGTCATCCTTGTGGCTGTCGTTCTGGCCGATGTCAGCATGACACCGTCATCGAAACGCTTTCGGCTGGAAGCACCGGACAGCCGCGAGCTCTTCGTCGGTGAGACGACGACACTCGACTTCGGCCTCGTACCGCTTGGTTCGTCAGCACAGCCGGCGACGGGATCCGCGCTCATGCGGATTGCCTGGCCGTCCGGCCTGACAGGCCCGCAGGAATTTCGCCTGACGCGTTCCGAAGCTGGCGCGCTTTCGGCAAGCGTCGTCGTCAAAGCAGTAATGCGGGGGCAACTCGATCTCGTCGAGGTCTGCGCCCTGCGCGTCAGCCGGCTGGGGCTTATCGAACTCGTCGCCTTCTATCCCTGCGCCACGCGAATTTCCGTTGTGCCGAACGTCCGCTCGATCACATCCGGTGCGATCGATGCCGAAATCGCCGCATTGAGCTTCGGCGAGCGCACGGCTTTGACCCGTGGCGAGGGATCGGAATTCCACCAGCTCCGCGATTTCGTCGCCGGAATGGACACGCGCACCATCGACTACAAACGCTCCGCCCGGCACGGCTCGCTGGTCGCACGGGAAATGCGGGCCGAGCGCAACAACAACATCGTCCTGTCGCTCGATAACGGTCATCTGATGCGCGAGGAAATCGATGGCCTCGCCAAGATCGATCACATGATCCGCTCGGCGCTCGCTCTTGGATGGGCGGGCATTCAGGGTGGCGATCTGGTGGGGCTCTTCGCCTTCGATGCCCGGCCTCGTCTCTTTCTGCCACCCGGCGGCGGGCGGCGGGCCTTCGCGCAACTTCGCTCTCGGACAGCCGATCTCGAATATCGCAGCGTCGAGACGAACCACACGCTCGCCATGACGCATCTCGGCCAGCGCCTCAACCGGCGCAGCCTCGTCGTCGTCTTCTCCGATTTCGTCGACACGACCACCGCCGAACTCCTCGTCGAGAACGTTCAGGTTCTCGTCAAGCACCATGTCGTCATCTTCGTCTCGATCCGCGATCCCCTGCTCAACGCTTATGCAAGACAGTCTGCACATGGCATCGAGGATGTTGCCTCGGCGGTCGCTGCTGCCGGCATTCAGCGCGACCGGCGGATGGTTCTGGAACGCCTCGGCAAGATCGGGGTCTTTGTGATCGACGCCGATCCGGGCCAGATCACGGCGCAGCTGATCTCGACCTATCTGACGATCAAGGCGAGGGAACTCGTATGAACGCGCGCGCCGACGTCATCCGATCGAGCCGCTTCCGTGAGGAGCGTGAACACGACTGGCAGCGCCTCGCGACGATCGTCGAGCACGGCGAGAAACGGGGACTATCGCAGCTGGGCTACGACGATGCGCGCGATCTCGTCCTGCTCTATCGGCAGGCAGCGAACTCGCTTTCGGTCGCACGGGAAATCTCGCTCGACAGGGGCGTCGTCGATTATCTCGAAAGCCTGTGCGGGCGCGCCTATCTCCTCATCTATGCGCCGGGGGAAAGTCTTCGCGGTCTCGTCACCCGGTTCTTCGCCCGCTCCGCCCCACAGGCGATCCGCCGGTCCTGGCCGATGATCGCAGTGGCCTATGCATTGATGCTCGGCGGCGCACTGATTGCCTTTCTACTCACTGCGCAGGACCCGAACTGGTATTACGCGCTCGTTCCACAAGAACTTGCCGGCGGACGCGGGCCGCGCGCCAGTGCGGAAACCCTGAAATCGATGCTCTACAGCGAGCCGGGCGGCCTCAGCGATCTCGGGGCGTTCGCCACCTCCCTTTTCTCACACAACACGCAGGTCGCCCTCTTCGCCTTTGCGCTGGGTCTGCTCGCCTGCCTGCCGAGCGTGCTTCTCGTTCTCTACAACGGCGCGATCCTCGGAGCCTTCTTTCAGGTGCATGCGGACAAAGGCCTGGCGCTCGATGCTTTCGGCTGGCTGTCCATCCATGGCGTCACCGAGATTTCCGCAATCACGATCGCGGCGGCGGGCGGACTGTTGCTGGGTTACGCGGTCCTCTTTCCCGGCGGCCGCAGCCGCTCCGCCGCTTTGCGCCATGCGAGCCGCGATGCCGTGAAGCTCGCGATCGTCGCTGCCATCATGCTCATCGCCGCCGGCCTTCTCGAAGGCTTCGGCCGGCAGATCGTAACCGATCTTTGGGCGCGAGTGGTAATCGGTTGGGGGATCGGCCTTGGATGGCTATGCTGGTTCTTATTCGCGGGTCGGGCCGCAGACCACACCCCGCAATCCGACAGAGATCGCGAGGCGAACCAATGATCGAAAGCGCCCGGCCCGTCCGCTCGTACCCGACCCCATCCAACAAGGCCCCTAAAGCCCCGAAGGCCGCACGGCGGCGCGGAATGTCGAGCGCGTCCAAACACAAGATACTGTCCTTCACGCCGCCGGAAGGCGTACGTCTCAATTTCGATATCGCGAGTATCGGTTCACGCGCCGGCGCCCAGTTCATCGATCTACTGATCACCATCACCGCGACGATCATCATGGTCATCGCGATCAGCTATGCATTCGAAGGCAGCGACAACGCGATCGAGGCTATCCTCGCCCTGCTCTTCTTCTTCATCGGCACGCCCTATTACATCGTCTCGGAGCTGATGATGAACGGGCGCACCCTTGGCAAGAAAATGATGGGCCTGCGCGTGATCTCCCGCGATGGCTTCGGCCTTTCCACCCATCAGATCGTCGTGCGCAACCTGACGAAGGAGGTCGAGGTCTTCCTTCCGATCGGCTATCTGATCGGCGGCGCTGGAGACAGCGGATGGACGCTACTCTTGATGTTCGTCTGGGTCGCCATCGTGTTCGTGGTGCCCGCTCGAAACCGCTTCAATCAGCGGATTGGAGATATCGCTGCCGGAACGGCGGTGATCGTCGATCCGCGTCCGATGCTCCTGCCGGATATCGCACGCGAGGTCGGCGCCACGGCGCGCGAACGCTTCGTCTTCACCTCCGCCCAGCTTGATCTCTACGGTGCCTACGAGCTCCAGGTTCTGGAACGCCTGCTGCGCGGCGATGGCGTTGTGAAGGGTCGCAAGGAAAACGATGCAATGACCAAGGTCGGCGCGCGGATAAGAGCGAAAATCGGCTATGACGAGACCGTTCCTCCGGAAGAGGAAAGGGAATTTCTCGAGAGCTTTTACGTTGCGCAACGCAGCTATCTTGAGCAGAAGAAGCTCATGGGCGATGCCCGCACCGATAAATTTTATAACGCCACCAAGAGCGATAACGGTACCGGCACGAGCTCCTGACAAATTGCCAACCGCATTCGAGCCCAGCATTGCGTCTGGCTTTTGCAAAAGACGACAGCAGGAAAGGGACCTTTCATGACAATCGACACGGCCGGGGCCGCAAAGCCATCTTTCGGCGTCGGGGGCCGCATCGGCGAGACGTTTTCGATCTTCGGAAGCCGGTTCGGGATCTTTGCTGGCATCGGCATCGTATGGGGCCTCATCACCCAGATTCCAACATATCTTGCCCTCGGCACGATTCCGACCGTCACGGACTCGTTCGATCCGGGAACGAGCTCGCCAATGCAGACCATGATGATCGAGTCGCCGTTGTCCTACGTCGTGGTTTTCTTCCTGCTTCCGACCATTCTTTACGCTCTGATGACCGGCATGCTGACACTCGCGGCCTATGACGCGAGAACCGGTCGCGCGCCCAGCATGGCACGCTACATTGCAGCTGCCATCAAACAGTCACTCTGGCTGATCGTCCTGACAATCCTTGTCTCGATCATAATGGGTATCGGATTTGCCCTGTTCCTTATCCCGGGCCTTTGGCTTCTTGGCGTCTTCGGGCCCTTCGTACCGGTACTGATGATCGAAAAGCTTGGTTTCGGAACGCTCGGACGCACGAAACAACTCACGAAAGAATATCGCTGGCCCATCGTCGGCTTTCTCGTCTTGGTCTACATCGTCGTCATCGTCGGCAGTCTCGTCGTCGGCTTTCTCGGAGCGCTCCTTCCGGGGGTCATCTTCTTTCTTCTCCAGGGTGCCGTCGCCGGTTTCACGACGGCGATCTTCTCGATCGCGACGGCCGTCTGCTACGCGCGGCTACGCGAGATCAAGGAAGGCGTCGGCTTCGACGATCTGGCGGACGTGTTCGCTTAGGGCTGACCAGCCAGCAATTCGACCAGATCGCTCCGCGCGTCACGCAGAGCGTCGATTACGTCGAGATGGTGCCGGCCGCGTATTTCGAAGCCTCGCGTCTTCAATCCAAACCCGGACCACACATTGGGAAGCAAGGCGTTCTGCCGGCGGAGTTCCGGCAGCTCGTCCGCCCCGACGACACAGATGAGTTCGGCGCCTTGTCTCGGCTCCAGAAGCGCCGGGCTCTCGGCTCGCGCTGTCTGGACATCGAGCCGTAAAACCTCGTTCATGGCCGTCCGCATGATCGGGCGGAGATCGTGCAGACCGCTTATCGAGACGACGCGGTCGACCCGCTCTGCCGTCGATGCCGCGATCGGCGCATCCGCGCAGATCATCCGCGTCGCAAGATGCCCGCCCGCCGAATGCCCGGACAACCGGATCGGCCCGGCAACAAGCTCCGTCACGTGGTCGAGACAGCCACCGATCTCTTGGGTGATATGCGGGATCGTCGCGTCCGGGCAGAGCGTATATTCCGGCAGCGCAACAGCGTAACCGCGTGCAAGCGGGCCGCCGGCAAAGTGCGAGAAATTTCCGACATCCTGGGACTTCCAGTAGCCACCATGGATGAAGACGACGAGACCCCGCGCTTCGCCTTCCGGGCGGAACAGGTCATAGCGCTGCCGCGGTGCGGAGCCGTAGAGGATACCGATCTCAGCCCTACCCGCTGCGAGAAGCCGTTCTCGAAACGCCGCCGCATCGTTCGGCCAGCGCGAAACGGTTGCTGCCGCGTCGGTGACAGCGGCGCGGTTATCATAGGCGGCGTCGAAATCCGCGACGACCTCGCCTTTCGCGGTCCAGGTTTCCGCGCTCAGTTCGGCCATTTCGTACTACCCCTCAAACGTGCAGGAACCGGTCCTTGATCGCCGGCGTCGCCTTCAATTCAGCCGTCGTGCCGGTCCAGGCGATCCGTCCCTTCTCGATGACGGCATGCCGGTCGGCAAAGCGTGTCAGCACATCGACGTTCTTGTCTATGACGAGGATCGCATCGCCCGCATCCTTGATCGCTTCGAGGCATTGCCAGATTTCGGCGCGCACTAGCGGGGCGAGCCCTTCGGTCGCCTCGTCGAGGACGACGAGCCGCGGATTGGTCATCAGCGCCCGGCCGATCGCAAGCATCTGCTGCTCTCCGCCGGAAAGCTGACTGCCGAGATTGCGGCGCCGCGCCTTCAGTGAGGGAAACAGGCCGTAGACCGAAGGCAGCGTCCATTTCGCGGCCCCTGCGCGTTCCGTCCGATGGGTCGCGACGAGGTTCTCCTCTACCGTCAGCGTCGGAAAGATACGCCGCCCCTCCGGTACGAGCCCAAGCCCTTTCTGTGCGATGAGATGCGGCGGCTTTCCCGTAAAATCCAAGCCGTCGATCGCCACCCGGCCGCCGCGCGGCTTCAAGAGCCCGAAGATCGACTTGATCGTCGTTGTCTTGCCCATGCCGTTGCGGCCGAGCAGCGTGACGACCTCCCCTGCCCCGACGGCGAGATCGACGCCGAACAGGATGCGGCTGTCTCCGTACGCAGCTTCCAGCCCTTCGACGGTGAGCATCAGGCGGCCTCCTCATCGCCGAGATAGGCAGAACGCACGGCTGGATCATCGCGCACCTCCCCTGGCGAGCCGCTGGCGATGATCTTGCCGTAGACGAGGACGCTCACCCGATCCGCCAGCGCGAACACCGCCTCCATGTCGTGTTCGACCAGGATGATGGTGTGAGTCGCCTTCAGCTCCTGCATCAGCGCCACCAGCGCCGCCGACTCCTCGTGGCTCGTGCCGGCGAGTGGTTCGTCAAGCAGCAACAGCCGGGCACCGGTCGCGAGCGCAATCGCGATCTCCAACTGGCGCTTCTCGCCATGGGAAAGATTCGCCGCGATGCGGTGCGCGCGATCGGCAAGGTTCACCCGGGCCAGAGCCTCCATGCCCTTGGCATTGAGCGCGGACTCCGACGCTGCCCGGGCAAAGAAACGAAAACTCGATCCTGAGCGGGCCTGCACCGCAAGCGCGACATTTTCCAGAACCGAAAACCCCTCCAGAATGGACGTGATCTGGAAGGAGCGCGCGAGCCCGAGCCGTACCCGGTCCGGCATCGATCGCCCGGTGATATCGCCACCTGCGAGGTAGATCCGGCCGGAGTCGCTCCCGAGCTGGCCAGAGAGCTGATGGATCAGTGTCGTCTTGCCCGCTCCATTAGGGCCGATGATGGCGTGAAGCTCGCCCCTCGGAACTTCGATCGATACATCGTCCGTCACGCAAAGAGCGCCGAAGGACTTGCGCAGGGCATCAATGCGCAGAAGCGGCTCGTCCGTCATTTGGGCGTCCCGCCGAACAGCCGCTTCGCCGCCCCCGCGATGCCGCCGCGGGTGAACAGAGCAAGGCAGACAATGAGCACTCCGAGCACGAGCTTGTAGTGCTCCCAGAGGTCGGCAAGCCATTCCTCCGCCAGAAGCAGTGCGATGGCGCCAGCGATCGGCCCGACAAGTGTCCCCATACCGCCGATTACCACCATGACGATGAGCTCGCCGGAGCGCTGCCAGTTCATGTAGGCGGGGGATACGAACTCGGTCTGGTTGGCGAGGAAGACGCCTGCCAGCGCGGCGATGGCGCCGGAAATGACATAGGCGGTCAATTGGTAGGGATAGGGCGAAAAGCCGATCGCCCGCATGCGCGTGGCATTGTCGCGCGTCCCCCTTAGCACGCGTCCGAAACGCGATGCGACCAGGGCCCGAAGCGCGAAGAAAGCGAAAACCAGCACGGCAAGCACGACGTAGAAAAGCACAAGATCGCTCTCCAGCACGTCGCTGCCGAGCAGCGTCGAGCGGTTCCAGAGCGTCATGCCGTCATCGCCGCCATAGGCCGAAAGCGAGACCATGAAGAAATAAGCCATCTGCCCGAAGGCGAGCGTGATCATGATGAAATAGACCCCGCTCGTACGCAGCGAGATGGCGCCGGTCACGAGCGCGAATAGCGAGGCGGCGGCGAGGGCCACGACAGTCTGAATGAGGATGTCCTCGACGCCATGGCTCGACAGGATCGCGACCGAATAGGCCCCGATACCGAGAAAGGCCGCATGACCGAACGAGACCATCGCGCCGAAACCAAGCACCAGATCGAGCGCGAGCGCGGCAAGCGCGAAGACCATCACCCGCGTCGCCGTTACGAGCAGGAACGGATCGTCGAGAGCGCTTGCAAGGAGCGGCAGAAACGCCAGCAGCGCGAAGATGATCGTGCCCGCGACCGCAGCCCCTTCCCGCGAGACGATGCCGAAACGGCGGCGCGTTTCCACCACCGGATCGGCACTCTCCTCATCCGTTCGAGACGCAGCCAAAGTCATGCCGCGGCTGCTCTTGCCGGAAAGAGGCCCGAGGGACGCACGAAGAGCACCACTGCCATCAGGATGTAGATAAGCATCGGCGCCAGCGTTCGGCCGGTCTGCCCGGCGGCCGAGGCGTCCATGACGGAGCGAAGAAGGATCGGCCCAAAAGTGCGCCCCAGCGTATCGACCAGCCCCACGAGTATGGCGGCGACGAATGCACCGCGCACGGACCCGACACCGCCAATCACGATGACGACGAAGGTCAAGATCAGGATGGAGTCACCCATACCTGGCTCGACGGAAAGAATTGGAGCGACCATGGCGCCGGCGAACCCGGCCAGCATCGCACCAAGCCCGAAGACCAGCATGAAGAGCCGCTTGATATCGACCCCGAGCGCCGACACCATCGGCCCATCAGTCGCACCCGCCCTCAGCAGCATCCCCGTTCGCGTGTGATTGACGAGCAGATAGAGGCCGAGAGCGGTCGCAAGCCCGGCCGCGATGATGGCGATCCGGAAAATCGGGTACTGCACGAAGCCGATCAACGGCACCGAGCTCGAAAGGATATCGGGGATCGGCACGCTCATCGGCGCCGCACCCCAGATCATCTTCACCCCCTCGTTGAGGATCAGGATCAGGCCGAAGGTCGCGAGCACCTGATCGAGATGATCACGCTCATACAGCCTTCGAAAGACGAGGAATTCAAGCAGAATACCGAAGGCGAGTGCCGCCGGAAGCGCGACCGCGAGCCCCAGAAAGAAGTCGCCGGTCATGGCCGTAAACATCGCGACGAAATAGGCGCCCACCATGTAGAGGACGCCGTGAGCGAGGTTGATGAGGTCCATGATCCCAAAGATCAGAGTCAGCCCCGCCGCGACGAGGAAGAGCAGAATACCGAACTGGATGCCGTTGAGAGCCTGCAGGAGGAAGAGATTGAACATGTCTTCGTCTTGTTATGTCTCTTCGTTCTGCAATCGTCGCGCGATCAATTCGGGATTTTGCGGGGGCGTACCCGACTCTCGCATCGATGTCACCGATGCCAGCCGGGACGTTGGCTCATAGGTGTTTTCGCGCGCCCTCTCCTCCGTCATTCTCGGCATCCGCGCCGAGAATCCAGAAGAGTCGAAGTCAGAATTCCGAACTCTCCGCAAGCCCGATCTGGATCCTCGGGACGGAGCCCGAGAATGACGAATGAGGCGGTTTTCGCCGCATCGCCGTAAGCCTAGACATGAGTCACACTTCCCACCCCTGCGCGGACGTCACCCCATCTTGCACTGGTCTACATAGGCGTCGGAATAGTCCTCGAAGATCGTCTCCTCAATCTCCGTCTGGTACTTGCCGTCGTCGCGCTTGGCGACCTTCACGAGGTAGAAGTCCTGAACCGGATAGTGGTTCGGGCCGATCTTGAAGTCGCCGCGCAGGGAGTCGAAGTCGGCGGCTTCGAGACCGGCGCGGATCGCGTCCGTGTCGCTCAAATCACCGCCGGCCGCCTTCACCGCGCTGTCGATCATCTGCGCGGCGTCATAGCCCTGCATGGCGTAGACTCCGGGAACGCTGCCGTATTTCTCCTCATAGGCCGCAACGAAGGCCTTGGACTTTTCGTTGTCAATGTTCGGCGCCCAGGTCGCCCCACCGAAGAAACCTACTGCAGCGTCCTGCTGGGCCGGCAGCGTCGTCTCGTCCACGGTGAAGGCGGAGAGGAACGGGATCGTCTCAAGGCCCGCCTGCCGATACTGCTTGACGAGATTGACACCCATGCCGCCCGGCATGAAGGTGAACACCGCATCCGGCTGCATCGCCGCGATCTGCGCGAGTTCTGCGGAGAAGTCGAGCTGGCCGAGCTGTGTGTAGATCTCGTTCGTGACCTCACCCTTGAAAGAACGCTTGAATCCCGCGAGCGAATCCTTGCCGGCCTGATAGTTCGGCGCCATCAGAAAGACGCGTTCAAAGCCCTGGTCCTGCGCGTATTTGCCCAGCACCTCGTGCACCTGATCGTTCTGGTAGGAGACGACGAAGAGGTTTTCGTTGCATCCCTCGCCCGCGAAAACCGAAGGTCCGGCATTCGGGCTGATCAGGAAGGCTCCGGCATCAGTCACGGGCTTGGCGATCGCCGCCATAATGTTGGAGAAGATCGGCCCGACCACGAAGTCCGCGCTGTCACGCTCCACCAGTTCACGCGCCCGGTTCGCCGCCACATCGGGCTTCAGCTCGTCGTCGACTGTGGTCACGTTCGTTTCGACACCGCCGAGCTTTCCGCCCATCTCCTCCACCGCCAGCATGAAGCCGTCGCGACCCTGCTCGCCGAGAACGGCGCCGGGACCGGAAAGCGTCAGCATCAGGCCAATGTCGAGGGTCTCGTCGGAGGCGTCCTGCGCAAGCGTGTGGCCGGTGAGCGCCGTCGCGGCCATGAGGCCGAGCGCTGCGATCTTCAAGGATTTCATGATCTCTCCCCCAAGCGGTTTTCCGTCGGCCGTCGCCTCAAGCACGACCGCCTATCCGCTCCTGTTGTGATTGCTTTTCAGCCGGAATCGGCCGCTCGGACGGAGTTTATACAGAAAACACCTCGCCGCAACACATTGGGGTCGCTGAGACTCAAGCCCCGAAATCGAGGCCCATCTCGCGATAGCGTTCCGGGTCGTAGCCCCAGTTCTCTCGCACTTTCACGAAGAGAAACAAGTGCACCTTGCAGTCTGCGGCTTCCGTGATATCGCGCCGCGCGGCCTGCCCGATCGCATTTGGCAGTCGTGTTCGAAGAGAGGTCCGTCGACATTCGAAAACATCGACCCCAAGGGGCCCAGCGGCTGCCCGAGCAGAACATGACCTCTTCGCCGGTGTGGACGACCTTGGAAGTCAGTTCTGGCGTGTGGCGGCTTCGCGGTGTTTTGTTCGAAAGCGCGGAGGCAGCCTATTGCGGGATCGCCGGATCAAACTGGGGTAAACGGTACTCATAGGCAGAGCGCACGTCTTGCACTCCCTCCATCGAGCGGATTGCGTCGAGGGCCGTGTTTTCGGCCGATCCAAAAATCGCTCCAGCGCGCCGGGATACGCGCTCAACCATCAGTCCACGTTCCGACAATTCGCTCGCGATCGACTGCGTCGACGCGAGATGCTCGTCATCGACGGTGATCGTCAGTTTGACCATGCTCATGCAAAGCCTCCTTTAGACCGAGTGCCGTGTTCTAGCACCCGATCCGGCTCAAGAGAATATGTTGATCCGCATCTAGGGCTTTTGCCCCCTATCAACAATTGCGACAGAATGTTTTTTCAAACGTTAAAGTTGCGTAAGCATCACGCAATCGGCATTCCGGGTGCCTGAACCAGCCCCGCCCCGAAATCCCGCCTTGTGCCGCCACTCAGTGGCTTCGCGCTTGCAACCAGAGCGTCCCAGAGAGCCTGCCCGCGAAGCGATGGGTCGGACTCGGCGTAGAGCGCCGCGATACCTGCGACATGAGGCGTCGCCATGCTGGTACCATCGAGATGGATATAAGGCCGCTCGCTCAGGCCGGCAGACAGCACCCGAACGCCCGGCGCCGCGATATCGACACCCGACGCGGCCGGGTTGAGACCGCCGTTCGAGAAGGACGCGATCGTAAGATCGGCGTTCAGCGCTGCGACAGCCATGATACTTTTCGCATTTGCGGGGATCGAGACCGGCGCAACGAAGTCACTCAGGCGCGCACTGTCGTTGCCTGCGGCCGCGACGATCAAGCTGCCGGACGCAAGTGCGCTTTCGCCAAGGCGTTCGTAAATCTGGTCGGGCGGAGTGCCCGGCTGCACTGGCCGTCCGAGCGACATCGAAATGATATGGCACCCCTCATCGAGCGCCCATTCGATACCGGCGAAAATATCCAGTTCCGCGCCGATGCCCCGATCGTTCAGGACTTTTCCGACATAGAGTTCTGCATCGGGTGCGACGCCATAATTCGGACCGGACCCACTACGCCCGCGCGGTCCGACGACCGTGCCCGCGCAATGGGTACCATGACCCTGACGATCGGCGGCGTCCCCGTTCTCGTCTACAAAATCCTGAAACGCGATGACGCGATCCGAAAAATCGAAATGCTCGAAGTTGAATCCGGTATCGAGGACCGCAACCTTGACGCCTTTGCCGGTGAACTCGGATTCGGCGGCCCCCGTTGCCTTCAGTCCCCATGTCGCATCGCTGGAGTCTCGCCAGACACCCGCCGTATAGACCCAATATTCGGGCCGAACCATCGCAACACCACTGGCCGAACGCAGTCTGGCGGCGACCTCCGCTACCTGCGCACCACCGCCTTGGGCGGGATCTATGACGGCCAGTCCCAGTCGATCGAAAAGGGCTGCCCTCCGCTGGCCGGAATGACGGGCATCGCGACGCTCTTGCGCCGTGGTCGCGATCTGAAGCGAGGGTCCTCCAAGGGTGGACGCCGCTTCACTCGCAAGAATCTGCCGCTTCGCCTCGGAGTCTGCATCCTGATCGAACATCATGACGACCCGCCCCGTCGGAACCGGTCTCATCACATCCAACACCGCTTCCGGCTCTTCCGGCAGATCTCGTTCCGGGGCTGCTACCATCGAATTTCTCCTTGATGAAACGCACCAAAGAGTAGTATAGACAAAAACTTTTTACAATCTATAATTGATGCACTATTGCCCGAAATCGAGGCCCATCTCACGATAGCGCTCCGGGTCGTCTCCCCAGTTCTCACGCACTTTCACGAAGAGAAAGAGATGCACCTTGCAGTCGGCCGCTTCTGTGATATCCCGCCGCGCGGCCTGCCCGATAGCCTTGATCGTCTCGCCCTTGTGGCCGAGGACGATCGCCTTCTGGCTGTCGCGCTCGACATAGATCGTCTGCTCGATCCGCACCGAGCCGTCCTTCCGCGTCTCCCAAAGTTCGGTCTCGACGGTCGAGGCGTAAGGCAGTTCCTGATGAAGCCGCAGGAAGACCTTTTCGCGGGTGATCTCGGCGGCCAACTGACGAAGCGGCAGATCGGAAATCTGGTCTTCCGGGTAGTACCATGGCCCTTCGGGCAGCGCGCCCGCGAGCCACGTCATTAGATCCTCGCAGCCCGACCCGTCGAGGGCCGAGATCATGAAGACCTGATCGAAGGCGACCTTGTCGACGATCTGCTGGGTGAGGCCCAACAGCTTGTCGCGCTTGATCCGGTCGATCTTGTTGAGAAGCAGAACCTTGGTCTGTTTGACGTCCTTCAGACGCTCCAGAATCGACTCGACCTCCGGGCTCACGCCGCGCTCGGCATCGACGATCGCAAGCAGGATATCGGCATCCTTCGCGCCCGACCAAGCAGTCTTCACCATCGCGCGGTCGAGCCGGCGACGCGGGGAAAAGACGCCGGGCGTATCGACGAAGACGATCTGAGTCTTGTCCTTGATCGCGATACCGCGCACCAGCGCCCGCGTCGTCTGCACCTTGTGGGTGACGATCGAGACCTTGGTGCCGACCAGCTGATTGACGAGCGTCGACTTGCCGGCATTCGGCGCACCGATCAGGGCGACGAAGCCCGAATGCGTCGCCTCTCCAGGAACGGCTTCCTCGCCGCCGATCTCGTCGTTTTCGCTCACGCTTTGTCCTTCCAGACATTCTCACGGATCAGCATGGCAATCGCTGCCGACTGCTCGGCAAGACGCTTTGACGCCCCTTCGCCCTCCGAAGGTTCGACACCCGCGATGCTGACTTTTATCCTGAATTTCGGATTGTGGTCGGGACCGGATCGATCGACCACCTCGTATTTCGGCGGCACGGGGCCCCGCTGATGCGCCCATTCCTGCAAGGCGGTCTTCGGATCGCGACGGGCTGCAACGCTCTTGTTGAGCCGCTCGCCCCAATGGGACTCGATGAAAGCCCGCGCGTCGTCCAGGCCGGAATTCAGATAGATCGCCGCGATCAGCGACTCCATCAGATCGGCACGGATCGATTTCGTGCGCGACGCCGCGAGTTTCTTCAGATCGCCGCCCTGGCGGACAAACTCATAGAGCCCGATCTCGTCGGCGACAGCCGCGCAGGTTTCGGCGTTGACGAGGGAATTCAGCCGCAAGCTGAGCTCGCCCTCGTCGGCATTGGGAAACATCTCGAACAGCTTGTCGGCAACGACGAGGCCGAGCACCCGATCGCCGAGGAATTCCAGCCGTTCGTAGGAGCGGCCGTCGCCCTTGGAGGACCGAAAACTCGAATGCGTCAGCGCCCGCTGCAGGCGATCGTGGTCGGAAAAGCGGACACCGATCCGCTTTTCGAGTTCGGCCAGCGGCTTGGTGCGTGCGCTCATGCCCGCATCAGCCAAGCCAGTCGAAAATGCGCGAGACGCGTATTTCGCTCGGCCATTCCCAGAGCTCCAGAGGCGAAGCACCGCCGCCGATCGAGAAGAAGATGATCTGCGCCTTGCCGACCAAATTCTCGAACGGCACGTATCCGACGTCGAAGCGGCTATCGAGGGAATTGTCCCGATTGTCGCCCATCATGAAGTAGTGGCCATCCGGCACGACGAATTCGCGCGTGTTGTCACCGGCAAGATTAGGGCCGAGGTCGAGCGTCATATAGCTTTTGCCGTTCGGCAGGGTCTCGCGGAACTGTTCGATTTCCTCGCCGTCCTCGCCGACAAATGTGCCGGCCGGTTCCTTCGGAACTTCTTTGCCATTGATGAAGAGGACACCTTCGCGCATGCGGATCCGGTCGCCGGGCAGGCCGATCAGCCGCTTGATGTAGTCTGTGTCTTCCTCGCCGGGCTTACGGAATACCACGACATCGCCGCGTGTCGGCTCACCGGGCAGGATGCGCCCTTCGAAGAGCGGCAGCGAGAGTGGCGCCGAATAGCGCGAATAGCCGTAGCTCCACTTAGAAACGAAGAGATAGTCGCCGATCAGCAGCGTCGGCATCATCGAGCCGGACGGAATCGAGAACGGCTGGAAGAACAGGGTCCGGATGACAAGAGCCAGGACCAGCGCCTGCAGGACGACCTTGATCGTTTCTCCGATGCCGCCCTTTTCGGCATTTTTCGATGGTTTCGGTTGTTTGCGCACTGTCTTTCCGGAATTGCCGTTGGCTTCGGCGACGAGGTCGGCTTCGCGGTTCTTCACCGCGCCGCGCTCGCCCATGGTCTGACCAAGTCCATCGTCACTTGGCTTTTGGGTCGGGTCGACCATCCTCATTCAAACCTTTTGGATCGACCGAAACACCCCGGCCACAAATGTTAAGGCGCTTTTATCCACCATGCCCCTCAGGGGCAATGCGCGAAACCACCGAGAATGCAAGCGCTGCCACATGGTGACAGATTGTCATCCGGTTATGGCAGATTTGGCGCGGTTGAGCTTGAGACGGGCAAGGCGTGCCGCGCGCCGCGTCTGGAATCGACCGACACCCATATGGATGATCCAGTAGGAGATTCCGGCAGCGACGAGACCGATCGGGATGCCACCGATCAACATGGGCTTTAAGAGCGGCTCCCAGATAGCCGCCACGTTCATCTCTCGCAGCGCCCAACCGACCTGGTGCGTGGATCCAAGTTCGCCGCGCCCATAGAGGATTTCCGAGCCGCATTCGAAGGTGAGCGCCCAGATGAAGGGAAAGGTAAGCGGATTTCCGACGGCGGTTCCCAGCGCGGCGGAAGCCATATTGCCTCCGATGACATAGGCGATGGCGAAGGCGAGCAGAAAATGAAAGCCGATGAACGGCGTGAACGAGGCGAGCACGCCGGCGGCGAACCCGGCCGCGATTGCATGCGGCGTCGCATGGAGCCGCAGCACCCGCTTCTTGAAGTAGAGAAAGGAGCGCTGAAACGAGACGCGCGGCCAGAGCCAGAGCCTGGCTCTATCCCAGAAGATTTCCGGTTTGCGTCTTCGAAACAGCATCTTCGGCGATTGTTTTCATTCCGTAACGGGACGACGTGGGCGGTTTTCGTTCAGGACACCGTCAAAGCGAGCGGCTACCCGGTTTCACCGGCTCTATTGCCGCAAGTTCTGGCGGAATTTGGTCCGCCGGATAGGCCGGCACCTCATATTCGGCGAGCGCGATCAGCGGAACGCCGACATCTGACTTTCCGGCAGAACGATCGATGATGCAGGAAGCGGCGCGCACATCGACACCTATCTCCTTCAGGCAGGCCACCGTCTCGCGGATCGAGAGCCCGGTGGTCACGATATCCTCCACGACCACCACGCGGGCACCTTTCGGCAGTTCGAAGCGGCGCAGTTTGAAGACGCCGTTCTCACGCTCAACCCAGACGGCCGGCACCTTCAGATGGCGGGACGTCTCGTAGGCCGGGATGATCCCGCCGACAGCGGGTCCCACAACGTAATCGACCGGACCGTCGACGCGTTCACGGATCGCATCGGCCATTGCCTTGCAGAGCCGCTCGGTCAGGTCCGCATGCATAAAGACACGCGCCTTCTGCAAAAAGACCGGGCTCCTCAGGCCGGAAGTCAAAATGAAATGGCCTTCGAGATAAGCGCCCGCCTCGCGAAATATGGCCAGGACCTCGTCGGTCGTCATTGAGAATACCTTTCTAACGAACGCGCTCGGCGAAGCGCACCGCCCGCACGTCCTTCGTCTCTCAGATATCGCGATCGGACCGGCCGAATGCGAAAGACCGGCGGCATAAACCGTTCGGCCGTTTTGAGAGAACCATCGATCTGCTTTCGCATCGGTTTAGAAGGTCGCTTCCCGGGTATCAACCGGAACGGCCACAAGCCACGCACACAGAGCATTGAGCGTTACTGAAAAGCTATCCGTTGACCCGTTCGACGGTGGAAACGCACTCTTTTCCACGGATCTGGGACAGCGTCCGATTCAGATGGTTCACGTCCCAGACTTCGAGATCGAACACCATCAGGGTGAAATCTGAAGCCGCCGATTTCATCTCCAGCTTGTGAATATTGGCGTCATTATGCGCGATCGTCGCGGCGATTTCGGCGAGCGAGCCCGGCTCGTTGAGCGCGGAGACCGAAATACGCGCGGGAAACCGGCGGTCGAAGTTTTCGTCGATGTCCCAGCGCACGTCGACCCAGCGCTCCGGATGATCCTCGAAGGCAAGCAGCGCCGGCGACTGAATGGGATAGATGGTGATCCCCTTGCCCTGCTCCAGAATGCCGACGATCCGATCCCCCGGAACCGCACCGTCTTCGGAGAACGTGACCGGCAGGTCGCCGCCGCCGACGCGAATCGGGATGGCCGACGAATTCTTCTTGCGCTGCGGCTTTGGCTTGCCCGGCACGCGGAATATCATGCCGGCCGCACTGCGTAGGTTGAACCAGCCATCCTGGGGATCGCGCTCGGTACGCCGCGTGACGCGCGTATCCTGATAGTCGGGGTGGATCGCCCTCAGAACGTCGAGAGACGGCAGCTCGCCGCGACCAACGGCGGCGAAGGCGTCCTCGACATTCTGATGACCGAGCTTTCCGAGAACGGACTTCAGCATCTCGACCGAAAATGGCCGGCTCGAACGGGTGAAGGTTCGCTCGATAATCTGGCGGCCCAGGCCCGAATACTGCTTGCGGATATTGGCGCGGGAAGCCCGGCGGATCGCGGAACGCGCCTTGCCGGTCACGGCGATGTTCTCCCAGGCTGCCGGCGGCACCTCGCCATCGCCGCGGATCACTTCCACCTCGTCGCCGTTCTGGAGCTCCGTCACCACCGGCATGATGCGGCCGTTGATCTTCGAGCCGACGCAGGAATTGCCGATATTGGTGTGGACCGCATAGGCAAAATCGATCGATGTCGCTCCGCGGGGCAGCGCGATCAGGCGGCCCTTTGGCGTGAAACAGAAGACCTGGTCCTGGAAGAGTTCGAGTTTGGTGTGCTCGAGGAATTCCTCCGAATTGTCGCCGCTTGCCAGAAGCTCGATCGTATGGCGAAGCCAGGCATAGGCTTTCGAATCCTTCGAAAGCTCGATCGATCGGACGACCTCGCCGTTCTCGCCCTTCTCATCCTTGTAAATGGCATGGGCCGCGATGCCGTATTCGGCGATGCGGTGCATTTCGTGGGTGCGGATCTGAAGCTCGACACGCTGGCCCGCCATGCCGATCACCGTCGTATGCAGCGAGCGATAATCATTCTGCTTCGGCGTCGAAATATAATCCTTGAACCGCCCCGGCACCATGCGCCAGGCGCGGTGCACGATGCCGAGCGTGCGGTAGCAATCCTCTTCCGCCGCGACGACAACCCGAAAACCGAAGATATCCGACAGCTGCTCGAAGGACAGCTTCTTGCGCTGCATCTTCGAAAACACCGAATAGGGCCGCTTCTGCCGGCCTGTCACCTTCGCATCGATCCCCATGGCCTTGAGGCGCGCGGTAAGTTCCTCCTCGATCTTGGTGATCGTTCCCGCATAGCGCCGCTTCAGCTCGGCGAGACGCTCCGTCAGCGTTTCATAGGCTTCCAGATTGACATGGCGAAAGGCGAGGTCTTCCAGTTCCTCGCGCATGTCCTGCATGCCCATACGCCCGGCGAGCGGCGCATAGATGTCGAGCGTCTCCTGCGCGATGCGGCTGCGCTTGTCGGCCCGCATCGGCCCGAGCGTGCGCATGTTGTGAAGGCGATCGGCAAGCTTGACGAGGAGGACGCGGATATCGTCCGCGATGGCGAGCAGAAGCTTGCGCAGGTTCTCCGCCTGGGCGGCGCGCTTCGACACGAGATCGAGTCGCTTGAGCTTGGTCAGTCCCTCGACCAGTTGGCCGATCCGCGGGCCGAAAAGCTGATCGATCTCCTTGCGGGTCGCGTCGGTATCCTCGATCGTGTCGTGTAGGAGGGCCGTCGCGATCGTCGCCTCGTCGAGGCGCAATTCGGTGAGGATCGCGGCGACTTCGAGCGGATGGGAGAAGTAGGGATCGCCGCTGGCGCGCTTTTGCGCACCGTGCTTCTGCATGGCGTAGACATAGGCGCGGTTGAGCAGAGCCTCGTCCAACTCAGGGCGATAGGCCGCGACCTTCTCCACCAGTTCGTATTGGCGCATCATCGCCGCGCTGCGCTTTCATCCATGCAATGCCGGGCAGACTTGCAAAAAGCCCCGAAACGAAAAAAGGAGCATGCCCCGATGGGCACGCTCCTTCACAATAGTCAGCTTTGACGCAACGCGGTAGGCCTCTGCGGCATAAGACGCCGCAATAAAAGGCCTATGTGCGCAACGCGCTTAATAGTCGTCGGTTTTTTCCGGAGCGACGAGGCCTTCGATACCGGCCAGCAGTTCGTCCTCGGACATGCGGTCGAAGGCGACAGTGTCGTCGGGCTTGTCCTGGATGGCGGCCTGCGGCGCCGGAGCCTCGGAACGTTCTGCCGGGCGGGTGTCCTCCGGCTCGTCGACCTCCACATGCTTCTGCAGCGTGTGGATGAGGTCTTCCTTCAGATCTTCCGGCGAAAGGGTTTCGTCGGCGATCTCGCGAAGGGCGACGACCGGGTTCTTATCGTTGTCGCGATCGACCGTGATCGGGTTGCCCTGGCTGATCTGACGGGCGCGATGGCTGGCCAGGAGCACGAGCTCGAAACGGTTGTCGACCTTATCGACGCAATCTTCTACGGTGACACGGGCCATGCCTGTCTCCTCATGCCGAATAGCGGTATGGTTGGAATCGTGGACTCAATACCGAATAGGCGGAACCTCCACAAGGCCGCTTTCCGATAAAATACGCGTTCGGCTTCAATAAATTCGCAAGCCACCTTGATTAAAGCATGATTGTCCCTGTACCGGAGCGCGATCAGTACCCTCCTCAATTTGGCGGCCAATACCTCACTGAGAAATTATTACCGCCCAATAGACTAGCGAAAGTTGAATATATGTTCGATCAACGCGAGAAAATTGCACTTTTTATTGACGGCGCAAATCTCTATGCAGCCTCTCGCAATCTCGGTTTCGATATCGATTACAAGAAAATGCTTACTTTCTTCGAGAAGAAGGCATATCTTCTACGCGCATACTACTACACCGCACTGATCGAAGATCAGGAATACTCCTCCATCCGCCCACTCATCGACTGGCTCGACTATAACGGGTACCGGGTGGTGACGAAGCCGGCAAAGGAATTCACAGATCAGTCCGGCCGCCGTAAGGTAAAAGGCAATATGGACATCGAACTTGCCATCGATGCCATGGAATTGTCGGACACGGTCGATCACTTCGTCCTTTTTTCCGGCGACGGCGACTTCCGTTCACTTGTTGATGCCTTGCAGCGCAAAGGCCGCAAGGTGTCTGTCGTTTCCACGCTCTCGACCCAGCCGCCGATGATCTCCGACGATCTGCGGCGCCAGGCCGATCATTTCATCGATCTGACAAGTCTGAAGAACGATATCGGTCGCAGCCAGGCCGAACGTGACGCGCGCCTCGCACGCCGCGCCAATGTGGACAACGCCGATGACGACGAGGACGACGACTACTGATTTCGTCGGCCCGATCGAAGACGATGAGCGCGACCGGCCCGACCGAGCCGCCCCGCAACTGCCCGCTCTGCCCGCGCCTCGTGGATTTCCGCGAGGAATGGCGAGCGAAAGAACCCGGCTGGCACAATGCGCCGGTCTCGACCTTCTATCCCGAAGGCGGCGCCGGTGAGGTTCGCCTGCTCATCGTCGGACTCGCGCCGGGCGTACGCGGCGCGAATCGAACCGGACGACCATTCACGGGCGACTACGCCGGCACCCTTCTTTACGGCACGCTTCACAAGCACGGCTTCGCAAATGACCGATTCAATGCCGACCCGAATGACGGACTGAAACTCTTCGGGACCGCCGTGACCAATTCGGTGCGATGTGTTCCGCCCGAAAACAAGCCGGTAGGAGCCGAGATCAATACCTGCCGGCAATTCCTGTCGGCGACCATTGCATCGCTGCCGAAACTTCAGGCGATCGTCACGCTAGGCCGGATCGCGCATGACTCGACCGTGCGCACGCTCGGCTTGAAGTTGAAGGACCAACCGTTCAGCCACGGCGGTCAGCTGCCCGCGGGCGCCTACACCCTGTTCCCGACCTATCACTGCTCGCGGTACAACACGAATACGGGCAGGCTGACTGAAGAAATGTTCGACAAGGTATTCGCAAACGTCGCCCGTTTTCTTGCCGCGACCTGAACCCTCCATGCAAAAAGCCGGCCCGCGCGTTGCGGACCGGCTTTCATCAAGTCTTGGGAGGACTTTACTGGTAGCGTCTATTGTTTATCGAACACTATCGCGGGTCTGCTGCTCAGCGATATGGCGACCATAGTCCGAACCCGGCACGATCTGCGTGCTACCCGGGTTGACGCTGGAAGCGTTGACACCAGCAGTATCAGCCTGGACCGCAGCGCGCGTCTGCTGCTCGGCGATATGGCGACCATAGTCTGAGCCCGGAACGGTCTGGCTATAGCCATACACACGGGTCGCATCGACAGCGGTCGAACGCGGAGCGTCCGCAACGCTTTCACGTGCAGCTTCTTCGTTCTGGGTCTTGTAGTACTCCGAACCGCCAAGCGCCTGGGCACTGGCGGGAGCGGCGATTGCGGTTGCGGCGAGGGTTGCTGCGATCAGCGTTGTCTTGAACATCGTACAGTCTCTTTCATCGTTCGAATGTCGGTAGGCCTTATCGCGGCCATTGGCTCGACACTTCGGGGCGGCGCCTGTCGCGTCGTCTTGTGAACCCAAGATGGTGACTGTGGATTGGCACGGTAGGCCATATCCATTGAACAATCTGTCGATATTCAAACCGATCACGACCGTATGATCGGAGGAACTTAATCGATGAGTGAACAATCATGAATTTATTGGCCTTCGCGCAAATACCTCTCTCAAACGTGATCGGGCGCCCCGCAAAGGGAGCGCCCGATCGAAAGCGTGTGCCTGAGAAAGACACGGAAAGTGCTTGAGCCCCTCAGCGCATAACGGGCATCGAGAATTCCGCCCCGTCCTTGATGCCCGAAGGCCAGCGGCTGGTGATCGTCTTGGTGCGCGTCCAGAACTTGATCGAGTCCGGACCGTGCTGGTTGAGATCGCCGAAGACCGAGCGCTTCCAGCCGCCGAAGGAGTGATAGGCCATAGGTGTCGGGATCGGCACGTTGACGCCGATCATGCCGACCGGCACCTTCGAGGCGAAGTCGCGTGCCGCATCGCCGTCGCGGGTATAGATCGCAACGCCGTTGCCGTATTCGTGGTCGGTCGGCAGAGCCAGCGCCTCGTCGTAGTCCTTCGCACGGACCACCGAGAGGACGGGACCGAAGATCTCTTCCTTGTAGATGTCCATGTCCTTGGTGACATTGTCGAACAGGCATGCCCCGACGAAATAGCCGTCCTCATAGCCCTGCATGTTGAAGCCGCGACCATCGACGACGAGATTGGCGCCTTCCGAAACCCCCTTTTCGACAAGGCCGAGGATCTTCTCCTTCGACGCCTTCGTGATGACCGGGCCGAAATCCGCTTCGCTATCGGTATACGGGCCGATCTTCAGCGCCTCGATGCGTGGAACAAGCTTGTCGACGAGGGCGTTCGCCGTCTCCTCGCCCACCGGCACGGCCACCGAGATCGCCATGCAGCGTTCGCCTGCGGAGCCATAGCCCGCTCCGATCAGCGCGTCGGCCGCCTGATCGAGATCGGCGTCCGGCATAACGATCATGTGGTTCTTGGCACCGCCGAAGGTCTGGGCGCGCTTGCCGTATTTCGCTGCCTCCGCGTAGACATGAGCGGCGATCGGGGTCGAGCCCACGAACGAAACGGCACCGATATCCTGATGCTGGAGTATGCCGTCGACCGCGCCCTTGTCGCCGTTGACGACCTGGAGGATGCCCTTCGGCAGTCCGGCTTCCATCATCAGTTCGGCAAGCCGCATCGGAACGGAGGGATCGCGCTCGGACGGCTTCAGGATGAAGGCATTGCCGCAGGCGATCGCCGGGCAGAACATCCACATCGGGATCATGGCCGGGAAGTTGAAGGGCGTGATCCCGGCTCCGATGCCAACGGGCTGGCGCATCGAATACATATCGATGCCGGGGCCCGCGCCCTCGGTGTATTCGCTCTTTTGAAGATGCGGGATGCCGATGACGAATTCAGCGACCTCGAGGCCGCGCTGGATGTCGCCCTTGGAATCCTCCACCGTCTTCCCGTGCTCGGAAGACAGAAGCTGGGCGAGTTCCTGCATGTTGTCGTTCAGAAGCTGAACATACTTCATGAAGACGCGCGCCCGGCGCTGCGGATTGGTCGCCGCCCAACCCGGCTGTGCCGCCTTCGCCGCGTCGACCGCATTCTGCAGATCGTCGGCGCCAGCGAGCGCGAGCTTTTTCGTCACCTGGCCGGTCGCCGGGTTGTAGACATCCGTCGTCTGCCCGCTCGAGCCGGGAACGCGTTCGCCATTTATGAAATGACCGATTGTGTCCATGAGATCCTCCTCAGATTTCTGCGTTGCCCCGTAGTGGCGCACAATTTCGTCCAAACCAATCCCTTGAAACGCCAATCCGTTGTGCGAAAAGTATAGTCCATCCACTGCCGACGGGGCTCATCAATGAACTGGGACGATGCGCGGATTTTTCTCGCCGTCGCGCGAGCAGGCCAGATACTCGGCGCAGCACGTCGGCTCGAACTCAACCATGCGACGGTCGGGCGACGCCTCTCGGCGCTGGAGGCCGATATCGGCGCACAGCTCCTGCATCGCCGGCCGAATGGCTGCGAGCTGACGGCTCAGGGTCGTACCTTCCTCACCCAAGCCGAACGCATGGAAGCGGCGACGATCTCCGCCCGCGCCGAGATCGGTCAAGCCGATGTCAGTCTTTCCGGAACGGTGCGTATCGGCGCACCCGATGGCTTCGGTACCAGCTTTCTCGCCCCGCGCCTCTGGCGTCTGGCCGAACGCCATCCGAACCTGACGATTCAGCTCGTGCCGGTCCCCCGCGCCTTTTCGATCTCGCGGCGCGAGGCCGATATCGCGATCACGGTGGAACGGCCCGAGCACGGGCGTCTGGTGGCGGGAAAGCTTACGGACTACTCCCTCGGCTTCTACGCGGCCCGATCCTATCTCGATCGGCACGGGGAACCCGAAAAGCTGGAAGATCTCGCCTCCCACCGTCTCGTCGGCGCAGTCGAGGACCTCCTCTACTCACCACGCCTCTCCTACTTCGCCGATCTTCTTCCCGAATGGCCATCACGCTTCGAGGTGTCTTCGGCCATGGGGCAGCTGGAGGCGGTTTCGGCCGGTGCGGGCATCGGCATCCTACATTGCTTTACCGCGGAGAAACGCAGCGAACTCGTCCGTCTGCTCCCGGCAGAACACATCGACCGCGCTTATTGGCTGGTGTTCCATGAAAGCGTCCGCGACGTTGCCCGGATCGCCGCCGTCGCCGAATTCATCCGCGAGACGGTAGAAGCGGAGAAAGCGCTTTTCGGATGAGGGTCATGCGCACATGAACAGGCGCCTCGCACTGGCGAACCTCTTCCTCTTTGCAGCCAGCGGAATTGCGCTGGTCTGGGTCCGATTATCGGATCTGGTGTCCTGGAAACGTGCCATCACGAACTGCGCGAAATCGCTCGCGATCGACAATTCAAGCTTCTGGCTTCTCGGCGCCTCCGGACCCGAGCTGTTCCCGCTGCTCGGCCTGTTCTCATCCGAGCGAATACACGCGATGATCCTCGCGGCGAGTGTCGTTCTGTTCCTCGCCCTGCCGCTTCTCGGATATGCGATTCTGAGATCGTACGCAGCCGATCGAGGCTATGACTGGATCGAAGCGCCGAGCGTCTTCGTGCTTCGCGCCTATGACGTCCCTGCCGAAGGACCATGCGAGCGGACCGCCGATGATCCGCCCGCATAATTTCAGCGTCAGGCTTGAGTCTCGAACGCCTTGTCCATGGCCTTGCGCTTCAGATCGGGCGGCATGGCCTCTGCCGCCAGCGTCTGGACCGCCTCTTCGAGACCCATCGCCGTCTGGTCCTTCGAGCCGAGACGGCGGATGTTCACCGCCCGCTCCTCGGCCTCGCGCTTGCCGCAGACGATGATGACCGGCACCTTGGCTAGCGAGTGCTCGCGGACCTTATAGTTGATCTTCTCGTTGCGCAGATCGGTCTCCACCTTCAGCCCGGCGGCGCGCAGGATCTCCGTCACCTCGCGGGCGTAGTCGTCGGCTTCCGAGGTGATCGTCGCGACCACCGCCTGCTGCGGCGCAAACCAGAGCGGCATGTGGCCGGCGAAGTTTTCGAGAAGGATGCCGAGGAAGCGCTCCATCGAGCCGCAGATGGCGCGGTGGATCATCACCGGGCGCTTCTTCTCGGAGTTCTCGTCGATATAGAAGGCCCCGAAGCGCTCCGGCAGGTTGAAGTCCACCTGCGTCGTGCCGCACTGCCATTCGCGGCCGATCGCATCGCGCAGGGTATATTCGAACTTCGGCCCGTAGAACGCGCCCTCGCCTTCCAGGATGCCGGTTTTGATCTTGCCGCCGGACTTAGCCTCGATCTCCTTCAGAACATCGCCCATGATTTTCTCGGCATGGTCCCAGTTCTCGTCCGAGCCGACGCGCTTTTCCGGCCGGGTGGAGAGCTTTACCACGATCTCCTCGAAGCCGAAATCGGCATAGATCGAAAGGATGAGATCGTTGATCCGCATGCATTCGGCGGCCAGCTGCTCTTCCGTGCAGAAGACGTGCGCGTCGTCCTGCGTGAAGCCTCTGACGCGCATCAGGCCGTGCAGCGCGCCGGACGGTTCATAGCGATGCACATTGCCGAACTCGGCATAACGGATCGGCAGCTCGCGATAGCTTTTGAGGCCGTGCTTGAAGATCTGCACATGGCCGGGGCAGTTCATCGGCTTGATCGCGAAGACGCGGTGATCGGCTTCCTCGTCGTCCGGATGGGTGAAGGCGTGAGCCGACTTCACCGCGAACATGTTCTCCTGATACCAGCCCCAGTGGCCGGAGGTCTCCCAGAGCGCCTTGTCGAGGATCTGCGGCGCATTCACCTCCTCATAAGTGCCGTCGAGCCGGCGGCGCATGTAGGAAACAAGCGACTGGAACATGCGCCAGCCCTTGGAATGCCAGAAGACGACGCCCGGCCCTTCCTCCTGGAAGTGGAAGAGATCCATCTCGCGGCCGAGCTTGCGATGGTCGCGCTTTTCGGCCTCTTCCAGCATGGTGAGGTAATTCTTCAGCTGTTCCTTGGAAGCCCAAGCCGTGCCATAGATGCGGCTCAGCATCGGCCGCGTGGAATCCCCGCGCCAATAGGCCCCGGCCGTCTTCATCAGCTTGAAGGCATCGCCGATCTGGCCCGTGGAAGCCATATGCGGCCCGCGGCAGAGATCGAACCACTCGCCCTGTTTGTAGATCTTGAGGTCCTGATCCTCGGGAATCGCATCGACCAGTTCGACCTTGAAGCCCTCGCCCTTCTTTTCGAAGACGTCCTTTGCTTCGTTGCGCGACCAGACCTCCTTGGTGAAAGGCTTGTTGCGCTGGATGATCTCGCTCATCTTCTTTTCGATGACCGGCAGATCCTCCGGCGTGAACGGCGACTCGCGGTGGAAATCGTAGTAAAAGCCGTTCTCGATCACCGGCCCGATCGTCACTTGCGTCCCCGGCCAGAGCTCCTGCACGGCCTCGGCCAGCACATGGGCGCAATCGTGCCGGATGAGCTCGAGCGCGCGTGGATCATCCCGTGTCAGGATTTCGAGCGCGCCGGCGCTTCCCACCGGGTCGGCAAGATCGCGCACCTCGCCGTCGAGCGCATAGGCGACGGCCTTCTTGCCCAGAGATTTGGAAATGCCCGACGCGATCTCCGCGCCGCTCGTCTCGGGCGCGTACTGCTTGATCGAACCATCGGGAAAGGTAAGGGAAACGGCTTCCGCCATCGGTCTGCTCCTGAAGTTTCCAGTCCCGCCTACGAGCGCGGGTGGGGTGAGTTGAGGCGCACGGCTGTTTCGGTGCGCGGGGCCGATATATGCGGAAGTCGCGACAGGCTCAAGCGAAAGACGGAGGACTGCAGGGCAACGTATTCAGATGGCGGCAGATGACGGGTTGCCTCGAAGAGGTCCGCCATAAACCTTTCAGTCGCCAAACCGCCTGTTGCGAAATCTACTGGCCACAGTCTTTCCATTCCAAAGCCGCAGCGCACCACCCAATGAAAACACCACAGATGCATGATGCGGCGTTCGTGTAAGATATTTGAATGAACATACAGGCCGCTTCACGCCGTCATGTGAGCGAGCAGGGCGCGAAGCTCGGCGGGCCTCACCGGCTTTCGGATCAGTTCGCAGCCGCTGGCCTGGATCTGCTCTTCGGTCTCTGTGGCATAGTCCGCCGTTAGAACGCAGGCCGGCACGCTTCGCCCGAGCGTCGAGCGAACCGCTTCGACGACATCGATGCCGAGCTGTCCCTTGTCGAGCCAGTAATCGGCGATGACGACGTCCGGATAGAACTTTTCCTGCGACAGGATCGCCTGCGCCTCGCTGATGCCGCTGGCCGTGCGCACTGAGCAGGACCAGCGCTCAAGCAGCGCAACGGTCGCTTCCATCACCGCCTTCTCGTTCTCGACGAGAAGCACCTTGGAAAAGGCGAGGCCGATGCCTGAGGCCTGAACACGTGGCGAGGCCGGTTTGTCCTGCCGGTGCTGGACCGGCGCCAGCGGCATCGTGACGGAGAAGACCGTTCCCCGCTTCTCGCGGGAACGAAAGGTGAGATGATGGCCAAGCGCAGCCGCCGTCCGTTTGACGATCGACAGGCCGAGACCGAGGCCTGGCCGCGCGGTTGAACTCTGCGGTCCGAGCCGGCCGCGATGGAATTCCTCGAAGATCTTCTCGTACTGATCGGCCGCAATCCCGTGGCCCGTATCGACGACATCGATCCGCACCGAATCCCCACGTCGCCGCGCGCCGATCAACACGCCGCCCTTGTCGGTGTAACGGATCGCATTGGAAAGGAGATTGGCCAGCAGCCGGCGCAGCAGAGCGGCGTCGGAGAGGCCGATCAGATCGCTGCCGACAGCGCGCAAGGAGAGAGCCTTTTCCCGCGAGAGCGGCTGAAATTCGGCGGCAAGCCTCGTACAGAGATCGCCGACGGCGATCTCGCCGATATCCGGCTCGAGCACGCCCGCATCGAGCCGCGCGATTTCGAGAACGCTGCCGATGAGGTCTTCCATCGTGTCGAGGGCACGGTCGACGGCCGTCGCGAAGCGCTCGCCCTCCGGATTGAGTCCGGAGCCCTGGACGGCGAAGAGCGAGAGCCGGGCCGCGTTGAGCGGCTGCAGAATGTCGTGGCTGGCGGCCGCCAGGAATTTCGACTTGGACTGATTCGCGTTGACGGCCGCTTCGCGCGCGGCGAGATTCTTGCGGTTCGTTTCCTCCAGCGTCTTCAGCGCCTCGGATAGTTCCTCTTCCCGCCGCCGAACCTGGGTTTCGCGCTGGATCGCGGCCTCGAACAGGGAATAGGCGTTGGCCTGGTTGTCGGTGACCTGCTCGATCCGCCGCAGCAGAGCGAGATTGATACGCTTCAAACGGCGGATTTCCTCCTTTTCCGGGGAGCCGGTATCGGGCTTTTCGTCCGCCGAAATCGTCCCCAGCGTGCCGAGAATGATTTCGTTCATGCCAACACACCGACAAAGGCGCGGTCGTCGGATGCAGTCGTCTTATGCGTCGTTTCCGCTGGAGCGCCGAACGCGATGCCCGTCAGCGTCTGGTTGAGGTGCATGGACGAGAACTGCTCGCCATAGGTCGTGAAGCCGATGACGTTGTGATTGTCGAAGACCTCGGCGACGCGCCGCGACAGCTGGCGCTCCTCGGCTTCGATCCGGCGCAGGATGCAGTCGAAACCGAGCGCGAGATCGATGCCGCCGAGCTCCCCGGCGATCCGGTCGAACTCGCCGCGCATCGAATCGATCATGTCGTTCGCCTCGGCGATGGTGAGCACGACGCCCTCCTCGATCGCGCAGAAGAAGGAGAGCCCATCCGGCTCCATGCGGCGGATCGACCGACAATAATGCTCACCGCCGACTCGCACCGTGAGCGGATGGGCGGCGAAGGAGAAGGGCGTCAGGCTCTGGGGGTCGAGACCGAGGACGCTCGCATATTCCGTCGCAGCATCGATACCGTTGAGTTCGGTGACGAGCCGCTTTTCCGGATCGCAGCCGGTCACGACGAGACGGACATCGGTGGGTCTGTAGTGATCGGACTTGAAGACCGCGAACGGCACCTTCGTCCATATCAGGCAGACGACCGCGGCGTCGGTGTGCGCCCGGCCGTCGAGGCAGACATAGGTGTTCTCGAAGGCCAGCCCGTCGCCGGCGGAACCGCCGACCAGCGGAAGGTTCGGCAAGCCCCGCTGGATGGCGGCGACGACGACCTCCTCGTGATTCGAAAGCCCGTCGATCAGCGTCAACGCGAAGATCTTGCCGGTCTCGGCCTCATCCTTCCGCCGGTGAATCACATTGTTCTCAAACCGCTCGTAGAGCTCGCCCGCGACGGTCGTCCCCTGCTCCAGTCCGCCCGACGAGATGGCCGGCACCAGCTC
This sequence comes from Fulvimarina thalattae, assembly GCF_040239565.1. NCBI lineage: Bacteria > Pseudomonadati > Pseudomonadota > Alphaproteobacteria > Hyphomicrobiales > Aurantimonadaceae > Fulvimarina > Fulvimarina thalattae. Next base: position 70,321 of record NZ_JBEHWS010000011.1, read on the forward strand.
CGCGAGAACCTCGAACTCGGCAGACGAGAAGAAAACGAAGATAATGCAGCCATCGACATAGCCGAAGGGACCGACACCACCGGCCGTCGATGCGCAGACTTGGGTGGGAACCTCGATCTCGCGCTTGAGGCGACGCGCCAGTTCGCCGGCATCGAATCCGCGATCGAAGAGCGCAACCATGAGCGTGAATTCGCCGCTAACGGCGATGGATCGGGCGGTCTCGCACGCGCCCTCGATATCCGAGCCGGCATAGACCACCGTCTCGATGCCGCGTGTCGAACGCCTGCCAACGGCCGGATCGGCCAGCTCCATCGTCTCCCTCCCTCGGCCGCGCGTCTCTAGTCAGGGCCTTGGTCTGTCTCCCAGCTTAGACCTATTCGAATGGTGGCCAGCTCACAAGTTTCGCTGGCAAGACGTCAATAGCTTCAAGAGCGCTATCGACGCAGGCAAACTCGACACCGATCCGTCACTGAAAGTGACTGATCCCGTAGTGAATTTCTGAACGCCGCCTGTGAGTGAACCGGAGATCTGAGAAGTTGGCACTTGCCAGCGCGGTGATGCTATGGAATGCATCACCTCCACAAACTGCCTTGAAATCTTTCAGGGCAGCCCCTTACCGGACGCAGCGCTTCCTGACCGAACAACACAAGCTGCCGATCCGAAATCAAAGCACGCTGTAACAAGACGGGCGCGAATGGAATATTTTCTGCAGCAGCTGATCAACGGGATCACGCTGGGATCGATCTACGGGCTGATCGCCATCGGATACACGATGGTCTACGGCATCATCGGCATGATCAACTTCGCCCATGGCGAAATCTTCATGATTGGCGCGTTCATCGCGCTCACGACATTTTTGGCGCTCGCCGCCCTCGGCATCACCTTCCTGCCGCTGGTGCTTCTCATCATCCTCGCGGTCGCGATGTTCTTCACCGCGGTCTGGGGCTGGACGATCGAGCGCGTGGCCTATCGCCCCTTGCGCGGCTCCTTCCGCCTCGCGCCGCTGATCACCGCGATCGGCATGTCGATCTTCCTGCAGAACTTCGTCCAGGTGACCCAGGGCGCGCGCGTCAAGCCGCTACCACCGCAGATCCAGGGCGGCATTACGCTGATGGACGGGCCTGGCGGCATCGTCGTCCAGCTCTCCTACATGCAGATCATCATCATCGTGACGACCATCGTGTTGATGACGGCCTTCTCGCTGGTCATCAGCAAGACCTCGCTCGGTCGCCAGCAGCGCGCCTGTGAGCAGGACCGCAAGATGGCCGCGCTTTTGGGCGTCAACGTCGACCGCACGATTTCTCTAACCTTCGTGATGGGCGCCGCACTCGCGGCCGTCGCGGGTCTGATGTACCTGCTCTATTATGGTGTGATCGACTTCTACATCGGCTTCATCGCCGGCGTGAAAGCCTTCACCGCTGCCGTTCTCGGCGGCATCGGCTCGCTTCCCGGCGCGATGCTCGGCGGACTTGCGATCGGTCTCATCGAGACCTTCTGGTCGGGCTATTTCTCGGTGGAGTACAAGGACGTCGCGGCCTTCTCGATCCTTGCGATCGTGCTGATCTTCCTGCCCTCCGGCCTGCTCGGCCGTCCGGAAGTCGAGAAGGTTTAAGGCATCATGGCAACCACCAATCAGCCCACCGCCTCGAACCGGCCCGAGGGCGAAGAGCTCGAAAGCGAAGCTCGCCGGGACGCCATGCAGGGCGAGCCGCCCTTCACGGAAGCCCCGACCGAGGAATCGCGCCTCGTTCGCTCTCTCAAGGAAGCCGGAATCACGGCAGCGCTCGTGGGCGCGCTTACCGTCTTCTTCTTTATCTTCCGGACCGACATCGGCAGCGGAGGCCTCGATCTCACCCTGCGGCCCGGCCTCTGGATCGTCTGGGTCGGAATCGCCTTCGGCGTCCGCTTCCTCCTGTCCTACTTCATCTTCCGCGCCGAACAGCCGATCACCCGCTACTTCAAGCGCCCGGCTTCGAGTCGCAAGCCGCTGCCGATCGGTAAGATCTTCGGAACCGCGATGCTTGTCATCGCGATCTTCCTGCCGATTCTGCTGGACACCTTCCTGCCGCGCCAGAACCGATATCTCCTCGATTTGTCGATCCTGATCCTCACCTATGTGATGCTCGGCTGGGGCCTCAACATCGTGGTCGGCCTCGCCGGCCTTCTCGATCTCGGCTATGTCGCCTTCTACGCGGTCGGCGCCTATTCCTTCGCGCTGCTATCGACGAATTTCGACCTTGGTTTCTGGGTCTGCCTGCCGATGGCCGGCCTCTTTGCCGCGCTCTGGGGTGTCATGCTCGGCTTCCCGGTATTGAGGCTGCGTGGCGACTATCTAGCCATCGTAACGCTCGCATTCGGCGAGATCATCCGCGTCGTGCTTTTGAACTGGTACGAATTCACCGGCGGTCCGAATGGCCTTCTCGGCATCCCGAAGCCCACACTGTTCGGCCTCGAATTCTCGCGCGGCGACGACGGCTTCGCGGCCTATTTCGGCATCGACTACGATCCGATCCAGCGCTTCGTCTTCCTCTACTACATCATCCTGGCGCTTGCGCTGCTCACCAACTTCGTGACCATGCGCATGCGGAAGCTTCCCGTAGGCCGCGCCTGGGAAGCCCTGCGTGAAGACGAAATCGCCTGCCGCGCGCTCGGCATCAACACCGTGAATGTCAAGCTTTCGGCCTTTGCCACCGGCGCGATGTTCGGCGGTTTCGCCGGCTCCTTCTTCGCGACGCGTCAGGGTTTCATCTCGCCGGAAAGCTTCACCTTCATCGAGTCGGCGATCATCCTCGCCATCGTGGTTCTCGGCGGCCTCGGCTCGCAGCTCGGCGTGGTCATCGCCTCTGTGGTGATGATCGGCGGTATTGAGCTCCTGCGTAATCTCACCGTGCTCGAAGCGGTGTTTGGCGCCGGCTTCGACCCGACCCAGTACCGCATGCTGATCTTCGGTCTCGCAATGGTGGCCATCATGGTCTGGAAGCCGCGAGGTCTCATATCGACCCGCGTTCCGTCGGTGTTCTATAAGGAGAAGAAGAAGATCGGGGCCGATCTCGTCAGCCAGGGCGAGGGTCACTGATCATGTCCAACACCATGCACGACAAGCAAGACACGCCTGCAGCCCATGGCCGGTGGACCGAGGACCCGGTCCTGACGGTCGAGCATCTGACCATGCGCTTTGGCGGGCTCGTCGCGATCGACGATCTCTCCTTCAGCGTTGGCCGCGGCGATATCACTGCGCTCATCGGCCCGAACGGCGCAGGCAAGACGACTGTCTTCAACTGCGTTACCGGCTTCTACAAACCGACCGAAGGCCGGATCGTGCTTCGGCGCGGCAAGAAGCCCAGCGATGCTTCGATCACCGAACTGACGAAGAGCGGCCTGCAATACAGCCGCAACGGCGAGGACGGTATCTACCTTCTGGAACGGATGAACGACTTCCGCATCACCGCGACGGCGGGCGTTGCGCGCACCTTCCAGAATATCCGCCTCTTCGGCGGCATGACCGTTTTGGAAAACCTGCTCGTCGCCCAGCACAACCACCTGATGCGCGCCTCGGGCTATTCGATCTCTGGCCTGCTCGGCCTGCCGAGCTGGCGACGCGAAGCGAACCGGGCCAAGGACAAGGCCGTCGCCTGGCTCGACCGTATCTCTCTGCTCGACCGCGCCGACGATCCGGCCGCCGATCTCTCTTACGGCGACCAGCGCCGGCTGGAAATCGCGCGCGCCATGTGCACCAATCCGCGCCTTCTGTGCCTCGACGAGCCGGCAGCCGGCCTCAACCCACGCGAGTCGGCCGAGCTCAACGATCTCCTGCGCTCGATCCGCGATCGGGACGGTGTCTCGGTCCTGCTCATCGAGCACGACATGGGCGTCGTCATGGAAATCTCCGACCACATCGTCGTACTCGACTACGGCAAGAAGATCGCCGACGGCGATTCACGCGCCGTCCGTGACGATCCGAAGGTGATCGCCGCCTATCTCGGCGTCGATGACGAGGAAGTCTACGAGGTGGAGGAGGATCTCCACCGTTCAGACCCGCAAAAGGCAGCCACCGAAACCATGTCCGACGGAGGCCAGGCATGAGCGCGGCGATCGATTCACACGAAAATCGCGAACTCCTCCTGTCGATCCGCGGCGTCGAGACGTTCTACGGCAAGATCCAGGCCCTGCGCGGCGTCGATGTCGACGTCTATCGCGGCGAGATCGTCACGCTGATCGGCGCGAACGGGGCCGGCAAGTCGACTCTGATGATGACCATCTGCGGTTCGCCCCAGGCCAGGAACGGCCAGATCGTCTATCGCGGAGACGACATCACCAAGCTGCCGACCCACGATATCATGTCGCGTTCGATCGCCCAGTCGCCGGAAGGTCGTCGCATCTTCTCGCGCATGACGGTGATGGAAAACCTGCAGATGGGCGCGATCCTGGAAGATCCGAAGGATTTCCAGTCCGATCTCGACAAGGTCTTCGAGCTCTTCCCGCGCCTCAAGGAACGCCGAAACCAGCGCGGCGGCACGCTATCTGGCGGCGAACAGCAGATGCTGGCCATCGGCCGCGCGCTGATGAGCCGGCCGAAGCTTCTGCTTTTGGACGAGCCATCGCTCGGCCTCGCCCCGCTCATCGTGAAACAGATCTTCGCGGCGATCGGCGAACTCAACCGGACGGAAGGCCTCACCGTGTTCCTCGTCGAGCAGAACGCTTTCCACGCCCTTCGCCTCGCCCATCGCGGCTATGTCATGGTCAATGGCTCGATCACAATGAGCGGAACCGGCAAGGAACTCCTGTCGCGCGAAGAAGTTCGTAGCGCCTATCTCGAAGGGGGAGCCCACTGATGGAAGCCGAAATGGGTCTCCTCTGGGAAGTCTCGATCTTAGAATTCATCTTCGTCACGGTCATCCTCGGCGGCGCGGCCGCCTATGCGATCGGACGCTCGACGGCGCTGGGCTGGAACGGCTGGGGGCTGATGGCCTTCTACGTGTTCCTTCTCAACATCGCGCTGCGCTTCATCCACTTCAGCCTCTTCGACGGCACGTTCTATCTGCCTCTCGATGGTTTCGGCACCGCGCTCTACTACGGTGTCATCGATTACATCGTGTTGTTCGCCATCGCGGCGGCCGGACGAAGCTATGTCCGCAACCGCCAGATGGCACGGCAATACGGCTTTCTCAAAGCCGGCTAATCATTCAAAAACCTTGGTGAATCGCCTCTTGATTCATCAAAGGCGAAAAAAGCGGCGAAACGACTAGCCAAAGCCATTCCGACCGTTTTTAATCCGCCCCAGGCATGGAACCCCATTCCTGACCACACCCCGATAAGGGGCACAACAAATCGACCAGGGAGCATTCATGAAAAAGGCACTTCTAGCCGGCGCGGCACTCGGTCTCGTCTTCACGGGCGCGGCCAAAGCTGACATCACGATCGGTGTCGCAGGCCCCATGACCGGCCAGTATGCAAGCTTCGGCGAGCAGCTTCGCGTCGGCGCCGAACAGGCTGTCGCCGACATCAACGAAGCCGGCGGCGTCAACGGCGAAATGCTACAGCTCTCCATCGGTGACGATGCTTGCGATCCGAAGCAGGCCGTGGCCGTCGCCAACAACTTCGCCTCCGAAGGCGTCCCGTTCGTCGCAGGCCACTTCTGCTCGGGCTCCTCGATCCCGGCGTCTCAGGTCTACGCCGACGAGCAGATCATCGAGATCACCCCGGCCTCGACCAACCCCGACTTCACCGACCAGCGTCCCGGCGACGGCATCTTCCGCGTCTGCGGCCGTGACGACCAGCAGGGCGAAGTCGCCGGTGCCTACATCGCCGAGAACTTCCCCGATGCCAATGTCGCGATCCTGAACGACAAGACGGCTTACGGTAAGGGCCTCGCCGACCAGACCCAGAAGTTCTACGAGGAAGCCGGCAAGACGCCAGCTCTCGTGGAAGCCTACACGGCCGGTGAAAAGGACTACACCTCGCTCGTCACCAAGATGAAGCAGGCCGGCATCGACCTTGTCTACATCGGCGGCTACCACACCGAAGCCGGCCTGATGGCACGTCAGATGCGCGAGCAGGGCATGGACACGGTCATCATGTCGGGCGACGCTCTCGTCACCGACGAATATTGGGCGATCACCGGCGACGCCGGTCAGGGCACCCTGATGACCTTCTCGCCGGACCCGCGCAACAACGAAGCGGCGAAGCCAGTCGTCGAGAAGCTCGAAGCCGAGGGCAAGACCACCGAAGGCTACGTGCTCTACACCTATGCAGCGATCCAGGCCTGGGCCGATGCCGCCAACGAAGCCGGCTCGACCGATTTCGATCCGGTCGTCGAAGCTTTGAACAACGGCGACTTCTCCACCGTGATCGGCGACCTGTCGTTCGACGACAAGGGTGACGTGACCCTGCCGGGCTACGTCATGTACGAGTGGGACAACGGCGAATACGCCGAGATGGACTCCTCCGCCACGGGCGGCGAAGCAGAAGCGACCGATGCTTCCGCTTCGGGCGACTCCATGGAGTCCGATTCCTCGACGTCCGAAGAAAGCTCCTCTACGGAAGGCGAGACCGAAGAGGCTCCCGCCAACTAATCAGATCGTCTCGGGCTGAAGTCCGACGATCGAATTCAAGGCCCCGGCGTTCGCGCGCCGGGGCTTTTTCGTGCGCCGACGGACAGCGGAACACATCCAGTTCCGCAGGCGCTGCCGCCTCATCCCGCGTGTCGACCGATCCAGATTGTTGAAAGCTCATGCTCTCCTTTCCGCAAGTCCGACCGCTTCAGATTCTCCACCAAATGCTCTAGATCGCTCGGACGCATCCCTTCGGTTATCGAAAGTCCGCCCATGTCCCGCACCGTCTACGTCAACGGCTCCTATGTCCCCGAGAATGAGGCCAAGATTTCCGTCTTCGATCGCGGCTTCCTCTTCGCCGACGGTGTCTACGAGGTAACGGCGGTGCTCTCCGGCAAGCTGGTCGATTTCGCCGGCCACATGAAGCGGCTCCGCCGTTCGTTGTCGGAACTGGCTCTCGCCTCGCCTGCGAACGACGACGAACTTCTCGCAATCCACCGCGAGCTCGTCTCCCGTAACGGAATCGAGGAGGGTCTCATCTACATGCAGATCAGCCGCGGCGTTGCCGACCGGGATTTCGCCTTTCCGCCCGAAGGCACCGAGCCGAGCCTCGTCCTCTTCACGCAGCAAAAGACCCTGCGCGAGACGACGGTCTCCAAGACAGGCATTACTGTCGCCACGGTGCCCGATCTTCGCTGGCGGCGCTGCGACATCAAGACGGTCCAGCTTCTCTATCCCTCACTCGCCAAGATGGAGGCCAAGGCGAAAGGCGCCGACGATGCCTGGATGGTCGATGAAAACGGCTTCGTGACCGAAGGCACCTCCAACAACGCCTACATCGTCAAGCAGGACGGCACCGTCATTACCCGGCATCTGTCAAACGACATCCTCCACGGCATCACCCGCGCGTCAGTCGTCGGCCTTGCCGAACAGGAAGGCTGCACCGTCGAGGTCCGTCCCTTCAGCGTCGACGAGGCGAAGGCCGCGCAAGAGGCCTTCATCACCTCCGCCTCCGCCTTTGTCATGCCGGTGGTTTCGATCGACGGGCAGACGATCGGTGCCGGCACCCCCGGCGACTTCACCCGCCGTCTGCGCGAGCGCTATATCGCCCATGCCGAAGAAACGGCGATCTGAACGGTATTATGCGCTGCATTGCGAAGATGAAGCGGCTCGGCTAGGGACCGTCGCATCGTCGATGCGACTTCCGGGCTCGTTCCAATGACCACACGCGACATCGTTCTGATCGCTCTTTTCGCCGCGCTGATGGCCGTTCTTGGCGCGTTTCCGCCGCTCACCGTGCCCGTCATTCCGGTGCCGATCACCGCCCAATCGCTCGGGCCGATGCTGGCGGGCGGGATCATTGGCGCGCGGCGCGGAGCGCTGTCGATGGCGCTGTTCCTTTTGCTTGTCGCAGTCGGCCTACCGCTTCTTTCTGGCGGGCGTGGCGGGCTGGCAGTGTTCGCAGGGCCGACGGTCGGCTACCTCTTCGGCTGGATCGCCGCGGCCTATGTCATCGGCTGGCTGACGGAGCTCAATTGGCGCACGCTCGAATTCCCGATGGCGCTGCTCATCTGCCTGGTCGGCGGCATCTTCGTCATCTACGCGATCGGCGTTCCGGCCACTGCCTTCATCGCCGATATTCCGCTCTGGACCTCACTCGTAGGCTCCGCGCCCTTCATCCCCGGCGACATCGTGAAGGCCGTCGTGGCCGCGCTCGTCATCGTCACACTGAAGCGGGCCTATCCGCTGGTCGAAGCGCGTGGCTAGCGCAAGGCAACACGGATGATCGTTCTCGACGGCGTTTCGGTCAGGCGGAACGAAACGCTCGTCCTTCACGACCTGACGCTTGAACTCGGCGAGCGGCGAATCGGCGTGATCGGCGCGAACGGCTCCGGCAAGAGCACCTTCGCGCGACTCCTGAACGGTCTCATCCTGCCCACCGCGGGCAGGATGACGGTCGACGGTCTCGATACGAAAGCCAAGACCAAGGAGGTTCGCCGCCGCGTCGGCTTCGTTTTCCAGAACCCCGACAACCAGATCGTCTATCCGACGGTCGGCGAGGATATCGCCTTCGGCCTCAAAGCGCGGAAATGGTCGAAGGCCGATATCGAAGCCCGCCTCGAAATCATCCTCGAACGCTATGGCCTGACTGGCTTGGAGGATCGCCTCGTCCACGAACTGTCCGGTGGCGAGCGGCAGATGGTGGCCTTTGCCGGGATCATGGCCCTGGAGCCCGACAGGCTCGTTCTGGACGAACCAACGACGCTTCTCGACCGCCGCAACACCAACCGGGTGATGCGCACGATCGCCGAAGTTTCACAGAAGATCATCTTCGTGACGCATGATCTTGAACGCCTCTCCGGCTTCGATCGTGTGCTTGTCTTCGAGGCCGGCCGGATCGCGTTCGACGGACCGCCAGCCGAAGCGATCCCGTTCTACATGGATCTGACGGCATGATTGCCGGCCTATACAAGCCGGGTACGAGCTTCCTTCACCGCATGAAGGCCGGGCGGAAGCTGATCGCGCTTCTCGCTTTCGGGACACTTCTCCTTTCGATTCCATCCCTCGCCATCTCAACGGCCGGTCTAGTCGTCGTGCTCGTCAGCTATCCGCTCGCCGGCTTTTCCCTCCACACGATCTTTCGGCAGCTTCGCCCGGTAGTCCTTATTCTCGCAATGCTCTTCGCGGCCCAATTATGGCTGGTTGGCCTCCAGGCCGCGCTCCTTTTCCTGACGCGCTTTTCAGCGCTGATTCTCGCCGCCGCGCTCGTGACGTTGACGACGCGCACAACCGATCTGGTCGCAGCTATCGAGACGGCGCTCCGGCCTTTCGAGCGGCTCGGCGTCAATGCCGAAAAGGTGAGCCTCGCCATATCCTTGACGATTCGCTTCATTCCGATGGTCTCTCAGGTGGTGAGCGAGGTTCGCGAGGCACAGGCAGCGCGGGGCGGACGGCGATCTATCGTCGCACTCGCCGTCCCCGTTACGGTCCGGCTGCTGAAGGCTGCGGACGCGATCGCAGAGGCGATCGACGCACGGTCGTAACAAATTCCCGACTGGACCGGGAAAAAGTCCCGTTGCCCCTAAGTCGCACTCGCGCCCTTAACGGTGCGGTTCGGATTCCTGTACGATCGAACCCAACGATTTTTCGACGATTTCGGGAGGATCGGCGATATGAAAACCTTGCTTACGACGCTCGCCGTAGCCGCCGCGCTCTTCGCCGGCATACCTGCCCAGGCGCAGGACGATAGCGGCGGACCGGCACCCATTCGCGTCGGCGTCCTCAAATACGGAACGGTGAACTGGGAACTCGCCGCGATGACCAGCGAGCGCCTCGACAAGGCGAACGGCGTCGACGTGGAGATCGTGCCCTTTGCCGGCGAGCAGGCCTCGAACGTCGCGCTTCAGGCAGGAGATGTGGACATGATCGTCTCCGACTGGCTCTGGGTCTCGCGCCAGCGTGCGACCGGCGCGGACTATACGTTCGCGCCCTACTCCACCTCCGTTGGCTCGCTGATGATTCCCGGCGACAGCGATGTGAAGGACCTGGGCGATCTGAAGGGCAAGACGATCGGCATAGCCGGCGGCCCGCTCGACAAGAACTGGCTGCTTATCCAGGCGCTCGCCGAACGCGACTACGACACCGATCTGTCCGCCGAAAACGAGATCGCCTTCGGCGCACCGCCGCTTCTTGCCGAGAAGGCGCGATCCGGCGAACTGGATGCCGTGCTCAACTTCTGGCACTACGCGGCGCGGCTCGAGGCGGAGGGTTTCAAGACCCTGACATCCGGCACGGATGCGGCAATCGCCATGGGCGCAGAGGGCCCGGTCGCCTCGATCGGCTGGGTTTTCCGCGACAGCTTCACCGAAGAACATCCAAACGCGATTGAAGCTTTTCTTGCGGCCGATCGCGCGACCAAGGATCTCCTCACCACCTCCGACGAGGCGTGGGAGCCGCTCCGCGAGCTGATGCAGCCTGAGAACGACATCGCCTATCAGACCCTCATCGAGCGCTATCGCGAAGGCATTCCCTCGCGCAGCGCCGCCGACGAAGTGAAGGACACGGAAAAGCTCTACGCCCTCCTCTACGAGATCGGCGGCGAGAAGCTCGTCGGCCCCAGTGAGACTCTGATGGAGGGCACGTACTACACCGGCCTCGGCCATGGCGATTGATGCCGAAGGCACGGCGAGCGAAGGGCGCATCTACCGTCTCGCGACGCGTGGGCTGACGCCGAAGGCGGTCACCGCGATCTCGCTCCTTGGTCTCCTCGCCATCTGGTGGGTGAGCGCGATCCTCGCCGACAGCCGCGTGCTGCCGGCCCCGCCTGCCGTCTTCGAGGCATTCTGGCGCGATGCGGCGGCGGGCGAACTCTGGTTTCACCTCGCCATGACGCTGATGCGGGTCTTCTTCGCATTCGTCGCCGCCATGGTGATCGGCTCGGCTATCGGCATCGCGCTCGGTGTCAGCCGCGAGGCGAACCGCTTCTTCGACCCATGGCTGATCCTCTTCCTCAATATCCCGGCGCTCGTCGTGATCGTGCTCGCCTATATCTGGTTTGGCCTCAACGAGGTGGCGGCGATCGGCGCGATAGCGGTGAACAAGATCCCCAACGTCGTCGTCACCATGCGCGAAGGCGCCCGCGCCCTCGATCGCGATCTAACTGAGATGGCGACGGTCTATCGCTTCGGCGCCATGAAACGCCTGCGCCATGTCGTGCTGCCCCAGCTTCAGCCCTATTTCGCCGCCGCATCGCGCTCCGGTCTCGCGCTTATTTGGAAGATCGCCCTCGTCGTCGAACTCCTCGGCCGCTCCAACGGCGTCGGGTTTCAGATCAATCTCTACTTCCAGCTTTTCGACGTCGCCGGCATCCTCGCCTACACACTCGCCTTCGTCGCGGTGATGCTGCTGATCGAACTCTGGATCGTTCAGCCGCTGGAAGCCCACGCCACCCGGTGGCGAAAGACCTGATTTGAAGCACGATCCCACTATCACAGACATCAATGAGACCGCCCGTCCCCTTGATGTCGCGATTACAGGAAAGACCTTCCGTGGTGCTGACGGCGTGGCCGTTCATGCCATCGACAACATCGCCTTCGAGGCTCCGGCCGGCTCCTTTACGACGCTGATTGGCCCGTCCGGCTGCGGCAAGACGACGGCCCTTCGAATTATCCTCGGTCTCGACGCGGATTATCGTGGCACGGTCTCCCGCCCTGATCCGGGGGGGCGGATCGCGGTCGTCTTTCAGGAGCCGCGCCTCCTGCCCTGGCGAACTGTGGAACAGAATGTGCGGCTAGCGCTCCCGGACGAACTGCGCGGTGATAATCTCGACGAGCTGTTCGATATCGTCGGCCTCACCGAAATGCGGGGCCGGTTCCCGACCGAACTCTCGTTGGGTCTTGCCCGCCGCGTCGCTCTCGCCCGCGCCTTTGCGATCCGACCGAGCCTGCTTCTTCTTGACGAGCCCTTCGTCTCACTCGACGAGATGACAGCAACCCGTCTGCGCCATCTCCTCATCGAGGTCTGGTCGGCCCGGCGAACGACGGCGCTGATGGTGACCCATAATTTGCGGGAAGCCGTGCAACTGTCGGACCGGATCGTCTTCCTCACCGAACGCCCCTCGACGGTTCGTGGTGTTCACCAGATCGAACGGCCACGCGATGCGCGCGACGCTGACTGGCGCGAGGCCGAGGTCAAGCGTATCGACGAGCAATTTTCCGGCGTGCTCTGAGACAGCGCTCGCGAATTCATTCCATGTCGCAGCAAAAAGGGCCCGCGCGGGGCCCTTTTTCCAGATCACTCGATAAAATCCTCAATCGAGAATCTGCACGATGTTGCGATTCTCATCGACCAGCACCGAATGGCCGTCGATCACCGTGTACTGGTAGGACGGAGGCGCGACGCCTTCGGGTAGTTCGTAGAGCGGAACAGGGTCCGGGAGGGCCGATCCGACGGTGACCGTCACGCCTTCCGGCGGGGCAATGGAAGCAACGCCCTGTTCGACAACATAAGTGCGGATTTCTTCGACACGCGGCTGTTCGACGACAGTGGTTTCCGTGACCGTTGTCGTAGTCGTCTGCGCCAATGCCGGTCCAGCCACGACGCCGGCGGCAAGCACTGCAACAATAAGACGTTTCATGGGATCAGCATCCTGTCTGTTTGCGATGAGACAAGAATACAGATCAGGTCGATCCGTTCCGGCGGCATGATCACGAAATGTCATTGAGTGATATAGCGATGGCGAGTCGCACACCGCTCGAAAATTCGGAAATGACATGCGCCGAACTTTGGTGCGCCGGGGGTTCGCCGAAACGATCCTCGGCGTTAAAATGGCGATCGTGGTGGAGGAGGAATCACAATGTCCGGATATGTACTTGCGATCGACCAGGGCACGACGTCGTCACGAGCGATCGTCTTCGACGACCAATTCCGGGTCGTCGGCGTCGGCCAGAAGGAATTCGCCCAGCATTTTCCGCGTTCCGGTTGGGTCGAGCACGACCCTGAAGACATCTGGAATTCCGTTCGCGACACGGTACGCAGCGCGCTGAGCGATGCCTCGCTTTCGGCGTCGGATATCGCCGCGATCGGGATCACCAACCAGCGCGAAACGGTGCTGATCTGGGATCGCACGACCGGCAAGCCGATCCACAACGCCATCGTTTGGCAGGACCGCCGCACCGCCGATATCTGCCGAAAGCTCCACGATGAAGGGGCCGAAGCGTTGATCACGGAAAAGACCGGCCTCCTGATCGATCCCTATTTCTCCGGCACGAAGATCGCCTGGATGCTGGATCACGTGGAGGGCGCACGGGCCAAGGCAGAAGCCGGCGATCTCGCCTTCGGAACGGTCGACACCTTCCTCCTCTGGCGCCTGACGGGCGGCAAAGTCCATGCGACCGACACGACGAATGCCTGCCGCACCCAACTCTTCGACATCTCTGCAAATGCCTGGGACGAAGACCTCCTGAAACTGCTGCGCGTGCCGCGCGCGATCCTGCCCGAAGTGAAGGATTGCGACGCCGATTTCGGCGTGACCGACGCCTCGCTCTTCGGCGCGGGCATCCCGGTTCGCGGCATAGCCGGCGATCAGCACGCTGCAACGCTCGGCCAGGCCTGTTTCCAGCCTGGCATGCTGAAGAGCACCTATGGCACCGGCTGTTTCGCCGTTCTCAACACAGGGTCGGAGCGCGTACCCTCTTCGAGCCGGCTTCTGACAACCGTCGCCTATCGGCTCTCCGGCCAGACGACCTATGCTCTCGAAGGCTCGATCTTCGTAGCAGGCGCTGCCGTTCAGTGGCTCCGTGACGGTCTCGGCGTTGTCGATCGTGCCGAACAGACCGGCTCCATGGCTGACGAGGCGGACGACACCCAGGATGTGATCATGGTGCCGGCCTTCACAGGCCTCGGCGCGCCGTGGTGGAACGCCGAAGCGCGCGGCGCGATCTACGGCCTGACCCGCAAGTCCGGCCCGAAGGAGATCGCGCGGGCAGCACTCGAAGCGACCTGCTTCCAGACAGCCGATCTGCTGCGCGCGATGAAGCAGGATTTTTCCGGTGCGGCAAACACGGTCCTGCGGGTCGATGGCGGCATGGTTGCCAGCGATTGGACCATGCAGCGTCTCGCCGATCTTCTTCACGCGCCTGTCGACCGGCCGGTGGTCCTCGAAACGACCGCTCTCGGGGCCGCCTGGATCGCCGGTCATGCCGCGGGCGTCTGGCCCGATCAGGCCGGTTTTGCCGAACGCTGGCGGTTGGAACGCCGGTTCGAGCCCAAGATGGCGGCTGTCGAGCGCGGCCGACGACTGGCCCTGTGGGAGAACGCAATCAAACGCACTCTCGCCGCCTGAAGTCCATTGTCGCGGAATGGCCGCCGCAAGTTCGCCTGTTCATCTTTCGCAAAGGAAAACCGCAACGGCTGAGCCAATAGTCAGCAGAGGTAATGGATTCGTGTCGAAATACTCACTGACAGAATCAATCAGGCTGCCCTGTCAATCGCTTCTGAGGGTCAGCTAAATAACAATGACTCGCTTTTCTTCAATTTTTTGCGTTCATTAGCGCCTGGGTAACCGCGTCCAGCGAAATTGTCGGCGCGGCTGCCTTGACCGAGCGGTTGCGGTAAGCGGCGGCTGTTTCGGCTCGTCGTTCTGTTGTTTGAGTACGGTGGTATCAACATGCGCGACGAAATGCAGACATTGTCGTCCGAAGCGACGATCGAGCCGGCGCGTTCGACGCTGGCCCATGCGATCGAAATGGCGAAGGCCGAACGCGTTTTCCATCAAGCTGGCCGAACCGCATTCCGGGAAGGCCGCAACGAAGGTGCCTGCCCTTATCCGGGCTCCTCGGTGCGTGCCAAGCTCTGGCTGCTGGGCTTCAACGAAGCGCGCGATGCCGAAGAGCAGAAGCTCTCCAATCGCTGGCGCTGAAGCCCCCGGTCACAGCGCGAAGCGTGCCGTCACCGGAACATGGTCGGAGGGACGCTCCCAGCCCCGGGCATCGGTGAGAACGCTCACATCGAAGAGTTTTTCGGCGAGGTCGGCCGAGCTCCAGACGTGATCGAGGCGCCGTCCGCGATTGGATGCCGCCCAGTCCTTTGCGCGGTAGCTCCACCAGGTGAAGAGCTTTTCCTCCATCGGAACGTGCTGGCGCATCAGGTCCGTCCAGCCACCCTCGGAAATCGCGGCGACAAGCCCCTCGGTCTCGACGGGGGTGTGCGAGACGATCTTCAGCATCTGCTTGTGAGACCAGACATCCATCTCGTAGGGCGCAATGTTGAGGTCACCGCATAGAAGCGCGGACACGCCTTCCTCGCCTTCGGCCCGCATCTTCCGCATTTCGTCGACGAATTGCAGCTTGTGCCGAAACTTCGGGTTGGCCTCCGGATCGGGTACGTCCCCGCCTGCCGGCACATAGAGATTGTGTACACGGATCTTCCGATCTCCAACCGCCAGCTTGACGGAGAGATGGCGGGCATCGCCCACCTCGCAGAAATCCTGCCGCACGACGTCCTCGAACGGCAGTTTCGAGAGGACGGCGACGCCGTGATAGCCCTTCTGACCGTGCAGCGCGACATGGTCGTAACCCAGCCCCTCGAAGGCCGAATGGGGGAACTGCTCGTTGGTGCACTTCGTCTCCTGCAGGCAGATGACGTCGGGCTGTTCCATCTTGAGGAACTGCACGACAATCTCGGCGCGGAGACGAACGGAGTTGATATTCCAGGTCGTAAGCGAAAAGGTCATGGAAAGCGGTTTCTTCTGAAAACGGAATCAGGCGGGCGGGCGTCACCCTTTTCGATTACCAGTCATGATCGCGATGGCAAGCGCGGAAATACGCGTATGGGCCCACAGCCGTGAGAGGACCCAACTGGCGCTCCTTTCAAGAAGCAGCTTTCCCGAAAGTAACGGTTCTCTAACGGCCAGCGCCGATGATTTAAGCCGCCAGTTCCGCATCCAAGGTCCGCTCAGCCGATGTCCGATATCACCAGCCAAACCGCACGGGTTACCGGTTTCCGGCTCGGCGTGGCCTCGCCGCCCCTGCTGCTGGGTCTCGCCACCATTCTGCTGTTCGCGCTGCTGACCTTCCCGATCACGGTGCCGATCGGACCGTTCTACTGGGACACGTTCATCTACTTCGATGCGGCGAACCGGCTTGCGAGCGGGCAGATGCCCTCGGTCGATTTCTTCGCCCCCGCCGGTCCCCTCGGTTACTGGCTGTTCGCTTCGCTCAACGAGATTTTCACCCAGGCCCAACCGGCGCTTCTCGCTCAGTACATGATCCTGGTGATCGCTGCGCCGCTGCTGGCGGCCGTGCTGATGGATGTCGATCGTCGATCTCGAACAACCGCCCTCTCGCTGCTCCTGCCGTTTCTAATCTTCGTGGCGCTGCCTATCAACGCGACGGCCTATTCGTCCTATCCGGGGATCGACGGCTTTGGCTATTACAACCGCCAGTGCATCCATCTTCTCTACGTCCTCACCGCCGCTCTTCTCTTCGCGACCAACCGGACCGTCCTTCTGACAGTGCTGATCGGCACGATGACGGCCCTCTTTCTCACAAAGATCACCGGCTTCGTCTCGGGCGGCCTTCTTTGTGCGTTCGCCGTGCTTGCCGGCCGGGTGAGCGTCAAAGAGGGGTTCATCGTCTTCGCGGGATTTGCCGCCATCCTGCTCGGTCTCGAAGCCGCAACGGGCGTGACCTCGGCCTATGTCGCCGACCTGATGACGCTCGCCATCATGAACGACGGCGTTCTCCTCCAGCGTTTCCTTCAGGCCGGCTCGCTGCATTTCGGCATCTTTGCCTCGGCCGCGCTGCTTTGCCTTGCGCTTCTCTACGCCGAGCGGAATCAGCTCGCGACCTGCATCAAGACTTTTGCAACAGACAGGACCCTTTCCGGCGCCGCCTCGGTTTTCGATCGCGGCTCGATCTGGCTCGGCGTCGCGCTTTTCGCCGGCCTCTTCTTCGAGACACAGAATACGGGCAGCCAGCCTTTCGTCTTCGTCTGGCCTGTAGTGCTCATGATCCTTCTCAATATCGATCAGCTGGCCGGCAAGCTCCGCCTCGCCTGCCTGACGCTAGCCGCCGCAGCCACCCTTCCGAGCGCGGTTTCGACGATTCACCACGCCGCGCGGGCCGCTGTCGGACAGCTGCAATATGTGTCGATGGAGCTGCCTCATATGAAGACGCTCGACCAGGTGAGCCAGCGACCCGAAATCGTCGAGCGCTCGGCGATCGTTCTCGATCTCTACAAGCGTTTTCCGGAGACCTTTCAGGCTTTTGCGGATAAAGAAATCCTGCCGAGCTTCATCTTCTACACGGAGCAGGATACGCAGCTTACCTGGCTGCGCGCCGTCAGCGAGGGCGTTGAGGCCATCCAGGCCTACGAAGCTGAAAACGACGTGCGCTTCGAGACGATCTTCAGCCTCAATTTCACGAACCCGTTTCCCTATCTGATGGACCGCCGCGCTCCGAGGGGCGTACCCATCGGCGCCGATCCTTATCGTACGGTCCCGGAACCAAGCGAACAGGTCCTCGCAGAACTGAACGCAACCGATCTTATCCTTTACCCGAAATGCCCTGTCACGAACGCGAACCAGGAGCTCTACCGCTTCTACGAACCGGCACTGAGCTCCCGTAAGACCATAGAGCTGTCGCCCTGCTGGGACGGGCTCGTACGATAGGACCGCTAGATCGTCCCTTTTGAGAGCCGACACGGGTCGACTTTTGTGTGCCGGGGATCGTTCGAAGAACCCTTCGGACGGTTTGGCCTTGACCTTCCAGCGAGTGGAACTCCCACCTTTCGAAGATCGAACGGAGAGGGTTTCCATAGGAAGGACAATCCAGCCATGGACAGCATTTCGACGACGGAAAACGGAAAAAAGGCCGTCCTCTATCGGATGGTCATGGATAAACACCTCTGCCCCTTCGGCCTCAAATCGAAAGATCTACTCGAGCGCGAGGGATTCGACGTCGAGGATCATCATCTGACGACGCGCGCCGAAACCGACGCGTTTCAGGAAAAGATCGGGGTCGAAACGACACCGCAGACCTTCATCGGCGGCGAGCGCGTCGGCGGCTATACGGAACTGCGCGAGCATTTCGGCAAACGCGTCAAAGAGAACCAGCACACGACCTATCAGCCGGTCATCGCGATCTTCGCGGTCGCGTTCCTGATGGGACTCGCCGTTTCCTGGGCCGCCTACGACACCATCTTCACGTTGAGGGCGGTCGAATGGTTCTTCGCGATCTCGATGACCCTGCTCGGCATCCAGAAGCTGCAAGACGTCGAGAGCTTTTCGACGATGTTCCTCAACTACGATCTTCTGGCTCAACGCTGGGTGCCCTACGGCAAGCTCTATCCCTTCGGCGAAACCCTTGCCGGCATCTTGATGATCGCGGGTGCGCTTACCTGGATATCGGCGCCGATCGCACTCGTCATCGGCACCGTCGGGGCGATTTCAGTATTTTACGCCGTCTACGTCCAGAAGCGCGAGCTCAAATGCGCCTGCGTCGGCGGCGCGTCGAGCGTGCCTCTCGGCTTCATTTCGCTGACCGAAAATCTGGTCATGATCGGCATGGGCATCTGGATGCCTATCCGCATGTTGCTTTGGGGCGGCTGATTGAGACGAAGCGGTAACCGCGAGCAGGAAAAAAGCGAGGACGCGTCGACGCGAATGCTCGCCCGCCTCGCTTCAGCCGTTTCCTCTTTCGGATTTTGCCCGTCCGGGGCCGCAGAAGATTTCATAGAGGCTTTCCATGATCGCCCGAATCTCACCGTCGGCGAGGCGGTAGTGGATCGTCTGACGGTCGCGCCGGGTTTCTACGGCTCCGCCGGCGCGCAATTTTGCGAGGTGTTGGGAGAGTGCCGACTGGCTGAGGCCAACGGCTTCAGCAAGCGCGCCGACTTGAAGCTCCCCTTCGGCGAGAAGGCACAGGATGCGCAGCCGAGCGGGATTGGCGATCAGCGAGAGGATCGCCGCCACTTCCTCTGAACGCTCTTCCAAAAATTCTATATTAGATATTGCTAATTTAGACATTAATCATATATGGCGCTCAACCCTTTGGAAGACAATCGGACGATGGAGATTGCCATGCTCGCCCGCCATAGTCCCTCGACCGGCCCAAGGTCGCCGGACGTATGGGGCTTCTACGAGGAGAACACTGGCTCGATCCAGTATCTTGTCGCCGACCCCGCGACGAAGAAAGCTACTCTGATCGACGTCGTTCAGAATTTCGATCCCCCCGAGGCTCGAACCGGCTTCGAGAGCGCCGACGAAGTTCTGCATTTCGCTAACAAACAGGGACTCACGATCGAGCGTGTGCTCGATACCCATCCCCATGCCGATCATCTGATGGCATCCACCTACCTGAAGAACAAGCTGAAGGTCCCGAACGGCATCGGCGAAAAGGTTCTGGAGATCGCCGATCTGTGGCGCGACCTCTATCATCTGCCGGATGCATTCGACCCAGTCCGCGACTTCGACGATCTGTTCGCGGATGGCGACAGCTTCACGATTGGCGACCTTCAGATGAAGGTGATCCTGTCGCCCGGCCATACGCTGGGCTCGATCACCTATGTCGTCGGCGATGCCGCCTTCGTCCACGATACGCTGATGTATCCGGATATGGGTTCGAGCCGAGCGGACTTCCCCGGCGGCGACGCAGGTATACTCTGGGACTCGATCCAGACGATCCTAGCGCTGCCTCCGGAAACCCGGCTCTTCGTCGGCCACGACTACGGAACAGACGAGCGCGAAGAGATCTTCTGGGAAGCGACGGTCGCCGAGCACAAGCGCGCCAACAAGCATGTGCGCGACGGCATCTCGAAAGAGGAGTTCGTCAAGACGCGTACCGAGCGCGACGAAACGCTGTCCCTGCCTGACCGGATGCTCCACGCGTTGCAGGTCAATCTGCGGGCGGGTCAGCTCCCGCCGGCGGAGGCCGATGGCCATGTCTATTTAAAAATACCAATGAATCGGCTTTGAAGGAGGCTCGAATGCCCAAGACCATGAAGGATTTCGTCGCCGAGGCTCGCAAAATGACCGGCGGCTCGGTCGACGCCGGGAAGGCCGACGGCCTGATTCTCGATGTGCGCGAGGCGCATGAACTCGACACGGACGGCCGTGTTCCGGATGCGGTTCATATTCCACGCGGGTTTCTGGAAGCGAAGGCGGACGTGACCAACGAGGGCGGCGAGAAGGCGCTCCATGCCTCCCATGCCGGCGGAATGCCGGTCCACGTCCTCTGCGCCTCAGGAGCGCGAGCAAGTCTTGCGGCAGCAACGCTGACCGAGATGGGCTATTCCGCCAAACCGATCGAAGGCGGTCTCAAAGCCTGGCGCGAAGCCGGCAGACCGGTCGATGGCGGGAATGGAGGCACGTCATGATGCATGACGGAAGCGACATGATGGGTTCGTGGATGCCGTTCGGGATGGGCCTCTGGGGCATCCTCTGGCTCGTCATCGTCGTTCTGGTGATCGCGGCGCTGATCAAATTCCTGCGCCGCTAAGGCCTTTGCCGCCGAGCAAAATCGCTTAGCGCGGGTAGCTGGCGAAGACTTCGCTCGAACCATCCTCTTTGACCAGCAACACGTCGTACGGCGTGTCGCCATTGCCCATGCCCGGCGCATCGGCCGGCATGCCCGGCACTGAAAGTCCGATCGCTTCGGGCTTTTCGGTCAAGAGACGCTTGATATCCGAAGCCGGAACGTGGCCTTCGATCGCATAGCCGTCGATCAGGCCCGTATGGCAAGAGGAATGCTTCGGCGTGAAACCCGCTTGCTGCTTCTGGGCATTGAGATCGGCCATGCCGACATGTTCCACCTCGACGTCATATCCAGCCTCTTCGACATGCCGAACCCAGGCCGCACAGCAGCCGCAGGTGGGAGAGGCGTAGACCTTCATCGCCTCACCGGCATGGGCAAGGAATGTCGTCGAGAACAGGGCGAGCGCGCCGGCGCCGAGTGCTGCTGCAATGCCGGTCTTGGTCCGAGTCGTCATGGATCGTTCTCCTTCTCCGGGTCATACTCGCTTTCGCTAATCCTAAGCGAGCAAGAGCAAGTCGTCAGCTTAACACTTCGTCAGAAAGACGAATGAGTCTTGCCTTGAGACACTGGCCGTGAAGTGACGCCGGTGAGAACAAAGATGGGAATTTCAGCTGGATTTGGTGGCAAAGACAGCGACATCAAAATGCACCAAACTCTGCGAAAATCGCTTTTAAATCAATAATTTAGGATGGCGATCCCACCAGGATTCGAACCTGGGACCTACGGCTTAGAAGGCCGTTGCTCTATCCAGCTGAGCTATGGGACCGTTGCGTCGATGATAGGTCATCGAGGCGGACAAAGTCACGCGACCAAGGGGCCGTCAGTGTGTCCAGGGCTGGCGTCGGTCGTATTTGAAATTATCGGCATAGGCGACACGAACCCGCTTGGTCTCTTTGGGCTCTTCGACGCGGTAGGGAATGTCGTTGCGCTCGGCATATTCAATCGCCTGTTCACGCGTTTCGAACGACAGGCGCAACTGGCTCAGCATGTCGCCGGACGACGTGTAACCCATCAGGGGATCGATCCGCTTCGGCTCCTGCGGCTCGTAGACCAGCAGCCATTCCTGCGTCTTGGCCTTGCCCGACTGCATGGCGGTGCGCGTTGGTTTATAGATCCTCGCGACCATTGCGATCCTCTAGCGAAATGAGCCAACGATGCCGGCAAAATAAGCATGGTCGGAGCGGCAGGATTCGAACCTGCGACCCTCTGGTCCCAAACCAGATGCGCTACCAGACTGCGCTACGCTCCGAGACTGCTCATTCGGCCGTCGTCCACGGGATGAGGATGTGAAGGGGCGGCCCCTGAAAGTCAAGGCGGCAGAGGCAGTCATATCCGCACTTTGAGGAATATTCCGCCGACCTGTCTTTGACACCGGGCCTGACGCACTTAAGACCCAACAAAAGCGCAAGGAAAGAAGGATGAATGCCATGCAGGACGGCGACCGTGACACCGGCCACGAAGTGAGCGTCGGCGAAAGCGGCGATACGCGGCAGATCGCATACCGGACTCTCGACGGTAGAGGACCGACGATCGTCTGGCTCGGCGGATACCGCTCCGACATGCGCGGCACCAAGGCCGAGCACCTGCTCGACATCGCGGCCCGCGAAGGCCGCGCCTATATGCGGCTCGATTATTCCGGTCACGGCGAATCGGGCGGGCGCTTTGAAGAGGGCACGATCTCTCGATGGACAGAGGAGGCGTTGCGCGCCATCGAGGCCTCGGGTGCTCGATCTGTCCTCCTCGTCGGCTCGTCCATGGGCGCCTGGATTGCCCTCAACCTCGTTGCCCGCGCCCGCAGCGGCCAGGCCTCCTTTTCGGTCGCAGGCCTTCTGCTTCTCGCCCCGGCTCCCGATTTCACCGAACGTCTCATGCGACCGCGACTGAGCGAGGCCGACCTCATGAGCATCCAAACGCGCGGTCTGCTGGAAGAGCCATCTGAGTACAGCGACGAGCCGAATATCTACACCAAGGCGCTGTTCGACGACGGCGCAGCCAATCTGGTGATGGACGGCCCGATCGAGACCGGGTGCCCGGTCGCAATCATTCAAGGCATGGAGGACCCCGACGTGCCCCACGCCCATGCACTGGCTCTGATGACTTGCCTGTCAGCCGACGATGCCACGATGACGCTGATCAGAAATGGCGACCATCGGCTGTCGCGCCCCAAAGACCTCGACGTTATCGAACGGGTTCTGACCAATCTGCTGGGACAGATCACGGCCTGAAGCAATAGCGCGAGAGCGTCCATTCCCAGAGATCAGCAACGCGACCAATAGATCATTATCTTATACTAAAGTCGAAACCGTTAGTCGCGACGCAAATTAATCTGTTCTACCAACCAGAATAGGGCGAAAAATCGATTTTTATTGAACGACTTAATGGCATCGACGCCTGATTTACGTTACTGTCGATATCGAGGGACATACCTCTCGATGGGAGGAATATGAACGTGAGCTTCGATGATGATCGTGAGCTGGTCGAACTCGTCAGCGCTGCGTTGAAATCGCTTTCGGTTGCCTCTTCGAATACCAAGCCGGTCGATTTTGCCACCGTCAAACGGGAAGAAGCATCGATGGCTCGCATGGTGGCGAGCCTGTCGGCTAGCTCTCCTCGTCGTCATCCCCAGCCGACACGGACGGACCGGGAATAACGTAACTTCCCGCCAGCCAGCGATTGAGATCGACCGCCTTGCACCGTTCCGAGCAGAACGGGAACAGCTCCCGGGACGACTCGCGTCCGCATTCGGGGCATCGGCGCTTGCGGCGCAATGGCGTCACTTTCGAAGTCGGTTCGGTCATGGGGCTGCGGAAGCGGCTTCCTTGTCTCGATCCGGCTGCTGTTTTTTCTCGTCCTCGTCCACGGGCATCAGTGGCGACGTATCCTGATCGTCGTCGTCGAGCAGCAATCCCGTTCGCGAGTCGATGTCGTAGCCCTCGCCCGCAAGAAGATTGACCGTCTCATACAGCGGCAGACCGACAACGTTGGTATAAGATCCGATCAGCCGTACGACGAAAGCGCCTGCCCTTCCCTGAATGGCATAGCCACCGGCCTTGCCCCGCCACTCGCCGGATCTCAGATACCGGTCGATATCCTCTCTCGACAGACGCTTGAACCGAACCCGGCTCTCGACGAGACGCTGGCGCAGGGAACCGCGCGGCGTGATCAGACTGACACCCGTATAGACCCGGTGCGCGCGACCCGACAGGATACGCAGGCAAGCCTGAGCATCCTCCTGAAGTTCCGCCTTCGGCATGATGTCGCGGCCGACGCAGACCACCGTATCGGCTGCAAGGACGTATGCGTTGTCGTAATTGAGTTCAGCGACTCGCTTCGAGGTCGCTTCCGCCTTTTCGCGCGACAGACGCTTTACCAGAGACCGCGGATGTTCGTTACGTGTCGGCGTCTCGTCGAGATCGGCCGGCATCATCACATCCGGCTCTATGCCGGCCTGCTGAAGCAGTGCGAGACGACGCGGCGAAGCTGAGGCGAGTATCAGCATGAGAACTCTTCGCGAAAATGCGTTGATCGGCGCGGCAGGTGATTACTTGAAGCGATAGGTGATCCGGCCTTTGGTGAGATCGTAAGGCGTCATCTCGACAAGCACCTTGTCGCCCGTCAGCACGCGAATGCGGTTCTTGCGCATGCGCCCGGCGGTATGGGCGATGATCTCGTGTTCGTTTTCCAGCTTCACGCGGAATGTCGCGTTTGGCAAAAGCTCGACAACCTCGCCGGGAAATTCCAGGACTTCTTCCTTGGCCATTCGTATTCCTTGTCAGTCGTCCCCGTCCAAGGGGACATTCAAATTGAAATGGGCCGCTCGGGGCGGCCCTCGCCGCGCACGTTCTTCCGGGCGCACGAAAACATGCGAGGAACGAGACGCGGCGCTTTCCCCTTAAATCGTAGGAAATGCGGGAAAAAGCAAGTTAGGGCTCCGCAAGGGAGCGCAAGCGCGCCGTCGCATCGAAAAGCCGGCGCGTAAAGCGGGAAAGGGCCATTCAACGAGAAAGCCGGACATCTCGAACGAGATATCCGGCTCGAAGGCGTCCCCGCCCGTTATCCATCCACCTCGGAGCGTCCGCGACACTTCGGCCACGCTCCGAGCAGACAAGAGGTCAGCGCTGGGCGAGGCGTTCCTGGCCCTGCTTGACGACAACCTTGGCTTGGCGCGGAACGCGCTCGTAAAGGTCGATGACGTCCTGGTTCATCATGCGGATACAGCCGGACGAAGCAGCGGTCCCGATGGTCCACCACTCAGGCGTTCCGTGGATGCGGAACAGCGTGTCCCTGCCGTCCTGGAAAAGGTAGAGCGCGCGCGCGCCGAGCGGATTGGTAAGGCCCGGTTCCATGCCGCCGTTACGGTATTCCTCAAGCTCAGGCTTGCGGTCGATCATCTCGCCCGGAGGATGCCACTTCGGCCAATGCTGCTTGGAATTGACGTAGGCATCACCCGACCAGGAGAAGCCCGCGCGGCCGACGCCGATGCCATAGCGCATCGCCATGCCGTTCGGCTGGACGAGATAGAGGAAGCGGTTCGGCGTATCGACGACGACCGTGCCCGGCTCGTACTGGCTGCCTTCCGGATAGGAAACTTCCTGACGCAGATATTGCGGATCGATCTTCTCGGACGGGATCGCCGGAAGCGCAAAGCCGTCGTCGACGGCTGCCGCATAATCGGGGTTGGACACCGCGGCGACGCTGCCGGAATTGAGCGTCGAGGGGCCGGCATAGGCCGCAGCGACCTGCGCGTTCATCGGAGTAACCGTCGAAACGCGTGACGACGGGCCGGTGGAGCAGGCCGAAACGAGAGCGGCTGCGCCGAGGACCAAGCCGGCTTTGATTAGGGTGTCGATTTTCATCATATTCGTCCAGTCAAGAGACGGGGAGCTGCCTCAGAAAGCAGCGGTAAACGTTGGGTCCGCAGCGACACTTGAAGACGAGCCGGACCCGAAAATGCTGTCACTCTGGATAAGCCTGCCCTTGCGGTGAAGCAACGGCGAGAATGTGGCAGACCATGCTTAAGAAATCCTTGTTGCGGGCCCAACACAGTTGACGCTTCTCCACCCCGCGACATCTGGAAAAGAAGTGCGGCGAACGATCGCCGCGAAGGGTAAGGTGAGGCAAGCATGAACATCGGAGAGGCGTCAAAGCTGTCCGGGCTGCCGCCGAAGACCATCCGATACTACGAGGAAATCGGCCTGGTTAAGCCGGCCCGTGCACCCAACGGCTATAGAGACTACAGAGACCGGGACGTCCATATTCTGCGCTTCTTGCAGCGCTCGCGCTCGCTCGGCTTCTCGATCGAGGACGCACGGCGGCTGCTTTCGCTCTATGCCGACGAGAACCGCCATTCCAAGGACGTGAAACAGGTCGCACGCAGGCGAGTCGCAGAAATCGATCGCAAGATCGAGGAATTGCAGACACTGAAACGCGCGCTCGCAGACCTGACGGAACGCTGCCACGGTGACGCCGATCCCGACTGTCCGATCCTCGAAGAAATCGGAGAGGATCGCAAACTCGCGACCAACTGATACATTTTCGCAACGTGATCATTGGCGCAGACCAACAGATCGTTCACGTTTTGTCTTGCGCAGAATCCGGCTTTGGGTAATACCCTGCCCATGCCGCTCGTTTCGCCCTTCTCCAACGAACCTCTGATCGACGGTCGCCAGTCCGAGCGGGCCATGATGGTCCGTCGAGGCGTTCAGCGCCTGATGATCGCTCACCGGATCTCTCTGCTCCCGGAAATGCCGCTCAAATCAGGACGGCGCGCCGATCTCGTCTGCCTTTCCGAAAAGGGCGAGATCACCATCGTCGAGATCAAGACCTCGATCGAAGACTTTCGGGTCGACCGGAAATGGCCGGATTATCTCGAACATTGCGACCGGCTGTTTTTCGCCACCCATCCCGGCGTGCCGGTGGAGATCTTCCCCGAGGATCAGGGCCTGATCGTCTCGAATGGCTATACAGCGGAGATCTTGCGCGAAGCGCCGGAAAACAAGTTGAGTTCCGCCACGCGTAAAGCCATGACGCTTCGCTTTGCGCGCCTCTCCGCCGACCGGCTCCTGCAAGCAGAATGGGCCGCCAACCCGTTCATGACGGACTGACGGCCCAAACTGAATACGTCTGTAGACTGCCTCCCGCTCAGCGCGGCGCGCGTTTCGCCAGAATGCGCTGCAAGGTGCGTCGGTGCATGGAAAGCCTGCGCGCAGTCTCCGACACGTTGCGGTCGCAGAGCTCGTAAATCCGCTGGATGTGTTCCCAGCGGACGCGATCGGCAGACATCGGGTTTTCCGGCGGCGCCGCACGTTGGTCGACGTCGCGGGTGAGCGCTGCCGTAACCTCATCCGCATCAGCGGGCTTCGCAAGGTAATCGATCGCGCCGAGCTTCACCGCCGTAACGGCAGTGGCGATATTGCCATAGCCGGTCAGTACGACAGCCCGTGCATCAGAGCGAACACCGCGAAGAGCCTGCACCACATCGAGCCCGTTGCCGTCGCCTAGACGCATGTCCACAACGGCGAAGGCGGGTGACGACCGTTTGACGGCATTCATGCCTTCGCTGACGCTTTCCGCGGTAGTAACCGCGAAACCGCGCTGTTCAAGCGCGCGACCAAGCCGTTGCAGGAATGGCCGATCATCATCGACCAGCAGCAGGGAGTTATCACCGGCCACCGGAGTAAAGGTCTGGGCTTCTGCCTGAGCAGTATCGAGCATGTCAGTCTCCTTGTCCGGTTACGCAGCTACGATGAGCGCGGTCGGGTCCTTCGCCGCCCTGCGCGCACCACACCTTTTCAGGATTCGGAGCCTTTAGGAATGCGAGGTGGCTGGACCCTCTTACGTAACGTTGAGATGGATACCCATCTTGTTGAATTCAACGAAACAAACAGCCGGAAAGATGCGACTTTGGTGCGAGTGCGGCGACCGGTCGCAACCTGGCAGGATCCTCGATCAGTCCGTCTGGCTCGCCCGTGCAAGGGAACCGCCCTCTTCAAACACGCTGCGGTTCCACTGGACGATGACGATCGCCCCGGCCTTCTCGCCATTCACACGGCCCGGCTCATGACGGTTCTCGAACGAAATCGAGGCGCCGGAACGCTCGAGCAGGGTCTTGGCGATGAAGACACCGAGGCCGAGACCGCCGCCCGCGCGACGATCGCCCCGAAGCTTGTCGGACATATAAGGGTCCCCGATCCGCGCAAGCACATCCGCATTGAAGCCGGGCCCGTCATCAATGACCGTAACCGCGACAGCCGTCTCGTCCCAGGCGACCGAGATAGTCACCGAAGACATTGCGAAATCGACTGCGTTCTCGACGATATTGCCGAGACCATAAAGAACGCCTGCGTTGCGCCGAGTGACAGGCTCCGGCCCATCGCCCTCGGTCTCGACCGCGACGGTGATTCCGAAATTCCGATGGGGCTCGGCCACCTCGTCGATCAGCGAGAGCAGCGGCAACTTCGCCATATGGCTTTCAGACGACGACGACAGGCTGGAAAGCTGGCGGAGAATTTCGCGGCAGCGCTCGGACTGTTCGAGCAGGAGATCGATGTCGTCGCGTAGGGGACTGTCCTTCGGAACGGTCCGGCTCATCTCCTTGGTAGCAAGGGCTATGGTGGCGAGCGGCGTGCCGAGTTCGTGGGCTGCGGCGGCGGCCAGCCCGTCGAGGGCGGAAATGTGCTGCTCGCGCTGGAGGACGAGTTCGGTCGCGCTCAGCGCGTCTGCGAGCGCACGGGACTCGGCCGCGACGCGGTAGACGTAGATCGCCGAAAAGACGAGCGTTCCGACGATCGCATACCAGAGCCCGGCGATGTAGATCGCTGGCAGCGAGAAGGTCTCGCCATCGGGCCACGGCAGCGGCATATGGAATATCGCAAGGAAAGTAGCAGCCAGCGAAGCCAAAAGCCCCAACCCAAAGGTCGTGGCCGGTGGCTGCGTCGCAGAGGCGATCAGACATGGAACGATGAGGAAGACCGAAAACGGGTTTGTCAGTCCGCCCGTTAGGTACAGGAGGCCCGTCGGCTGAAGGATGTCGAAGGTCAAGACGCTCGCAGCCGCCCCCGGCGAAAGCCGGCGGCTCGCGGGAAATTGCGTCGTCAGATAGATGTTCAGCGCAACCGAAAGCGCGATCAGGCTGAGACAGAACCAGGCCGGGATCGGCCACCAGACGCCCCACGCGACAAAAACCACGGTCGCGATCTGCCCGGCGACGGAAATCCATCTGAGCCGCACGAGGGTCGCCAAACGCAGGCGTTGGCTCTCGCGCATCGTCGTGACGAAAGGCGGGAGGCGAAGATCGAAGCTTTGGCGCGTGGTCGTGTCCATAACGGCCTATCTAACGGAGATCGCCTCCGCCTCGATATGAGGCGAGTTCACGCACCCGTTATTTAGACGCCAAAATGGTTGAAATGCTGCGCGACCGATTGCCGTAGGGTGCGACTGCGGATCGTTGCAGGCAGTTGAAAAGACTTCCCTTTCCCCGATCTGACAACAGCACAGAAAGGTCGAAACCGCCAGCCGGGCAGGTCTTTGAAGTGGAACAATTCGCGCTCCCTAGCGCTATGCCCCACAACAACCGACCAGGAAGGACGGATTATGACCATCACCAATCTCAAGGACATCTATATCGATCAGGCGCAGGACATCTACAGCGCCTGCAACCAGTCGGAGAAGGTCACGCGCGAGCTCGCCGACGCCGCCAAGAGCGAAGAGCTGAAGAAGGCCCTGAATGCCGGTGTCGATGGCATCGAAAGCGGCATGCAAACCCTTTCCGCGATCATCAAGGGTCACGGCGAAGATCCCAAGGGCGAGTTCTGCAAAGGCATGGAAGGGCTTGTGAAGGAAGCCCGCGCTCACGGGCTGGAAGAAGACATCACCGACCCGGACGCCCGCGACGCGATGATCATCACGCAGTATCAGCGCATGGCCCACTACGCGATCGCCGGTTATGGCTGCCTCGTGGCTTTCGCCAAACGCCTTGGTCTCGACGACGAAGCCAAGAAGCTGCAGTCCTGCCTCGACCACACGGCGGACGGCGACCGCACCATGACCGATCTCGCCACCGGCGGTATCAACAAGGCCGCTGTCTGAGCATCAGCCTGATTGGAGACGGCTCCAGCCGTCTCAAGAGCGATCCCGGCAAGATTTCGATCTTGACCGGGATTTTCTTTTGCCGGGCAGCGTTACCTTGTCCTCAATGAAGACGGCAACGACAGACCATTTGTATTCGATAACCCGGGATGTACAGCGTTTCGGTTTTTTTCCGTACGCGTACGCGAAGCCGCGCAAAGGCGGCGTATAAGGCCATGACCGCGTTTCTCGCTGATTATTCGGCCTATATCGGCATTGCGATCGTCATTATCGTCTTCATCGGCTTTGCCATCGAGCGGTATCCACCGGAAGTGGTGGCGGTTGCAGGCGCCGTGACCTTTCTCGTGCTCGGCTATCTCGACGCCAACGAGATCTCGGCCGCCTTCTCCAACCCGGCACCGATTACCATCGCCGCCATGTTTGTC
Organism: Fulvimarina thalattae; assembly: GCF_040239565.1. Classification (NCBI taxonomy): domain Bacteria; kingdom Pseudomonadati; phylum Pseudomonadota; class Alphaproteobacteria; order Hyphomicrobiales; family Aurantimonadaceae; genus Fulvimarina; species Fulvimarina thalattae. The sequence goes on from NZ_JBEHWS010000011.1 coordinate 100,417, forward strand.
CTCTCCGGAGCTCTGATCCGAACGGGAACGCTGGAGGTTGCGGCGAGCTGGCTGGTTTCTCGCGCGGGCAAACAACCCGTCGTGACGATGGCGATCCTGACCGCCGGCGTGATGGCGGCTTCCGCCTTCATGAACAACACTCCGGTCGTAATCGTCATGATCCCGATTTTGATCGAGATCGCCCGGAAGCTGCAGATCGGATCGACGCGGCTGCTGATCCCGCTGTCCTACGTCACGATTCTGGGCGGCACCTGCTCGCTGATCGGCACATCCACCAATCTCCTCGTCGACGGTGTCGCTCGCTCAGAAGGCCTCGATCCGTTCACGATCTTCGAGATCACGCCGATCGGCCTTTTCGCTGCGGCCGTCGGTCTTGTTTATCTCGTGATCGCCGGTCCGCTATTGCTGCCGGATCGCACGGCCGCTGAAGAGGCACTCGCGAGCGACGAAGACAACGACAAGTATCTGAGCGAGATCACCGTGCGCGAAGAGGCGAGCGCCATCGGCCGGACGGTGAAGGACGTCTCCAGCCTCTCCCGGCGCGGCGTCAAAGTGGTCGCGATCCGACGTGGCGGTGAGACCATTCGACGTGATCTGCAGGACCAGGTGATCGAACGCGGGGACCGGATCGTCCTCTTCGCAACGGCCGAGGAACTCCTCACCCTCAACGACAGCGATCATTATCGCGTCGGTCGCCTCAGCCGATCTCGGAAAAGCGCTGAGACGGTCATCGTCGAGGCGACAGCCGCGCCGCACCGGCGCGGCATCGGCCGGCGGATCGACGACCTGATCGGCTATTCCGGCTCCGGCGTCGCTGTGATCGGCGTGCGCCGCCATCGCCATACACCGGGACCATCGCTTTTGGAAACGCGCCTGCGCCCCGCCGACCGGCTTCTCCTCGAAGGCGCACCTGAAGCCATCTCTCGGATTGCCGACACGAACGATCTCATCGAGATCAACACGTCCCACGCGCGACCCTTCCGGCGCGAAAAGGCACCGCTCGCTATTGGCGCGTTGATCGCCGTGATCGCGCTCTCGGCCTTCGGCCTCGCCTCGATTCAGGGCCTCGCCTTCATCGCCATCGCGGCGCTGCTGCTGCTTCGGGTGATCGATGCCGACGAGGCCTGGCGCTCGATCCGTGCCGATCTCCTGATCCTCATCTTCGCCATGCTTTCGATCGGTGAAGGTCTTTCCAAGACCGGAGGCATCGAGCTGATCGTCACGACGATCGAGCCCCTGCTACAAGCGGTGCCGGCCTTCGCAGTCCTGATCCTGATCTACGCGCTGTCCTCGACGCTGACCGAGATGGTGACCAACAACGCTGTCGCGGTGATCCTCACCCCTGTCGCGATCGCCCTCGCCGCCTCCCTGGGCATCGAGCCACGCGCCCTCGTCGCCGCCGTGATGTTCGGCGCCTCGGCCTCATTCGCAACACCGATCGGCTATCAGACGAACACGCTGGTCTACGCCGCGGGCAACTATCGCTTCATGGATTTTCTGAAGATCGGCGGGCCGATGAACGTCATCATCGGCCTCGCAAGCTGCCTCGCGATCAGCGTCTATTATGGATTCTGACGGGTCCGCTCAGCGCCGAGAACGCCCGCCGCGCGTGATCCGGTCTTCGCGGATCGCAGCCTGGGCCGCTGCCAGCCGGGCGATCGGCACGCGGAAGGGAGAGCAGGAAACGTAGTCGAGACCGGCTTCGGCAAAGAACGCGATCGAGGCCGGGTCGCCGCCCTGCTCGCCGCAGACGCCCAGTTCGATATGCGGCTTGGTTCGCCGTGCCTTTTCGACCGCGATCTGGATGAGCTCGCCAACGCCCTCGACGTCCACGGTCTGGAACGGATCGCGCTCGATGATACCCTCGCGGACATAAGTCGACAGGAAGGTCCCTGCATCATCGCGCGAGATGCCGAAAACGGTCTGCGTCAGGTCATTCGTGCCGAAGGAAAAGAAATCGGCGGCCTCGGCTATCGTGTCGGCGCGGACGATCGCGCGCGGTAATTCGATCATGGTCCCGACTCGGTAGGTCAGATTTGTGCCCGTCTCCGCGATCACCTGCGCAGCGACAGCGTCGATCCGCTCCTTCACGAAATCGAGTTCGCGTCGCAGACTGACGAGCGGCACCATGATTTCCGGCGTCACGGCAGCGCCTGTCTTCGCGCCGGCCTCCACCGCCGCCTCGAAGATCGCACGCGACTGGACCTCGGCGATCTCCGGATAGGAAATCGCAAGCCGGCAGCCGCGATGGCCGAGCATCGGATTGAATTCCTGAAGCGCAGCAATCCGCTGGCGCAGCGTGGAGACATCAATGCCGAGAAATTCCGCCGTCTCGCCGATATCGCTTTCGGCCTGGGGCAAGAACTCGTGCAGCGGCGGGTCGAGCAGCCGGATCGTTACCGGAAGGCCGGCCATGATCTCGAAAAGTTCGACGAAATCGGCACGCTGGATCGGCAAGAGCTTTTCGAGAGCCGCGCGGCGGCCCTTTTCGTCCGAAGCAAGAATCATCTCGCGCATGGCGCGCACACGGTCGCCCTCGAAGAACATGTGCTCCGTGCGGGTGAGGCCGATGCCTTCAGCGCCAAAGTCGCGCGCTGCCCGTGCTTCGGCGGGCGTCTCCGCATTGGTGCGTACCCTCATGTGACGCGCCCGGTCGGCAAACTCCATCAGGGTAGCGAAATCACCATCGAGAGAGGGCCGAACGAGAGTGACCGCACCCTTGATCACTTCGCCGGACGTGCCGTCGATCGTAATCGGATCACCTTCCTTCAGCACCGTTTTGGCAGCGTGTAGTTCGCCAGTCGCAGCATTGAGGCGCAGCGTTCCCGCACCTGTGACGCAGGGCTTGCCGATACCACGCGCGACCACGGCCGCGTGGCTGGTGGTGCCGCCGCGGATCGTCAAAACGCCCTCGGACACGTGCATGCCGTGAATATCTTCAGGATGGGTTTCGTGACGCACGAGGATGACCTTTCGGCCTTCCGAGGCGAGCGCCTGGGCGCGATCGGATGTGAAGACCATCTCACCCGTCGCGGCCCCTGGCGATGCGGGCATTCCCCGCGCCATCACCTCGAAGCTCTCGTCGCGCTGAATCGATGGGTGGAGAAGCTGATCGAGCGACGTCGCGTCGATCCGCGACAGGGCCTCCGCCTCGTCGATCAGGCCATCGCGTACGAATTCGACGGCAAGACGGACGGCTTCGGAGGCGCTGCGCCGGCCGACGCGCGACTGGAGCAGAAAGAGCTCTCCATCACCGATCATGAACTCCACTTCGGCGAGATCGCCGAGATAGGCCTCTACGGCCCGTACATGGTCGTCGAGATGTTCGATATCGGCTGGAAATTCCTCGCCACCATTCTCCAGTGCAGCCGCGAGATTGATACTGCGATGTTGGTCATTGCGCAGAACATGACCGGAGCCGAGCTGGAATTCTCCGGTCAGCTGCGGTCTGCCTGTCGCCATGTCACGCGACAGGGCCCGGCCACGTCCGGACTGGGCATTGCGCTCGTTGAAGATCATCGAATGGATCGTGACGGCGAGACCCGAATTCTCGGGAATGCCGTGCAGCGCACGATGGGCCTGGGCCGGAGCGCTTCGCCAGCTCTTGAAGACGGCATTGACGATCTCGACGAGTTGCTCGAACGGCGTCTGCGGCATGATGACTTCGAGTTCGTCGGCCAGAAACCGGTTCAGTCGCGCGATCAGCGCACGCCAGTCGTCGATCGACGTCGGTTCTCCGGTCCAGCCCTTCTCTTCCGCTTCCTCGTCGGCGATCTCCTCAAAATCCGTGGGATCGGCGTCGTAGACAAGCTGGGCATAGCTCTCGATCAGCCGGCGATAGCTGCGGAAAGCAAAGGTCGCATCGTCCAGTTCTTCTGCAAGGATCTCGACCGTCCGGCCGTTGAGCCCGACATCAAGCACGCTTTCAGCAAGGCCCGGCATGGCGGCCTTCGCGCTGGAACGTACGGCAAGAAGAAGAGGCCGGCGGTCGCCGTCGAAGCGGCGCCCGGTGACGTTTTCGAGGGCTTCGACATGATCGCGAAGATCGGCCCGCAGGCCCATGGAAAGCTCGTCGCGGCCGCCCTTCGATTCGCGCCATGCATAGGTCGAGATCGTGAAACCCGGAGGAACGGGCAAATTGAGCGATGCCAGAAGCGCAAGGTCCGCGCCCTTGAGACCGAGGGACTCGACCGAGTCCGCCGGCCGTTCGGCCTTGCCTCTTTGAAATTGAAATATGCGTTGTGGCATCGAACCGCCGGGTCAGGACCTCTTTCCAGTCTACCCTCGCGTTTAGCGCGGCATGTCCGCAACACCAAGAGCGTCCCGGCGGAATCCTAATGCGAGTTTAAGGAAAAATCACAGGCACTTCGACAGCATCGCCGCCGAAGTGCCTCAAGGCCTAATCCAATCGTCAGTTCGTCGGTGTCGCCGCCTCGATCGCGGCAGCCATATTCTCCGGGCTCATCGCGCCGGCATATTTGGTGCCGTTGATGAAGAAGGTCGGCGTCGCGGTCACGCCGAAGTCCTCTTCGCCGGCCTTCTGCACATCGACGATCTGCTGCTGCAATTCCTTGTTGTTGAGGCAGGCGACGAATTCATCCTGTCCCATACCGGTCATGCGCGCGATCTTCAAAAGCTCCTGCGAAGGACTTTCGGCACCGGCCCAGGTCCGCTGCTGCTCGAAGAGAACGTCCACCATTGCCGTACGCCGCTGATCGTCGCCGGTGCAGCGCGCCATCATAAAAGCGGCGAGCGAGACGGGGTCGAACGGGAATTCGCGGACGATGAGCTTGGCCTTTCCGGTATCGAGATAGGCTTTCTTGATCGCCGGGTAGCTGTTTTCGTGGAAGTTCGCGCAATGGCCGCAGGTCATCGAGGCATACTCGACGATGGTGACCGGCGCATCGGGATCACCCTGGACGATGTCCGGCAGAGCCTGCTCGCTCATCAGTTCCGACACATCGACATTGCCGGAGGATTCCGGCGCCTCCTCGGCTGGCGTCAGCGTCGGTTCAGACGAGCTCTCGGCTGTCTGTTCAGCGGCCGCAGCATCGGACTCCGAGGCGGCCTCGGTGTCGGCCGCAGGCTCGGCGGATGGCTCCGACTCGGCGGTCGTTTCTGTTTCCGCCACAGGATCGCTTGCCTGAGCGACTTCGATCTGGCCAGCGTCCGGCTGAACGATGCCATTAGCAGAGGCGTCTTCATCGCTGCAGGCAGCGAGCGTGATCAAGCTAGCACCGGCGAAAGCGAGCGCGGCCAGCTTCAGGGGCGAGGAATTTGAGCGGGTCACGGGCAGAATGTCTCCGTTTGAAAATCGTGCTTTGCAGCGGTTTCTATATAGACGCTGGTCCGTTGCCTACCACGAACGACCGCCGCGCCGACTTACAATTCTGTCATGCGCGCGCGAGCGGCACCGTCTCGTCAGTCCCGTTTGCGGTCGCTGCGGCTGAGCGTTGCCTCCGCAAAGGCTTTGAGGGACTCTCGCAGGGTCTCGTCCTCGATATGACCAACCATGGCCTCGATCTTCTGGCGATCCGACAGGTTCAGGCGGCGCGAGCTTGGCTTGTTGCTGCGAGACGCTTCCATGACAGGCATCTGCGTAATCTTGACCTTGGCAACCGCGATGAATCCATAGAGTCGATTGATCCGCGCGATCAGCTCGCTCGTCTGGTGCTGGAGCCGAAGAGCAGCTGCCGGCTCCGCGCCGATTACGAGGGTCGCCGGCTCAAAGGGATCGTCCTCGCCGCGCTTCGGCGGCCAGCGGAATTCCAGCGGCCGCGTCTGTCCCGTGAGGCGGGGACCCGCGATCTGCGGCCAGGCGAGCGCGAGCTCGGAGGTCATGCCGGCCTTCTTGCGCAGGACCGGATCAACTAGCTTCGACGCAAGATCCGATAGCGATCGCGGCGGTGGGCGCCGCTTCGGTTTCTGAAAATCGCTCATGCCGGAGCGTCCTCCGTCGACCGCACGCCGTTTTCACTCATCATCGTACCCGCCAGCGTCCAGATCGAAAGAGCCCAGACGGCGTCGAGAATATCGTGGAAGAACATGATGTTCGTAAGGCCGGGGATCAGATAGGCGCAAACGAGAATGAGCGCGAAGGCCAGCCGGGCCGGGCCCTCAGCTTCGCGCCGCTGCCGAAAGGCGCACCAGATGGGCGTAAAGAGAACTGCGAGAAGTGCTGCGATGCCGACCAAACCTGCCTGCACGCCGACGGTCAGGATCACGTTGTGCAAGTGGCTGAAGGAGAAGCCGTCGGCAAAGACCGCGCCGAGATGCGGCTGGACAGCGGCCCAGAGACCGCTCTCGCCCCAGCCGAGGAAGGGTCGTTCCAGAAAGGCCGCGATCCCGGCCCGATACATGTCGGACCGCAGGCTGAGAGAGGTCGCGGCATTTGCATTCGCAAACATCACCTCGAAATCCTGAATCAGGCCCTGCGCGCGATGGCTGACATATTCCGCACCCAGCACCACTCCGACGAGCGTCAGGACAAACGCTGCAGCGAGGGTCAAACCGCGATGCCGCTGCCCGATCCGCGACCAGACGACCGGGATGTCCCGCCGCCGTGTCCAGAGGGCGATTGCTAGGATGATGGGAAGCGCTGGCCAGGCACCGCGCATGCCCGTCATGATCACGGCTAGCGAGGCGCCGAACATGCCAAGAAGGGCGATAGCATTCCGGAAGAAATCGTGCTTCTCGCGAAAACCCAGCAGCGCAAGTCCGGCGGTCAGGAGGCAGAGGATCGAAAAAGGACCGGCATTGCCGGCAAAACCCTCAGCCCGGTAGCTGTCGAAGAGAATGATGGAGGCGAGCCCCGCGACCGGCGCGAGGATGCCGCCGATCGCAGCCCCCTTGAACACGGCATCGAGCACGTCCTCCGTGCGGGAGATTGCCACCCGATGCACCGCGATGATCGGCATCAGGAAGAACAGGCGAAGACCGATATCGAGGGCAGCCGTTCCGGGATCGCTGTTGAGAATATCCGCAACCGCCAGCGCGCCGAAGAAAGCGACATGGCTCCAGAGCAGCGGAGCCGCCGGTCCAAAGGCGCGCCAGCTAAGCCGTCCGACGACGAGACAAATTGCCGCCCAGCAGGTGAGGACAGTGACTATCAAGCCCACGAGAGACCCGGCGAGCGGCATGATGGCATATGAGAGTATGATCGCGGGGCGATTACGCTCGGCCATCCCCTCGGTGGGCGGATTGATCAGCCGCGCGAAAGACGTCACTGGGTTCATCTCGCCTTCGTATCCACCTCGATCATGCTTGCCCCGTTCAGCGGATTGAAAGCCTGCCCATGTCGCTTCCCAAAGACCCGCTCTCCAAGCAGCTCCTTGCCTGGTACGACACCCATGCGCGGGACATGCCCTGGCGAATGAGCCCGAAAGCCCGGAAGGCAGGCGCGCGTCCCGATCCTTACCGCGTCTGGCTGTCGGAGATCATGCTCCAGCAGACCACTGTCGCGGCGGTGAAACCCTTTTTCGAGCGCTTCGTCAATCGCTGGCCGACCATCACCGATCTCGCGCGCGCCGAGGCGAGCGAGATCATGGCCGAATGGGCGGGGCTCGGCTATTACAGCCGCGCCCGCAATCTCCATGCCTGCGCGAAGACGGTTGACGAAGAGCATGACGGCGCGTTTCCGAAGACCGCCGCCGAGCTGAAGGCGCTTCCCGGCATCGGCGACTACACGTCGGCCGCCATCGCCTCGATCGCCTTCGATGAACCCGCTCCCGTCGTCGACGGCAATATCGAGCGCGTGATCACCCGCCTGTACCGGATCGCAGACCCGCTCCCCGGAGCGAAACCGAAGATCAGGGAGAAGGTCGCCGCGCTCACGCCGAAGGATCGGCCCGGCGATTTCGCTCAAGGCATGATGGACCTCGGCGCTACCATTTGTGTGCCACGAAACCCGAACTGCCTGATCTGCCCGATCACCAGGTCCTGCGATGCCCGGAGCGAGGGCGACCAGAGCCGATATCCCGTCAAGGCGCCGAAGAAGGCGGTTCCGCACCGGGTCGGCGCTGCCTTCGTCGCTATACGGCTGTCCGATGGCGCGGTATGGCTTCGCCGCCGACCGTCGTCCGGCATGCTCGGTGGTATGTCCGAAGCGCCGTCGACCAACTGGTCGGCACGGGCGGACGGCAAAACCGGAGGCGATAGCGCACCTTTTTCGGCGGACTGGCATAACGCAGGAGCCGTCGAGCACGGTTTCACGCATTTCAAGCTCGAACTGACGGTCTATCGCGCCGAGATCGAGCAACCCCCGGATATGGAGGGCTGGTGGGCACCGGCGGATCAGATCGCGAATCAGGGGCTTCCAACGCTGATGCGCAAGGTGGTGACGCGCGCCCTCGCCGATGACTGCCAGAACATCAAAGCGAAGCAAGATGCCCCAAAACACCAAGCAGCTGGGAATACGGACGACCGAGAGTCAGCCGATCAGGAGACGCTTCTTCGGGAAGAACCGGAAATAGAACGCCGGGCCCGCCCTGTCAGGCGAGCCCGGCGCACGTCCGGGCGTTGGTCCCGGACCTGAAAGCAAAAACGTTTGTCAGGCACTTGCCGCCGTCGCCATGCGCTGGCGGGCAACCTGGCGAAGCTCGTCGATCGGCGTCAGCCTCTGGCCTTCTTTGACGTGCCAGAAGGTCCAGCCGTTGCAGGCATCGAGACCCTGAACCCGAGCGCCGATGCGATGGATCGAGGCGGCGTCATTTCCGACGGCGATCGTGCCGTCAGCCCGCACGCGCGCCCGGTATCGGCGCTTGGAGTCGGTAAGTTCCGTCCCCGGCGTCACGAGCCCTGCTTCGACGAGGCTCGCAAACGGCACCCGTGGCTCGGCGCGCTTGCCTGCGGCCATCTTGAGATCGTCGTCGTCCAGCGGCTCGATCTCCGCGATCCGCTGCCGGGCGATCTTCACATACTCGTCTTCGCGCTCGATACCGACGAAGTCACGGCCAAGACGCTTGGCGACGGCGCCTGTCGTGCCCGTCCCGAAAAACGGATCGAGGACGACATCTCCCGGCTTCGTCGAGGCCATGAGGATGCGGGCGAGCAGGGCTTCCGGCTTCTGCGTCGGATGGGCCTTCACGCCGTCCTCGTCCTTCAGGCGCTCACCGCCCGAGCAGATCGGGAAGAGCCAGTCCGAGCGCATCTGAACGTCGTCGTTCGACGCCTTCAGGGCTTCGTAGTTGAACGTGTAGCTCTTGGCCTTGGCATCGCGCGAAGCCCAGATCAGCGTCTCGTGGGCGTTCTGAAAGCGCTTGCCGCGGAAGTTCGGCATCGGGTTCGTCTTACGCCAGACGATGTCATTGAGGATCCAGTAGCCGAGGTCCTGAAGGCTCGCGCCGACCCGGAAGATGTTGTGATAGGAGCCGATCACCCAGAGGGTGCCGTTCGGCTTCAGAACGCGCCGCGCTGCGAGCAGCCAGGCACGGGTGAAGGCGTCATAGGCCTGAAAGCTCTCGAACTGGTCCCAGGCGTCGTCGACAGCATCCACCTTGGAATGGTCAGGCCGCATCAGATCGCCGCCGAGCTGCAGGTTGTAGGGGGGGTCGGCGAAGATCGCGTCCACCGATTCGGACGGAAGGCGCTCCATCTCCGTCACGCAATGACCCTGCAGGATCTGGTTCCGCCAGTCGATCTCTGGAAATGGCTGACTGTGGACGAGAACGGGTCCGCTACGCTTCATACTCAACACCGCCGCTTGACTTCGGTTTTCAACAGGTCTTTCGCGGAACAGAGTTACCGAACGCGGTTAATTACCGATGAAAACGCGGAGCGATCCGCGACGAAATCCGATAGCCTCAGGCTTGGCGGTGCGGCGGCGCCCGTGATACCGCAGCGCGAAAACTCTCACACGCCTTCCGAAGGACCCTCAACGATGTCCATGCCCAAGCTGATGATCTTCGATTGCGACGGCGTTCTGGTCGACAGCGAAATCATAGCCGCGGATGTCGAGGCCAAGCTGATCGCCGAATACGGTGTCGAGATGAGTGCCGAGGACCTGGCAACACGTTTCGCCGGCCTGACCTTTCCGGTGATTCTCGAAAAGATCAGCGAAGAGAGCGGGCAGCCCATGTCGGCCAACCTCATCGAGCGCGCCGATGCGGAGATCGACCGACGCCTCGGCGAGGAGGTCGAGGAACTCGCCGGTGCGCGTGAGGCAATCGAAGCCTTTGCGGCGCAGGGCGTTCCGTTCTGCATCTGCTCAAATTCCTCCTCCCAGCGGTTGGAAATCGAGCTCGAGCATGTCGGTCTCAGGGATTACTTCGCCTCGAATGTCTTTGCCGCCCGCGAGGTCGGCACCAAGAAGGGCAAGCCCGCACCCGACGTCTTCCTCCATGCCTGCGAGACCTTCGGCGTGAAACCGTCGGACGCCTTCGTCGTCGAGGATTCCGTGCACGGCGTCGCGGCCGCAAGTGCCGCCGGCTGCCGTGTCGTCGGTTTTACCGGCGCGAGCCACACATATCCGGGGCACGCGGAAGCGCTCGCAGAGGCTGGCGCAACGACCGTCATCAGCAAGCTGAAAGACCTCCCCGCGACCGTCGAGGCATTGGCGGAGTTCGGTGAGATATGAGGCTTAGCGTCCGAGCCTGAGCGCTCAGCGCGGCAAGCCCTTCTCTTCCAGTTCCTGGAGATAGGCTGCCCATTTCTTGTCCTTCTCCTCGGTCAGCTCGGCGAGATAGGTCCAGGAAAAAAGCCCGGTATCGTGGCCGTCGGAAAAGCTGATCTTGATGGCGTAATTGCCGACGGGCTGGATGTTTCGGATTGCGACGTCGCGCTTGCCGAACTGGGTCTTGCGATCGGAGGGCCGGTGTCCCTGCACTTCGGCAGACGGGGAGTGGACGCGCAGATATTCGGCCGAAAGCTCTTCCGGACCCCGCTCTGGCCAGGCGAGCGTGATCGTCCGCTTGTCCTTGGAGACGCGGATTTCGCTCGGGGTCGTCTGGCGCGCGGTCATGCGGAATATCCTTCGGAAGTTTGTTGAGGCGACAGGACGTCTTCTCTTCCTACCAATGGCGATCTGGCTTCGCGCGGACAAGCCCTTTCGATCGGTCACCGCCCGCACATACCGAGCCCGCTTCAGACCGCTGCCGGGCCACGCGGCTTGATCCCTCGCAGGAAGGCATCCACATTCGGTACCGGACACGCCTCATACCAAAGCCTCTGTTCTCGCCCGATCTTCGTCTGCTAAGACCATGTGATGACCAAGACCACGCTCTTCAAACAGGATGGCCTCCCGGCCTTCAGACCCCCATCGGATGCGATCGAGGTGCGGCGTGGCGGCGCGAAGCCTGCGCTTGCTGGCCTCACGGGTGCGGATAGCGAGATGGTCGACCCGTTCGGTCGCCACATCACTTATCTACGCGTCTCGGTGACGGATCGCTGCGACTTTCGATGCGTATACTGCATGGCCGAGGACATGGAGTTCCTGCCAAAGCGCGATCTTCTAACGCTGGAAGAGCTCGACCGGCTGTCGACCACCTTCATCGCCAAGGGTGTGAAGAAGTTGCGCCTCACCGGCGGAGAGCCGCTGGTGCGCAAGAACATCATGCACCTGATCCGCTCGCTCTCCCGGCATCTGGAGACCGGCGCTCTCGAAGAACTGACCCTGACGACCAACGGTTCGCAGCTGAAGCGATTCGCAAAAGATCTCGCCGATGCCGGCGTCCGCCGACTGAACGTCTCGGTCGACACGCTCGACGCCGACAAGTTCCGCCAGATCACTCGCTGGGGTGAACTCAAGAAGGTAATGGAAGGCATCGACGCAGCGCAGGAAGCCGGCATTCACGTCAAGCTCAACGCCGTAGCGCTCAAGGGCTTCAACGACGCCGAAATTCCCTCGATGATCGAATGGGCCCATGGCCGCGGCATGGACATGACCCTGATCGAGACCATGCCCATGGGCGAGATCGACGAGGACCGAACCGACCAGTATCTGCCGCTCAGCCAGGTGCGCGCCAACCTCTCGCGTCAATGGACACTCAGCGACATTCCGTTCAAGACCGGCGGCCCGGCCCGCTATGTCGAAATCGCCGAAACCGGCGGGCGCCTGGGCTTCATCACGCCGATGACCCATAATTTCTGCGAGAGCTGCAACCGGGTCCGCGTCACCTGCACCGGTACGCTGTTCATGTGCCTCGGTCAGGAGGATGCTGTCGATCTTCGCGAGCCTCTACGCTCGTCCGAGGGCAACGAATTGCTCGCTGAGGAAATCGACCGCGCGATCCTGCGTAAACCAAAAGGCCACGACTTCGTTATCGACAGGAAGACGCGTGGACCATCCGTATCCCGCCATATGAGTGTGACGGGCGGCTGAGGCTTGTTCAGCATGGGTTAAGGCCGGGTCTGCGAGCGTTGTAAAACGACTGCAACAACAGGTTGAGACCGATGATCCGCTTGATTTCGACTATCGCGGCAGCTTCGATCGCTGCCGTCACAGCCTTTTCACCCGCCAGCGCCGACGATCTGTTCTATAAGAACGAGCGTTACGGCACGAGCGCGACCTTCCCGACAGAGCTTTTCCCCGACCGCCTTCCGGCGCCGACGAATGGCGATGGCCTGGGCTGGAGTTCGCCGGATGGTGCCGAAATCTTCATCTACGCGCGGGAAAACCAGGGTGGCGAGACTCCGAAATCGATCATCGCCAGCCGCGCTGATGCGGACGACATGACCTACAAGGCATCCGGCAAGCGCTGGGCCGTCGTGTCCGGCTATCTCGACGGTCGCATTTTCTACGAGCGCTATATCTTCCGCGGCAACCTGATCCATTCGGTCGCCATCCGTTATCCGAAAAGCGCGCGGGAGACCTACGATCCGATCGTCGGCGAGGTCACCAACTCGCTTCGCGGCCCGTCAGCGCCATTGCAGGGCTAGAACGAGCCGCGAAAGCGAACGTCGCGCTTATCGGGTCGCGGCCGCTTCGGCAGCTCCGGAATATTCCGCATAGGCGGTGGCCACCACGCCGACGGCGGCGGCTCCGTCCAGTTCGGCCTCATCGCCCAGCATCTGAACCGTCGTGTTTTGTGGCATCGTCTGCATCGCTGCGCGCACCTGCAATTCGACCTGAATGGCGATCGCGCGCGCCTTCTCCTTAACACCGAAGGCATTCGGCGCGTCTTCGATCAGGCCGAACATGCTCGGTTGGAGGGAAGCGCCAGTTCGCGTGTCATCACTTCCTCGCGCTTCCTCGGAGTTGAAGGTTGACGTATCGGTGTTTTGCGAGAGGGGGCTGATCGTCGGGTCGGGTTTTGGTCCCGCGGCTACGGCGCCCCTGTGGTGCTCGCTTTCTATCGATCCGGAGAGCATCGCAAATCCTTTCGGTGCTACATCAAAGCATTGATGAAAGAATAATCGCTGCAAATTTCTGACGCCGCGTTGCAGAATTCGGTGCTATTTAATGAAAAACAACCATAACGCGAGACCCGCCGACTAACCCCATAGTGCAGGAAGCGCGAGGCTTTGACAGATCGTCGCCATCGGGTCCAGCCTCCCCAAATTCTCCATGGCTCTATATTGCGGCAAGACCGCCGCGCCGCGGTCACGACATTGGGCGCGAACCGAATCTGCCGCGCCGCCTTCCGCAGTTCATGAGACTTCCCCTTTGACCACCGCACCGACAACCTCCGTTCCGGATGAGACCGTACGCAAGCCGATGCTGATCACGCTGATGATCGCATCGGCTGTTTCCCCGCTCGCCATCAACATCTTCATTCCCTCCATGGCGACGATCGCCGAAGCCCTCGGAACCGACGGGCCTACCGTCGGCCTCGGCCTCTCGCTCTATCTCGTCGCAGTCGCATTGCTGCAGATCGTCGCCGGGCCGCTTTCGGACCGGTTCGGTCGGCGTCCGGTCATCATCGGTGGCATGGTGCTGTTTCTCATCGGTACAGCGATCTGTCTTTTCGCCGAAACGATCGGCTGGTTCCTGATCGGCCGCATCGTCCAGGCGGCGAGCGCCACCGGCATTGCCCTCTCGCGTGCCGTGGTCCGCGACGTCTATTCGCGGCGGCGTTCGGCAGCGATGATCGGCTATGTCACGATGGGCCTAGCGGTCGCGCCGATGATTGGCCCGGCGATTGGCGGCGTGATGGATACCTGGCTCGGGTGGCGCAGCGTCTTCTGGCTTCTGATGGTGCTCGGCGTCCTGACGCTCGCGCTCGTCCTGTCAGATCTTAACGAGACCAATCCCAATCTCGGTGCGCCGATGACGCGCCAGCTCTCGAATTACGGCAAGCTCTTCTCCGAGCCGAGTTTCTGGATCTATGCCGGAACCGGCTCGTTCATCACCGCCGCATTCTTCGGTTTTCTTGGCGGGGCGACCTTCGTCTCGGTGGAAGTCCTCCATCTGACGCCGGCCGAATACGGTGTCTGGTTCATCCTTTGTCCGCTTGGTTATGCCATCGGCAACTTCCTGACCGGACGCATTTCGGAGCGCGTCGGCATCAAGCGGATGATGGTGATAGGCTCCGCCCTCACACTCGTCGCAGTGCTGGCGATCCTGATCCCGATCCTGCTGGATCTCCTGACGCCGCTCACCCTCTTCGGGCCGATGATCCTTCTCGGGATCGGCAACGGCATGACCCTGCCGTCCGCCACCGCTGGCGGTGTCAGCGTCCGAACGGATGCGGCGGGCGCGGCAGCCGGCCTGCTCGGCTCGGCACAGATCGGTCTCGGCGCCGTCGCTTCCTCGATCGCAGCGGCATTCGCGGTTGGCCCTTCCGCGGCAACCAGCCTTGCCCTCGTCATGCTGGTCGCTGCCGTTCTGGCGCTCGTCTTTTCGCTTCTCGCACCGCGGGTGTCCGAAGCATGAGGGCGGGCGCGATCATACTTGCAGCCGGGCGCGGCTCGCGCATGGGCGAGGACGGCGAGCCCAAGCCGCTCCGCAACCTCGCCGGGCGCCCCATGATCGCCCATGTCGTCGAACGGCTGGCTGGAATATCGCCGATCCTTGTCAACGCTCCGGCGGACGGGACTTTCGACAAGTTCGGCGATGCCGTGGTGCCAGACATTCGGGCAGGATTTCAGGGCCCACTCGCGGGCATCGAGACCGGGCTATCTGCACTTGATACCGACTACGAAGAAACGACCCACGCCCTCGTTTTTCCCTCGGATACGCCTTTCCTGCCCCAAGATGTCGCCGCCCGGCTCATCGCCGAGGCATCGGAGCGCGAGATCATCGCCGCCGAACATGGCGGGCGCCTGCATCCGACGGTCTCTCTCTGGCCCGTCACGCTGCTTTCGACGCTGACCCGGTGGCTCGACGACGAGCGCCCACGCGCCCTACGCCATTTTCTCGGGCATGTCGGCTATCGCACCATCTCGTTCGACGGCGATGGGCGCAACGAGGGGATCGACCCTTTTGCCAATATCAACACGCCGGAAGAGCTGGCTGTGGCCGAGAGATCTTTCGGCTGAGACGCTCAACTGAAGAGAATCAATTGTCTTCGTGACGATATCCATGCCAACATTGCCGCAATCCGCGCCATGCCTGTTTTGCAGGCGGCGGCTCATCTCGGCGGATCGCCGAAAACACCAATAAAAATCATGGAGTATCCATGCTGAAAGTCCTGACAACCGCTCTCGTCTCCGCAACGCTCCTCACCGCCGCCCCGGCCTTCGCCCAGGAAAGCGATGCCGACAAGGACTGGTCGAACGTCGTCGTCGGCACCGAAGGCGCCTACCCGCCGTTCAACTTCCTTGATGCATCCGGCGAGCTTCAGGGCTTCGACGTCGACATCGCCAAGGCGCTCTGCGAGGAGATGAAAGTCGAGTGCAGCTTCGTGACCCAGGAATGGGACGGCATGATTCCGGCGCTCCAGAACGGCAATTTCGATCTTCTGATCGCCTCGATGTCGATCACGCCCGAGCGCCAGGAACAGATCGATTTCACGAACAAATACTACAATACGCCGCCGGCACTCGCTGTCCTAAAGGATTCCGACATCGCGGACACCACCGAGGAGGCTCTATCGGGCAAGACGATCGGCGCCCAGGTCTCCACGACCCATGCCCGAGCCGCGCAGGAATACTTCCCGGATGCCGAGGTGCGCCAATACCCGTCGGCCGAAGAATACAAGCTCGACATCGAATCGGGCCGCGTCGACGCGGTGGTCGATGACGTCGTCGTTCTGGACGAATGGCTGAAGAGCGATGCCGGCTCATGCTGCAAGTTGCTCGGCACGTTGCCAGCCGAAGAGGAAATCTACGGCGAAGGCATCGGCATCGGCCTCAGAAAGGGCAACGAGAAGCTGAAAGGCATGGTCAACGATGCCATCGCGGCGATCCGCGAAGACGGCACCTACGAGGAAATCCAGTCGAAGTATTTCGACTTCGACGTCTACGGCGAGTAAGCTCCTTGCCGGCTCTCCCGGCATCTCAGGCAAACGAAAACCCGGCGCGCGGAACCGCACGCCGGGCCTTTTCTGCTTCGTTCGGGCAGAATGGCCGATCGTCAGCCGTTCGAGCTGCCGATAACGTAATTCCAGTCGGACGGGATGAAGCGATAGGCTTCGCCCTCGCCGCTTCCCGTCACGAGATGGCCGACGCTCGGGAACGCGACATGCATGCCGGCAATGCGCGTCCGATTCGCAGCAACATCCTCGAACAGCGCTTCGCGTGTGGCAATCGCCTCTTCCGGCGCGTTGTCGAATGCAATGCCGACACCGGGTTTGCGGAACTGGATCGGTCCGGCATGGACGATGTCACCCCAGATAAGCAGGCTTTCTTCGCCGGACTGCACCGTGTAGCCGACATGGCCCGGCGTGTGCCCGAAGAGTTCGCGCGCCGTGATGCCGGGCACGATCTCGCTGTCACCGGTGAAGGTCTCGACCTTGTCGCCGGCCGTTTCCATCGCCGTGCGCGCCGTATCGAAGAAGCCCTTCGCCGAGTCCGGCGCAGCGTCGCGGTTTTCCGTCGAGGTCCAGAAGTCGAACTCGTTCCGATGAACGTGAACGGTCGCATTCGGGAAGGCGAGCTCACCGTCGCGCACAAGACCGCCGACATGGTCCGGATGAAGGTGGGTGAGAAGAACCGCATCGATATCCTCGGGCGGAATATCGGCAGCGCTCAGCCGGTCCTGCAGCTTGCCCATCTCGGGGAAGGCGCCGGCGCCGCCCGTATCGACCAGAACCGTGCTGTCCGGCAGATGGACCACATAGGCATTGACGCCCGTCGTCACCGGCGGCTCGCCCTGGAACGCGTCCTCAAGGATCTGCCGCGCCTCGTCGGCGGAAATATTCGAAAGAAGGCTCGGATCGAGATCGAGGTAGCCGTCGGAAACAGCGGTGACGACGGCATCGCCCACCTTGATCTGCTGGACCGGCAGAACCTGCGACGTTGGCATGGCGACCTTCGCGGACGCAGGAGCCGGCACGAAGCGCAGCGCGATGGGCGCGAGCGCGGCACCGGCGACGAAATGACGGCGACTGATAGCCATGGAATTCCTCCTAGCTGGTTTCGTTCACGCATGAACTTATCGCGCAGGCGTTCGCCGACAACGAAACGGATCGTTTCCCGCGAACACGTCACAGGCCTTTCGGTTGGAGGCTTTGAATGGAAGCCCTGACGCTTCTTGGCTTCGGCGATACCGGCTGGGGCGACGATATCGCCTATGGCGTCTTCGTCACCGCCTCGCTTGCCATTTGCACCCTGCCGATCGGTCTCGTCGTCGGCTTTTTGCTGTCCCTTGCCAAACAGTCCGGCGACCGCCTCCTCTTCGTCTCGGCCAATATCTACACGACTATCTTTCGTGGCCTGCCGGAGCTCCTGACGCTGTTTCTCGTCTATTTTGGCGTCAACAGCTTGCTGAAGAGCTTAACCGACGCGACCGGCCTGCCGGACATCGCGCTGTCGAGTTTCGTCTCCGGCATGATCGCGCTCGGCTTCGTCTTCTCCGCCTTCGCATCCGAGGTCTTCGCTGCCGCCTTCCGCGCGATCCCGAAGGGCCAGTACGAGGGTGCGAATGCGCTCGGAATCGGCACGTTCAAGACGATGCGGCTCGTCATCTTCCCGCAGCTCATCCGCATCGCCCTGCCCGGCCTCACCAATCTCTGGATGATCCTTCTGAAGGACACTGCGCTCGTCTCGGTCATCGGCCTGACGGATATCCTGCGCCAGTCGCAGATCGCGGCGCGTGTCACGCGTGAGCCGTTCCTGTTCTTCGGAACCGCGATCCTACTCTACCTCGTCCTGACGCTCATCTCCTCGATTGCGGTCGGGCGGATCGATCGCTGGGCGAAACGCGGCGAGGCGGCGCGATGACCGATCTCACAGCATCCGCGCCGCCGCCGGTGGAAAAGAAGCGTCCCGGCATCGCCGGCATCGTCTTCGCCTGTTTCTGGGCGCTCGTCTTTGCGGCCCTCGCCTTTTACATCATCGCGAACTGGGACCCGGCACTCTTTGCCCGCTACGGCGTGCCTTATCTCGAAGGCCTCTGGGTCACGGTGTCGCTCGTCCTCTCGAGCTTCGTCTGTGGCGCGTTCGTATCGCTGCCGATCGCCTTCGGGCGCATGTCGCATCATTTACTCGCTCGCGGCCCGTCTTTTTTCTTCGTCTATTTCTTCCGCGGCACACCGCTGATCGCGCAGATATTCCTCGTCTATTACGGCTTCGGCGAGTTTCGCGAATATCTCGACGCGATCGGTCTCTGGTGGTTCTTCCGTGAGGCCTGGTTCTGCGCGCTCTTCACACTGACGCTGAACACCGCCGCCTATCAGGCGGAAATCCTGCGCGGCGCCATCGAAAGTGTGCCCAAGGGCCAGTGGGAGGGCGGACGTTCGCTAGGGATATCACGCCCCGTCATCTTCTCGCGGATCATCCTTCCGCAGGCGATGATCGTCGCGCTGCGCCCTTATGCCAACGAGCTGATCCTCCTGATCAAGGGCTCGGCGATCGTCGCTATCATCACCGTCTACGATCTCTTCGGCATCACGCGTCAGGCCTATTCGCGGACCTTCGACTTCCAGACCTATATCTGGGCGGCCATACTATACCTCGTCATCGTCGAGGTGCTGCGACGCCTGACGAATGTCGCCGAAGCCCGGCTGACCAAGCACTTGCAACGATAGCTATCGACTCTACAGAATGCTCCTCAGCACTCCGGCAGATTGACCGCGAGACCGCCTTGCGAGGTTTCCTTGTAGCGCTCCGACATGTCGATGCCGGTCTGGCGCATGGTCTCGATGCAGTTGTCTAGGGGCATGAAGTGGGTGCCGTCGCCGTGCAGGGAGAGCGAGGCGGCAGAGACGGCTTTGATGGCCCCGAAGCCATTGCGCTCTATGCAGGGCACCTGGACAAGGCCGTTCACCGGGTCGCAAGTCATGCCGAGATGGTGCTCCAGCGCGATCTCGGCGGCGTTCTCCACCTGCTCGTTGGTGCCGCCCAGCGCCGCGCAGAGGCCGGCGGCCGCCATCGCCGAGGCCGAGCCGACCTCGCCCTGGCAGCCGACCTCGGCCCCCGAGATCGAGGCATTGTGCTTGACGAGCGCGCCGATTGCTGCGGCCGCAAGAAGGAAGGTGCGGATGCCCTCGTCGCTCGCGCCGATGCAGTGGTCGCGGTAATAGCGGATGACGGCGGGAACGACGCCGGCCGCACCATTCGTCGGTGAGGTGACGACGCGTCCGCCTGCCGCGTTCTCCTCGTTGACAGCCATGGCGTAGACCGAAAGCCAGTCGTTCTTGGAATAGGGCTGGGTCTGGTTGCGGCCTTCATCCGCGGTCAGGCGGTCAGCGATGCGCTTGGCGCGGCGCTTCACCTTCAGGCCGCCGGGCAATTGGCCCTCCTGGCTCATGCCCCGATCGATGCAGCCGCGCATGGCGTCCCAGATATGATCGATCCGGTCGTTCAGCGCATGGCGCTCGAGATGGATTTCCTCATTGGCCCGCTTCATCTCGGCGATAGTCAGTCCGCTCTCGCGGCCCATCTGAAGCATCTCGACGGCCGTGCCGAATGGATAGGGATAGCCGAGCGCCTTCTTGCCCTGTTCCAGCCCTCCCTTGCGGTTTTCCTTGGAGGCGGTGAGCTGGGCCTCGGACATGACGAAGCCGCCGCCGACCGAATAATAGATCGACCGTAGAATGCGCGTCCCGGCCTCGTCATAGGCCTCGAAGGTCATGCCATTGGCATGGCCCTCCCGCCGCGTGTCGTAGTCGAAGACGAGATCGGTCTCGGGGTCGAAGGCGAGCCGGCCGAAGCCCTCCACAGAGACGCTTCTGTCGGCTTTCAGTTTTTCCAGAAGCGGCTGGATATCGTCGGGATCGATCTGGTCGGCGCGCTCACCAAGAAGGCCGAGGCAGACGGCGTTGTCGCTGGCATGGCCCTTGCCGGTCCAGGCGAGCGAGCCGTGCAGCCGTACCCTGAGGCGCACCGGCGGCTCACCATCGTCTGGAAGAGCCCGAACCTCTTCGAGAAAGCGCGTCGCCGCCACCATCGGGCCGATCGTGTGAGAGCTCGATGGACCGATACCGATCTTGAAGATGTCGAAGACGCTGATGAACATGGGTGCCCTGCCAATTTTGCCAATCAGCTACGCTGCCACGAATAGCAAAGGCGATGAAATAGGCGACGCTCGTGCCAATGCGCGCGACGTTATACAGGTTCCAGTTGCAACGCAGGCAGCCTTTCCCGGCTTGCATACGCTACCTACCCCGATTTTCTCGTGGCGCGAACGACCCTATGGATACTGCCGTTTCGTATGAATGATCGTCTGGACGTCGAGTTGCAGGGGGTCCGGAATCGAATAGACGATCAGATAAGGAATTCGAGGAACCTTCAGCTCACGTGTTCCCTCGACACGGCCCGGTCTTCCGAGGAGCGGAAAGCGCTCGAGATAATAGATCGAAGCCAGCAGGCTATCGATCGTGCGTCGAGCGGAAACTTCGTCGTCTCTGGCAATGAATTCGAAAATCGTATCGAGATCGGCTTCCGCGACGCTCGATAATCTAACGTGCATCGAGCCCGTATTTGGCGGCAACTTCATCGAGCGGCCGATACTCAAGTTCGCCAGCCCGCGCCTTCTTCATCACACCTTCGATTTTCTGACGCGCCCAGCGGTCATGATCCGATTCAGCGTGGCTGGAATCGACTGGTAAGTCGTGGCGCGGGTTTCTGATCGAACTCATGGTTTGAAGATATGATGAAATGGAGCTCAAAGCCAGTCATTGCTTGCGGGCATCAGCAAAAGGCGGCACCATTTCGGTACCGCTTTTAAACTCCGCATTGTCAGCCTTACTGCGCTTCCTCGGAGCCAGCATCGACCGTTCCTTCCGGAAGCACGGCCGGCGCGATGTCCGTCTGGGACGGCTCGCTCGGCGAACCGGTCTGCTGCGCGCCCGAATCGTTGGACTCCCCGTTCGCATCGGACGACTGGGCATCGGACGAAGTTTCCTCACCACTCTCGCTCGACTGCTCGGGCGCATTCCCGGACGGCTCCTCGGAGGATGATGGTTCTTCGCCTGTACCGGCTGAGGAAGCCGCATCGGTCGCAGAGCCAGATGGTTCATCACCGCCCTGCTCTTCGCCGCCAGCTTCGGCCATCGAAACACGGTCCGTGCCGATTGCCTCGTCGGTGACGGATCCATCGGCCGCGGCAACGCGCCAGACCGTGTTCCCTGAATCGTCGGCAACCAGCAAAGCGCCCGTTCCGTCGATCCCGACGCCGACTGGCCGGCCGCGGGCATTGTCGCCGTCGAGGAAGCCGGTCACGACCTCCTGCGGCATGCCCGATGGCTCGCCGTTCTCAAAGGGCACATAAACCACGTGATAGCCGTTGAACTGGTCACGGTTCCAGGAGCCGTGCTCACCGATGAAGGCGCCGCTCGCATATTCATCCGGCAGGGCCGAGCCGTAGGAGAAGGTCAGGCCCAGCGCGGCGACATGGCTTGAAAGCGCATAATCCGGCGATATCGCCTGTTCCACCATGTCCGGCCGACGCGGCATCACGCGCTCGTCTACGTGGTCGCCGTAATAGCTCCACGGCCAACCGTAGAAACCGTCCTCATGCACGGAAGTCATGTAGTCCGGCACGAGGTTCGGCCCCAGCTCGTCGCGTTCGTTGACGACGGTCCAGAGCTCGCCGGTTTCCGGATGGAAGGTAAGGCCGTTCGGATTGCGCAGACCCGAAGCGTAAACCCTTGAGGCACCGGTCTCCCGGTCGATCTCCCAGATGGCCGCCCGGCCCTTCTCGGCTTCGAGGCCGCGCTCGACGATATTGGAATTCGACCCGACCGAAGCGTAGAGCATCTCGCCATCCGGGCTCAGCGCCAGATCCTTGGTCCAGTGGTGGTTGATCGGACCGCCCGGCAGCGGTGTTACGAGTGTCGGCTGCTCACTGATCTGCGCCTGACCGAGCTGGTATGGATAGGAAATAACCGCCTCGGTGGTCGCGACATAGAGCGTATCGTCCACCCATGCGACGCCAAAGGGCGATGCAAGATCGGTGAGGAGATCGGACCGCTCGTCGACCTCGCCGTCGCGATTGGTATCGCGCAGCAGCGTGATCTTGTTGGTCTCCGGCGGGTTGCCGCCTCCGCCACCATGGGCAATCGACATGATCCAGCCACGGATATAGTCCTTCGGCCGATTGAGAGGCTTGCCAGACGGCCCCTTCGACTGAACGACAAGAACATCGCCGTTCGGCAGCGTATGGACCGTACGCGGATTGCCAAGATCCTGCGCGTAAGGCGTGATCGTCAGACCATCGGGAACCGTCGGGGCTTCCCCATTTTCCCATCCGACCACGGTCGCGACCTTCATGGCAGGCAGGATCGAATTGGTCGGTTCCGGCAAGGCCGGATCGGGACCGAACTGGCGGGAAAGATCGAAATCATTGTCGCTGCAGGCGCCAAGCGCCATAAGCGCCACGGCGCTAGCCGAAACAGCCAGGATACGGGTTGTGCGGACGGACTTACTCATAATTCGAAACTCCAACGCCATGCTTGAAAACCAGGGACCGACCGAGCCAGGACGTCATGAAGATGACGATCACCGTCACCACCGACAGAGCGAGGCCCCAGGGCATTACGGCGGTCCATCCGTCGCCGGCATGGACGAGACTGTTGAAGAAGGCGAGGATCATGGTCGCGAGAAAGCCGATGGCATAAGGCCAGGTCGAGGACTGCTCGCGGATACTCCGGCTACCGATGAGATCGATCACACCAGCAATCAGCGCGATGCCGCCGAAAACGAGACCTGCGAGAAGTAGCCAAGCCGAAAAATCCTGCCAGAGCAGATTGGCAGTCAGAAGGTAAAAGATGTCGGTCAGCAGAACGAGCGTGAAGCAGACAGTTGGAAATTGAGAAAACATCGCATGAACCGGCTGCCCGCCGATTGATGCGGTGGCTCTTGGGTGCGGATAGTCCATCGAAAAGTCCCGTTCAGATGCAAAGGGTCATGTTCCTGCATAAGAACGGTGCGACGGGCATAGTTCCTGCGACATATCGCAAAAAGCGTGGGCGGGTGGCAATTTGGTGCTTCCCTACGCTTCAAAGATCAATCGATCCTAAGCGGCAAACCGATCTGTCGCCTCGATCAGCTTGTCGAGAATACCCGGTTCATCGAAGGCGTGTCCGGCGCCCTCGACAAGATGAAAGGCCGCATCGGGCCAGGCTTTGGCGAGAGACCAGGCCGAGCGTGCGGGACATGGCATGTCGTAGCGTCCGTGGATGATCGCGCCAGGAATGCCCGAGAGCTTGTTTGAATCTCTTAAGAGCTGCCCCTCCTCCAACCAGCAACGATGCGTAAAATAGTGGTTCTCGATGCGCGCGAAGGCGAGCGCGAAGTGGCCGTCGGCAAAGAGGTCTGCCAGCTCGTCGCTCGGGTGAAGCTTGATCGTGCGAGCCTCCCAGGTGCTCCACGCCTTGGCGCAAGCCAACCTTTCAACTTCATCGTCACCGATCAGACGCCTGCGATAGGCAGCGATCATGTCGCCGCGTTCCGCTTCAGGAATCGGGGCCTGAAAGCGCTCGAACTCCTCCGGGTACATCTCCGAGACGCCAAACTTATAGTACCAGTCGAGCTCCGCACTGGTGACGAGATAGACGCCTCGCAAAACGAGTTCACTGACGCGGTCGGGATGCGTCTCGGCATAAGCGAGCGCCAAAGTGGAGCCCCAGGAGCCGCCAAAAACCTGCCATTTCTCGCACCTCATCACATCGGCCCGTAGCCGTTCGATATCGGCGACCAGATGCCACGTCGTATTTGCATCAAGGGATGCGTGCGGGGTCGAGCGCCCGCAGCCGCGCTGATCGAAGAGGAGAATGTCGTAGCGGTCCGGATCGAATACCCGGCGCTGATCGGCCGTGCACCCACCGCCCGGCCCGCCGTGCAGGAAGACGACCGGTTTGCCACCCTTCGTGCCGCAGCGCTCCCAATAGACCTGATGGCCATCGCCGACATCGAGCATGCCGGTCTCGTAGGGCTGGATCGTCGGGTAGAAGGTTCGCAGCGTCATGGCACCATCGTCTTGTCGCGGATTTGGTATGCGCGGCATATACGCAAAAAAGGGCCGGTTTCCCGACCCTTTTTCGATTGTCGATCTGTGTGCCCCTCAGGCAGCCGTCAGATAATCGTCCGGCAGGCCGGCAAGCACCTTGTCGAGGGTTGCCGGATAATCCCGGATGCGCACGCCGCAGGCGTTGTAGATCGCGTTGGTGATCGCGGCGCCGACACCTGCGATCGCGAGTTCACCGATACCCTTGCCCGCGAGCGGGCTCGCGTGGGGATCGCGATCTTCAAGAAGCACTACGTCAAGCTTGGGCACGTCGGCATGGACCGGCACGTGGTACTCGGCAAGATCGTGGTTGACGATCAGGCCGTTGCGCTTGTCGACGACGAGGTCCTCTTCGAGCGCGTAGCCGATACCCCAGATTTGACCGCCGTAGCACTGGGATGTGGCCGTCTTCTCGTTGAGGATGCGGCCCGCCGCACCGACGGTCAGCAGACGGCGAATACGCGTTTCGCCGGTGACGACGTTGACGCCGACCTCGCAGAAATGCGCGCCGTAGCTCGCCTGATGGGTCTCTTCGGCCTGCTTGCCCGGCTCGATTTTGCCGGTAACGGAGATCGCCTCGCCCTTCAGGATGTCAGCGAACGGAATTTGCTTATTGCCCGAAATCGCGTGACCGTCCTTGAGGGTGAGCGTCTCCGCATCGGCGTCGATGCGGCTTGCAAGCTCACGGATGAGAGCCAGGGAAGCGACGTAGACCGACGAACCGGCCGAGTTTGCGCCCCATGAGCCGCCGGAACCGGACGATTGGGCAAAACGGGAGTCGCCCAGTTCCACATCCACCATATCGAGCGGCAGACCAAGCATCTCGGCCGCGATCTGCTGCAGGATGGTGTAAGTTCCGGTGCCGATATCGGTCATGCCGGTCCGCACCGTGGCGCGTCCATCTGCGGCCATCTCGATCTCCGCCGCCGAGGGCATCAGATCGTTCTTCCGGCTTGCCGACGACATGCCATATCCGATGAGCCATTCGCCCTCGCGACGCGAACCGGGCGTCTTCGGCCGATCCAGCCATCCGAAGCGCTTCGAACCTTCTTCGATGCAATCGATCAGGCGACGCGACGAAAATGGCGTGTCGTCCTGCGGATTGACCTCAGGCTCGTTCATCCGGCGAAACTCCACCGGATCGATACCAAGGGTTTCCGCGAGTTCGTCGAGCGCGCTTTCAGTCGCCAACATGCCCGTCGCCTCACCGGGCGCGCGGCAGGCTGATGCCATCAGGACGTCTGTTTCCACGATATTGTGCGAAATGATCCGGTCCTTGCCGGGATAAAGGAAGACCGTGGAAATGCCCGATGGCTCGAAGAAGCCGTTGCCCGGCGAATTCGTCGTGTCGGTCTCATGCGCAAAGCAGGTGATCTTCCCCGCTTTCGTCGCGCCGATGCGCACCCGCTGCACCGTCTCGCCGCGCCGCGACGTCGCCTGGAAGACGTTCTGGCGGGTCAACGCGATTTTGACGGGCTTTCCGATGGCAATGGACGCGTTCGCGGCCATGACAGCGTCTGGGCCAAGACCCAGCTTGGAACCGAAGCCGCCGCCGATATAGGGGCTGTGGACCGTGATCTTGTCCTCATCGATACCGGTATGCTTGGCGAGCTGGCCGGGCGCGGTTTCGAGAAGCTGATGCGAGGTCCAGACGGTCAGATGGTTGCCATCCCACTTCGCCGTCGTTGCATGCGGTTCCATCGCCGCAGCCTGATAGGACGGCGTCGTATAGGTCTGGTCGAACTTGACCTCAGCCTCGGCAAAGGCGTGCTCGAAATCGCCACGGGTCTGGTTCGGCTCCATCGGCATCGAAGCCGGCTCGCGGACCGTGTGGCGGTTGGTGATGTCGAAACGTCCTTCCGTTTCGGAGTATTCCACCTTCACGAGCTTCGAAGCGTGGCGTGCAGTTTCGAACGTGCCGGCGATGACAACCGCGACAGGCTGGTTGTAATGGAACACCTCGCCGTCGATGGTCTGGGCCGCCGGAGCCATTGGCTGTGAGGCGGCACGGACAATTTTCTCGCCCGAAATGACCTTCAGGACACCGGGGATGGCCTCGGCCGCGCTGGCATCGACCGATTTGATCGTGCCCTTCGCGATGCTCGCCGGCACGATGAAGCCGTAAGCCACATCCTCACCGCCGAGATGCTCGTAGGCATAAGGCGCTGTGCCCGAGACCTTGAGTTTGCCCTCGTAGCGGGGCGCACCCTTCCCGATGACACCCTGCGTATTGCGATCGAGGCGCGTCTCGCCGATCGCATCGTCCATGACGTGCTTGTTCATATCGTTCACGCTCCTTGCGTTGCTTCGGCGAGCACGGAAATAAGAGTGCGCCGCGCGAGCGGGATCTTGAAATCGTTCTCGCCCTGGCCCTGTGCATCAGCCAAAAGGGCATCTGCGACATCCTCGAAGAGCTTGCGCTTCGGCGTCTCGCCGATCAGCATCTCCTCGATCTTCGGATCGCGCCATGGCTTGTGGGCGAGGCCGCCGAAGGCAAGACTCGCTTCGGAGATCGCGCTCCCGTCAGTCTTGATGATCGCGGCCACCGATACCAGCGCGAACGCGTAGGACGCACGGTCGCGGACCTTGCGATAGGCGTGATAGCCAGCCTTCGGCTTGGGAAGGCGAATGTTGACGATCAGCTCGCCCTCTTTCAGCTCGTTCTCGATGTGGGGCGTGTCGCCCGGCAGTCGGTAGAAGTCCTTGAGCGGGATTTCGCGCTCATGGCCATCCGCCTGCTGGGTCTCGACCACTGCATCGAGCGCCATCATCGCGACGGCCATATCCGACGGATGGGTCGCGATGCAGTTGCTCGAAGTGCCGAGAATCGCATGGATGCGATTGAAGCCGCCGATCGCATCGCAGCCCGAGCCCGGCTCGCGCTTGTTGCAGCGGCGGGAGGTCTCGTAGAAATAGCCGCAACGCGTGCGCTGAAGCAGGTTGCCGCCGGTCGAAGCCTTGTTGCGGAGCTGGCCGGACGCACCCGCAAGCAGCGCGCGGGAGAGCACCTCGTAGTTCCGGCGGATGCGCTCGTCGGCCGCGAGGACGGAGTTCGTCACCAACGCGCCGATCTTCAGACCGCCATCTTCGGTTTCCTTGATTTCGTTCAGCGGAAGCCGGGTGATGTCGACGAGTTTTTCCGGCGTCTCCACCTCGAGCTTCATCAGATCGAGAAGATTGGTGCCACCGGCGATGTACCGACCACCCAGCGTGCGAGCCTCGCCGACGCTTTGTGCGCGGGAATATTCAAACGGTCTCATGCGGGCTCCTTGGTCTTGCTGGCTGCGGTCTCGATCGCGTCGACGATGTTCGGATAGGCCGAGCAACGGCAGAGATTGCCGCTCATACGCTCGCGGATTTCATCGCCGGAGAGTTCGGTTCCGGTCTTGATGTCCTTGGTGACATGGCTCGGCCAGCCATCGCCGACCTCGCCCAGCATGCCGACGGCCGAAACGATCTGGCCGGGCGTGCAGTAGCCGCACTGATAGCCGTCATGCTCGACGAAGGCAGCCTGCATCGGATGCAGGTTTTCGGCGGTACCGAGACCCTCGACGGTGGTGATCGTATCGTTCTCGTGCATGACCGCGAGGGTCAGGCACGAATTGATGCGACGGCCGTTGACGAGCATCGTGCAGGCACCGCACTGGCCGTGGTCGCAGCCCTTCTTCGAGCCGGTGAGTGCAAGATGGTCGCGGCAGGCATCGAGCAGGGACGTACGCGGATCGATATCGAGCGTATGGTCCTTGCCGTTGATTGAAAGTGTGACGTTCACGGAGATTTCCCCTTCGCTTCTCGGGACGCTCAATCTGAGGCTCTCCGGGTGAGGCGCCAGATTGGAACGATTCGAAGTCTTGCGGGAAACTAAGGGGCAGACGAAAAGGTTCGAGGGTGAACGCTGTTTTCGTTTAGCGGCGAAACGACGCCGGATGTTCGGAGGCACCACACCGCCAAGCTTGTCATGGAGCTTGCGAGAGCGCATGTTGTTGTTGTGATCTACGAAACTGCAACGAGTCTTCGATGACCTCTCAGCGATCCGAAGAGCTTACGGTAACGCTGCCCACCGAACAGGTCCGTCTCATGAAGTCCGCGATCGAGAGCGGCTCCTACGACACCAATAGCGACATTATCAGAGATGCACTGAAGCTTTGGGAGCAGAAGGAGGCGGTGGAGCGCGCGGATCTTGAGCGGCTCAGGCGCGCCTACGCCGAAGGCATTGCCAGTGGCCCCGCGCAACCCTTCGATAGGGACAAATTCTTTGACGAGCTGAAATCCAACAAGGCCTCTGGTGGCTGAATACCGTCTTACGCCGAGGGCCGAGAAAGACCTTCGTTCGATCTGGGCGACGATCGCAACCGATAGCGAACGGCATGCCGACCGTCTTCTGACACGCCTCCTCGACAAATTCGAGCTTGCGTCGGATCAGCCGCGAATGGGTGTCAGCCGGCCTATGATCGCGCCAGAGGTGCGGCTGTTATTCGAAGACAACTATATCGCGCTCTACAAGCCGTCTGATTACGGTATCGAAGTTATCGCCATTGTTCATGGTATGCGCGAACCGGGTCGTTGGCTGTCTGAAGAATGATCAACCTCCAGCTTCCATCTCCACCCGCGCCAGATGCTCGATGATCTTCTCCAGTAGCCAGCCGAACGCCTGATGTTCCGCCGGGCCGGCGGTCTTGTCGACAGCGATCTTCAGATAGGCGATCTCGTCCTCGATCTTTTCGGCAGGCAACATGTGAAGGCGTGAGGCAAGGATTGCGGCTTCGAGGACAGCGGCCTTGGCCCGGTTCATGCCGGTGAAGGGCGCATGGGTTTCCGATGAGATTACCTTGCAGCGATAGCGCGGACGCTGCTCGTCCTCCTTCACGTCGACGACTTCGAGGACGTCGTGCGACAGGGCGGCCTCCAGACGGGGAATGTCGCAGCCGGCGATGTCGGTCAGCGGCCAGGTCTTTCGTCCTGTCAGGCAGCCGGCGAAGATCAGGGCGTCGTCGGTGTAGTTGACCACGGCCCGGCGGCTCGCCTCGATGTTCTCCAGAGTCGTCGATGGGCGGAACGGGGCAACGATCCAGTGATCGCCGTCCTGTATGATGCCAAGCGGTGCGATATGCACTTCGCCGTCCGCCGATTTCGTCGTCAGCACGCTTTCGCGGATATAAGGCATCCCGCTTCACTCCTTCTGCGCCGGCAATCGAGGCTCAAGCGTTCGAGCCGCCGTCTTCCGTCTTTGATTTCTTTTCGGTCTTCGCCTTCAATGTGTGGCCGGCCTTTTCCAGCCGAGTCCGGTCCTCTTCGCGCACCACTGCGCCCACGCCGAAATCGAGCGGATTGTCCTGCGCATAGCGCTTGCCGAGGCTCCAGGCGATCTCCGCCTTCTGGAGCTCCGCGCCGAGATAAAACGCATGGCCGATATCGTCGCCGACATCGATATGCGGAAAGAAGTCGAAGGCGTCTCGTTCGATTGCGTGGACATCCCGGTTGTAGAGATGAATGCCCGTCTCACTCGTCTGGATGCGGTAGTTCCGGTCTTTCACGTCGGCCGCCATCTCGGCGACCTCCTGTGGTGTCGCCGCGAAGGGCCGGACGTCGTGAACCTGCGCAAGACCCGGCGCATAGCCGCGCGGCAGGGCATTGTCGCGCTTGGCCGCAAAGAGCATGCGCCGTGCGAGATCGTGCTCCGCGATCGTCTTTCGCGTGTGCGGGCTCACATGGACGATCAGCAGGTGGCCGATATCGAGTTCCGAACAGATGCCGAGCAGCATTGCCGTAATGCCGGACGTATCGGCATCGGTGAGCTCGGTCAGATTGCCGGTACCCATCAGCATCTCGATACCGGGATAGCGCTCCCGAACCTGGTGATAGCGCACCAGCGAGGCGGAGAAGCCGAAATGGATCGGGTCCAGGATCGGGTCCGCCATGAAGCGGATGCCCATCGCCCTCGCCTTCTCGATCGCGCGGCCGAGTGAGGCCATATCGTGCGGCGCGGCCGGCACCAGCACCGGCATCACGTCGTATCCCTCCGCCAGATCGAGGGTCTCCTCGGTCAACGAGAGCACATGATCGGCCCCGGCGGCGATCGCGCGCCGCAACTCATCGCGATCGGCGGAGTCGACGCTGACGGCAAAGCCATCCGCCTTCAGAGCGGCAATCGCCTCTTCCATGTGGTCGAAGGGGGTATCCGGCAGGCAACCGAGATCGATGACGTCGGCGCCTTCGGCGCGCATCGGTTTGGCACGGGCGACGATCTCCTCCACCGAAAGCGCCGAGGCGTCGACGATCTCGGCGAAGATGCGCATGGCGTGCTTCGAAAGGTCAGGCGGCGGCCCCTTGCGGCCGAGATGGGCCGGCAGATCGGCCAGCTCGTCCGGCCCTCGCTCGAAGGGAACGCCGAAACTCTTAGAAAGCCGGTCGAGATCCGCGCGGCAACGGCCCGGCAGCATGACGCGATCTGCTTCCACGGGCTTTTGCAAGCGCCGCTCGATGATGTCGCCTGTCGCAAGCGCTGCGACCTTCACGCCGATATCGGCGATCGCCCAGTCGAATTCCGTCTCACCGAGACCTTCGAGCAGGCGTTCGAGCCGGGGCCGGGCGAGATGCCCTGTCAGAAAGAGAATGCGTTCGCGCGCCATGGACCGCTATGTCGGCGAAACCGGAAGCTTTGCCAAGCCCGATGATGCCGCTTCACTCCGCGGCGTGAGCCTCGACCGTATGAGTCTTTAGCGGCGGAACCGGAATCTCCTGACCGGGGACATCCCCCACAGCAAAACGCCGCGCCGCTGTCGCGAGATCGGCGGGGCCGGCCACGAAGAGCTGACTGCCGTGCGACACCATGGACGGAAATGCGTCGTCTACGACCGCCGCGCGCGACAGCGCATCGACTGTCGAATTTTCGGGCACATCGATCTGCTTGACCATGCATAGTCGAGCCGCGCCCAGTTGGTGCTGCAGCCATGCTGCGAGAGAATCGGATGTCACCGTCCAGTTCTGCGGGATTTCGCTGGTGCTCATCACCATTTTTCGCGGCAACCAGACCGGAATATCGCCTTTTTCGAGCGCGGCATGGATTTCGCCGATGCTTGCAGCCGCAACGAAACGTTGGGAAAGGTTGAGGAGCACGCATCCGAACTGCTCCATGGCGAGAACCGACATTTCGTGGGCGGTCGCGTCGTCATAACCCAACCGCGCCTGCATCTTGCGGATGCCATCGGCAAAAGGACCGCCGCCGGGCACAACCACCGTCGGCTCCGTCGCCTGTTCGATCGCCTTGATCCATTGCTGGAGATTAGGAGAGCGGACCGTACTGCCGCCGAGCTTGACCAACGAAACATGTTTCATTCGCACGCACTCCCTTACGCCACTTACTGTACAATCCTTGCGAGCCTCGAGCGTGTCCCGCAATAACGAGATCGTTACAACATTTTAGGCGTCTAAGGGAACTGGTCTTTGGCTATATTTACTTCGCGCTCTACGCGCGGCGGACGATCTCGACGCCCACGGCACCCGGTCCCAAACCGAGCTTTTCGACTCGAATCGTGACCTGACGAACCCTGCGATCCTTCAGCAGCGTGCCGGCAAGCCGTGTGGCAAGCTCTTCCACGAGGATCGTATGGCCGCGTTCGGCCAAGGCCTTAATCGCGTCGATGATCACATCGTAGGAATAGACATCGGCCATGGTCTCGGCGCTGGCCGGGATCGGATCGACGATCGCTTCAACGGAAAATCGGATATCCTGGCGGCGTCCGTACTCATGGGCATATGCGCCGATCTCCAGCGGAATGACCAAGTCCTTCACGAAGACGCGGTCGCCCGTGACCGCCTCGTCCCTCGATGCGACGTCGGCAGCTGCGGAAGCACTCGCCTCTCCGTCACCCCTGCGAAAATCTCCGGTAATGAGCGCAGCGATTTCCCCCACGCGTCCCTCATCGACCTCTGCATCGCGGCCGCCGGCGGTCAACGCGCCGCGGAAGCCGAGGAAGTCAGGAGTGAGCGGGCTGAGACGCGGAATATCCGGCGCTTCGAGGGAGCCCGCCAGCCCCACCATCAGATTGTGTTCTCTCGCTCTGGCAACGAATTCCTGAAGTCGCGCGGACGAGAGATGGCGCGTCAGACCGCCGGCGCTTTTTTCCATCGTGTCGAGCATAACGCCCGAAAAACCGACTTTCGCCAATTTGCCCAGAATGCCGAAATCCGGCACCTGATCGGCAAAGAGGACGGCGATAAGAAGGCAGCGATCACTATAGTCCGCAGCCGCTTCGACGACCGCCTCGGTCGCCTCACTGCTTGCCGGGAAAAGACCGATCTTTACGAAATCGGCTTCGAGCCGCGGCTCGATCGCAGCGCGAACGGCCTCCGGCTCCATCGGGCAGTTGCCCGCGACAGCCGAAACCGGGCGCCTTCCACCGACCGCCGCGATCGTCTGTTCGATCAGTTCCGGTGAAACGGCGCCGAGCGCTCCATCCGCCGGGTTCTTCAGGTCGATGATGTCTGCCCCGCCACGAAGCGCGACGAGCGCCTCGTCCGGGCCGGATACGCTGGCGAGAAATCTGATCAAGGCCGGTTCTCGAGCTGTTCCTTGAGCACGTTGTCGAAGAGGTAATCTATGCCGCGCTCCCAGCTTTGATCCGTGTTGGAACGGATATCGGCACTTCCCCGTGCGATCTGCTTGCGACTTTCGACGTCGTAGACATAGGCGTTGATGTTGAGGATCAGGTTGGACACCTTCTGGACCGTTCCGAATACTGCAATTTCGGCCCCCAGATCTTCCGCAAAGGTCAGGCCGCAATTCCCGCAGGACTGAAGATTGACGCCCGCCACCTGTTCGTCGGCGGAGGACGTGTCGATGACGTCGTATCCCGACAAAATCCCGAAGTCTTCCCGCAGCATCGGCGCCAATTTTGCAAGACGCGCCGTCTCATCAGGGTTCTCGCCCATCATGTCGCCTTCGAGGCTGGAGTCGATCAGCTCGAAGGGGAAGATCGCAACCTTTTGCGCCTCGCCCGTGGACGCGGCTTCGGCCTCCGCCGATGAAGCGCTTTGTCCCGCCGTCGTTTCGGCCGAACCGTCGTTCTGCGCCACCGCAGGTGCGGCGAGAAGAACGGCAGCCGTTGCGACAACGGGAAAAATTCCAGCTTGCCTTGGCCTCAAGGCTTCAAGAACATGACTGTAAAACATGAAAAATTGTCTCCCGGAGCGGTGCCCACCGCTTCGTGCCATAGGTTTAACGCGCATCGCGCGGCGATCAAATTGAAATGGCGACGGGCGGAAGCCATGAAAAGAGTGTGGAGGGACGCGTAAAACCATGTCCAGAAGACCAAAGACCGAGTTCATACGGTCCGCCCTGATTTCGAGCTCGCTCGCCCTGTCGCTGGCGCTCGCAGCTGGACCGGCGGCGGCACAGGACAGCACCGAGACGTCCCCCGCCGATGAGCCCAGCTCAGCTTCGGAGCCGACCGCTGCGACGACCGGAAACCAGCAGCAGCTTTCCGAGGTCAAGATCGGCTATCTCAGAACCTACGAACCGACGCTGGCTCTCTCGGTCCTCGATATCCCGCCCGAGGATATCGGCGTTGCCGGCGCAAAGGTCGGCATCGACGACAACGACACCACCGGTTCCTTCATGGGCCAGAAATTCACGCTGGACGTGGTGTCCCTGACACCGGGCGACGACGTAGCGCCGGCCGCCCAGGAAATGCTCGACGCCGGCGTCCACTACATCGTCACCGATCTCAACGCCGAAGATACTCTGAAGGTCGCCGACATCGCGGCCGAAGAGAAAGCCCTCGTCTTCAATGCCGGGGCTCTCGACACGCGGCTTCGCGACGAGGACTGCCGCGCCAACATGCTCCACACAGCCCCGTCTTACGCCATGCTGACGGACGGGCTCGCGCAGTATCTCATGTGGAAGCAGTGGCGGAACTGGGCGCTGGTCGCCGGCGAGCATGAACAGGACAAGCTCTTCGCCGATTCCATGCGGCGCTCGGCGACGAAGTTCGGTGGCAATATCGTCGGCGAAAAAACCTTCGAGGACACCGGAGGCGCCCGGGCCACGGATTCCGGACAGGCTCTTGTCCAACGACAGCTCCCGGTTTTCCTGCAGGAGCTGCCGGACCACGAAGTGCTGCTCGTCGCCGACGAATCCGAAGTCTTCGGTTCCTACGTGCCGTGGCGCACATGGATCCCCCGCCCCGTCGCGGGAACCGCCGGCCTGACGCCCGGCTCGTGGCATCCGGCAAGCGAACAATGGGGCGGTGCGCAGATCCAGAACCGTTTCGAGGATGCATCGGGCCGGCGCATGGAATCAAAGGACATGCAGGCCTGGACAGCGGTCCGCGTGGTTGGCGAAGCGGCCTCCCGCACCCAGTCGACTGAGCCGGACGTGCTCGACGCGTTCATCAAGTCCGAGGACTTCACGGTTGCGGCCTTCAAGGGCCAGCGCCTGACATTTCGCGACTGGAACTGGCAGCTGCGCCAGCCGGTGCTGCTCGGCACGGAAGAGTCCGTCGTCACGGCCTCGCCGCAGGAGGGCTTTCTGCATCAGGTCTCGAACCTCGACACGCTGGGTCTCGACCGGCCGGAAAGCGCCTGCTCGTTCTGACGGATTTGGCGGTCGCTATTCGGCGACCGTCCTCGCCTTCTCTGCGATCGCCTTTCCGGCGGCGACACCTGAAGCCCAGGCCCACTGAAAATTATAGCCGCCGAGCCAGCCCGTGACATCGACCGCTTCGCCAATGGCGTAGAGGCCGGGCACGGACCGCGCTTCCATGGTCTTGGACGAGAGCTCGTCCGTATCGATCCCGCCGGCGGTGACTTCGGCCTTGGCAAACCCCTCGGTGCCGGACGGTCGGAAGGCCAGCGCAGTCAGGGTCTCCGCCGCCAGCTCCAGTTCGGCATCGGCGCAGTCACCGAGCCGCTTTTCGAGGCCGATTCTGGACGCCAGCGCGTCTGCGAGCCGGTTGGGCAGGAATTCCGAAAACGCGGCCTTGAGGCCAGCCTTGGGCATCGTCCGCTTGGCCGTCTTCAGCCTCTCGGCTGCCTTTGGATCGAGGCAGAGCGCGATCTGATCGCCCGGTTTCCAATAGGACGAAATCTGTAGGATTGCCGGCCCTGAGAGGCCCTTGTGCGTAAAGAGCACCGCCTCTTCGAAGCTGACATCGCCCGCACTTGCGACAGCGGGACAGGCAACGCCGGAAATTTCTCGAAACAGCTGCTCGTTCCTGCCGAGGGTGAGCGGGACCAGCGCCGGGCGCGGCGTGACCACATCGAGCCCAAAGCGTTCTGCGATCTCGTAGGCGACCCCCGTCGCGCCCATTTTCGGGATCGACGGCCCGCCGGTCGCGATCACGAGGTTGCGTGCGCTGTCGCGGCCAAGCGTGAAGCGCCCATCGGCATGGCCTATCGAACCGATATCGGTTCCGAGCCTGACCTCGACACCACCACGCGCGCATTCGGCGAGCAGCAAACCGACGATCTGCCGCGCCGAACCATCGCAGAAGAGCTGGCCAAGCGTCTTTTCGTGCCAGGCGATCCGGTGCTTCTCGACGAGCGCCAGAAAATCCCACTGGGTATAACGCTTCAGCGCGGACTTCATGAAATGCCGGTTTTCCGACAGAAAGCAGCCGGGCTCGACATTCATGTTCGTGAAATTGCAGCGCCCGCCGCCAGAGATCAGGATTTTCTTACCGGGCTCGCTGGCATGGTCGAGGACGAGCACCTTCGCGCCCGCCTGACCAGCCGTCGCGGCAGCCATAAGCCCCGCACCCCCCGCGCCGAGTATGATGGCGTCGTAATTCATTCTCGCAGCATCACGTCGTCGATCCTCATCTCCGCTGCCTTCGCGCAAAATCGGCAGACGCGAAAGATGCGCCAGCCGGTTCAGCGCGAAATTCGCCGGACGCTCGCCTCCGGCAAAGGGTCGCATGTCTCGTAAATCCGATGGCAAGGCCGCAGAGTCGCGCCAGTTCTTTGGAAAGTCTCGCACTGGAACCCAGACCATGCCGCCCAGAGATCGAACGCCGAGAGAGCGCCCTATTCCGAGCAGCCGATTTTCGCGGCTGACGCGGTTCGGCGGCATGGCCGGAGGTCTTGCAGGAAATGTGCTTCTGGAAGGTGCCGGACGCCTTGCCAGCGGACAGCGACCGCGCCTCGCAGATCTCCTGCTGACACCCGGCAACGTCAAGCGCGTCACGGATCAGCTCTCCGAACTGCGTGGCGCCGCGATGAAGCTTGGCCAGCTTGTTTCGATGGATGACGGCGATTTCCTGCCGCCGGAACTCGCCGAGATCATGGGCCGCCTGCGTGCTGATGCCGACCCGATGCCGAAAGCGCAGCTGGAGGCCGTGCTCGCA
This sequence comes from Fulvimarina thalattae, assembly GCF_040239565.1. Taxonomy (NCBI): domain Bacteria; kingdom Pseudomonadati; phylum Pseudomonadota; class Alphaproteobacteria; order Hyphomicrobiales; family Aurantimonadaceae; genus Fulvimarina; species Fulvimarina thalattae. The sequence continues at coordinate 137,245 of NZ_JBEHWS010000011.1, forward strand.
CGCAATTGGGGCCGAGACTGGCGCAAGCGGTTCGAATATTTTCAAGACCGCCCCATCGCGGCGGCCTCGATCGGACAGGTACACCGCGCCCTCACTCATGATGGCCGCGATCTCGCAATCAAGGTGCAATATCCCGGCATCGTCCGCTCGATCGACAGCGACGTTGACAATGTCGCGACGCTTCTGAAGATGACCGGGTTGATCCCGCGCCAACTCGATGTCTCACCACTTCTGAATGAGGCCAAGTGCCAGCTTCACGAAGAGGCCGACTACGAACACGAGGCGGAATGCCTCAACCGGTTCCGCGAACTTCTCAAGGACGATCCGCGCTTCCTTCTACCGGCGGTCCACGATGATTTTTCGACCGGCGAAGTGCTCGCGATGACTTATCTCGACAGCGCGCCGATCGAGACACTTTTTACTGCGGATCAGGAAAGCCGGGATCGCACCGCTACGAGCCTCATCGAACTCGCCCTGAAAGAACTCTTCGTCTTCAGGACGATGCAGACCGATCCCAATCTCGCGAACTTTCGCGTCGAACGCCATGCAAAGCCCGGCGAAGAGCGGATCGTCCTCCTCGATTTTGGCGCGACGCGGTCCTTTGCCGAAAAGCTGGTTGAAGATTGCAGGTCCCTGATGCGTGCCGCCCTTGCCGTTGACCGTCAGGCCGCCGACCACGCACTCGCGGATTTGGACCTCGTCAGCGACCGCGTCCCCGCCCCAAAACGCGCCCAGATACTCGATCTCTTCGAAATCGCCGCAAACCTCCTCGATCGGGGCTCCCGGTTCGACTTCGGTAAGGAGGAAATCTTCGAGACGATGCGCGAAGAGGGCATGAAACTCGCCGAGGACCGGCAGGTCTATCTCGTCCCGCCCGTCGATACGTTGTTCCTGCAACGCAAGTTCGGCGGCATCTATCTGATGTGCCTGCGCCTCCGCGCCCGCGTCGATGCGCGAGCGCTTCTGGAAGCACACGCGGCCGCAGGCTGATCATGCCCCGACGGCTTCTCGATCATTCAATTCACCCCAATGAACTGCTTGAGTTCCGGCGTCTTGGGCTGCGTGAAAAAGGTCTCCGGTGGGCCGATTTCGTGCATCTTGCCCTGATGCATGAAGACGACGCGGGAGCAGACGTCGCGGGCAAAGCTCATCTCGTGCGTCACCATCAGGAGCGTCATCCCCTCCGAGGCGAGCTGGCGCACGACAGCGAGCACTTCGGAGACGAGTTCAGGATCGAGCGCGGAGGTGATCTCGTCGCAGAGAAGCGCGTCGGGCTTCATGGCGAGCGCGCGGGCAATCGCGACGCGCTGCTGCTGACCGCCGGAGAGTTCTTCCGGATAGGCGTCGAAGCGGTGACCGAGACCGACGCGCTCCAGCATTTCGCCGGCAATTTTCCGCGCCTCATCCTTCGGCGTCTTCTTTACCACCGTCTGGGCGAGCATGACGTTTCGGCCTGCGCTCAGATGCGGGAAGAGATTGAACTGCTGGAAAATCATGCCGACGCGCAGCCGCAGCTGGCGAAGCTGCTTTTCCTCGCTCATCAGCTGCGCCCCACCGACGCTGATCGAGCCGGAATTGATCGTCTCCAGCCCGTTGATGCAGCGAAGCAACGTCGATTTGCCTGATCCGCTCTTGCCGATTATGGCGACGACCTCTCCCTTCTCGACGTCGAGATCGATCCCTTTGAGGACCTCGTTGTCGCCGAAGCTCTTCCTCACATCAGTTATTTCGATGAGCGACATTGAGCTTCCTTTCGAGGATCTGGCTCGAATATGACAGCGGGTAGCAGAGCGCGAAATAAAACAGCGCGACGAGCCCGTAGACGGTGAAGGGCTGGAAGGTCGCATTGGTGACGATCGTGCCGGCCTTGGTCAGCTCGACGAAACCGATGATCGAGGTGAGCGCGGTGCCCTTGATGACCTGGACGGAAAAGCCGACCGTCGGCGGGATCGCGATCCTGAGCGCCTGCGGCAGCACGACATGGCGCATCTGTTCGAGGTAGCTCATGCCGAGCGAAGCGGAAGCCTCCCACTGCCCCTTGGCGATCGACTGAACGCAGCCGCGCCAGATCTCACCGAGAAACGCAGCTGTCCAGAGGATGAGCGCGACGCCGGCGGCGAGCCAGGCCGGCACATTGATGCCGAAAAGGCCAAGCCCAAAGAAGGCAAGGAAGAGCTGCATCAGGAGCGGCGTGCCCTGAAACAGCTCGATATAGCCCTTGGATAGGAGACGCATCACCTTGTTCTTGGCGATGCGGCCGAAAAGGACGATCAATCCGACGAGACCGCCGCCCACGAAGGAGACCAGCGAAAGAACGATCGTCCAACGCAGGGCGAGCAGTAGGTTGCGGGCGATATCCCAGAGCGTGAACTCGACCATCAGACAGCAATCCTCCGGCGCGGAAAGATGAGAAGGCCGAGCCCGGCCATCAGCTGACGCATGGCGATGGCGAGGAGGAGATAGATGACTGTCGAGACGAGATAGGCCTCGAAGGCGCGGAAGGTGCGCGATTGGATGAAGTTTGCCGCGAAGGTCAGATCCTCGGCCGCGATCTGCGAGACGACGGCCGAGCCGAGCATGACGATGACGAGCTGAGAGGACAGAGCCGGCCATATGCGCTGGAGCGCCGGCACCAGCACGACATGGCGGAAGGTCTCGATCGGGCTCATGGCAAGACTTGCGCCCGCCTCGAACTGGCCCTTGGGCGTTGCCTGAATGCCGGCTCGCACGATCTCGCAGGAATAGGCGCCGAGATTGATGACCATTGCGAGATTGGCCGCCTGAAGCTCGCCCAGCTGAAAGCCGAGACCCGGCAGGCCGAAGAATATGAAGAAGAGCTGGACGAGAAAGGGCGTGTTGCGGATAAGCTCGACATAGATGCCGACGACGATGCGCAGCGGCTTCGGCCCGAGCGCCCTCGCCCAGGCGCACAGGATGCCCAGCGATATCCCGAGGATGCCGCCGACGAAGGTCAGCTCCAGCGTGATCATCACGCCCTTGGCGAGGACGGGCCAGTACTGGGCGATCCATTCGAAATTGAAGACGTAGTTCAAGGGTGAATGCCTCGCATCCTCGGGACCCACCCGAGGATGCCGATCGACGGAAGTAAACGCATGGCGCCTGCCCTCAGAGGTCCTGCGGCAGATCCATGCCGAGCCATTTGTTGCTGATCTCGTTCAGCGAGCCGTCGCTCTTGGCCGTTTCGATGATCGCATTGACCTCTTCCATCAGTGCCGGCTCGTTCTTGGCAAGGCCGATGTAGCAGGGTGAGTTCTTGATCAGGAACAGCGGCTCGGGCTTCTTCGGCGGGTTGCGCTCGACGATCGCGGCAGCGACCACATTGCCCGTCGCGACGACATCGACCTGGTTCGACAGAAAGGCCGAGATCGTGCCGTTATTGTCCTCGTAGCGCTTGATGGTCACGTCGTCCGGCGCGATCTTGGTGAGTTCCAGATCCTCGATCGAACCACGCGTGACGCCAACCGTATGGCCCGAAAGACCCTCGGCTGACTCGATCCCGAGATCGGCCGGTCCGAAAACACCGTTGTAGAAGGGCGCGTAAGCCTCCGTGAAATCGATCACGGCCTCACGTTCCGGGTTCTTGCCCAGGCTGGAAATGACGAGGTCGACCTTATTCGTCTGAAGATAGGGAATGCGATTGGCGCTAGTGACGGGAACCAGCTCCAGCTCGACCCCCATCTTTTCGGCGATTAGGCCGGCCATGTCGATGTCGTAGCCTTGGGCTGTCATGTCCGTACCGACGCTGCCGAAGGGCGGAAAATCCTGCGGCACGGCAACGCGCAACGTGCCGCGTTCCTTGATGTCCGAAACAGCATCGGCGCGCGCCGGCGACAAGCCAAAGCCAGCCGAGATCGCGACGGTTGCGGCCATGATGGCAGTGATGAATGAGCGGCGTTGCAAGGCATGTCCTCCAATCGGGTTCGATAGGACGAGACGAAGCAAGGCCTGTGCCAGCGCCAAGAGATGGGCGTAATATGTCTGTCGGCAGCCGATAGGGACGGCGACTGCGATATTGTGCTCATGAAATGAGCAGAAAAACGATCAGCCTATGGCCACCACTCTCAAGCACGCGGTCATCTTTGGAACGGATTCTCGCCTTGCCGTCCAACCGCCGATCCGTTATGCGTCAGCTCAGTGCGCCACGCGCTTCGCGCACCCGTAGCTCAGCTGGATAGAGCGCTGCCCTCCGAAGGCAGAGGTCACAGGTTCGAATCCTGTCGGGTGCGCCATCTCACTTAAGCCACACGAAATGTGCCTAAGACCTTAAATGGTAAGGACAAATTTGCCGCTCTTACCCTGGTCCGCGTGCGTGTTCCAAACGGTCGGCAATTGCGAGTTTCAGCACCGTTTTGCGGTCTTCCAGACGACCGTGATGCCATAGATTTCAAGGTTTTGATAAAAAATCGAGCGCCGATCTAAGTGCGTCGTCAAAGTTGCTCGCAGGCCGACGGACTTCGTCAATACGTTCTTTTACCAAACGCTTCTCGGCTTCGAGTTGTCCAATGCGCTTTTCATCGGTTACAATCACGCTCGGTACGGATGCATCGACGATACTGTCCGAGAGCCCTGAAACCTGACCTTCAAGTTTCTTTACCTGTGCTCTGAGCGCTTTGGCTTGCGCATCGACCTGTCCAAGCCGATGCGTCTACAAATCTTTGAACATCGCGCGTGCCACACAAAACAGCGCGTCGATGGGCTGCGGGGTTTTCAGTCTCGCTTCGAATTCGCCTTCAATATCGGCACGACGAAGCGACTTCACGTAGCTCTCACAACCGTGCTTCGGGCAATGATAATAGGGATAGCGACCATGCGAGACTTTTGACCAGCATGCCGTAAGCGGGTTTTCGCAATCAGCGCAAACGACATGGACGCGCAGCGGGACAGCTGGACGTCTCCGGAAATTGGAGTTTTTGGCGGTGATCTGATTCACTGACGTCGTGGTGGTCGGGAGGATCGGATGCCGGGTCAGTTTGGATTTTGGGACGTTTCGGATCGGCTGTCTCAGCTCTCCAAACAGGGCGATCC